>CAZZDO010000031.1:17105-21823 GCA_964653205.1 uncultured Armatimonadia bacterium | reverse complement strand
GCTTCGCGTAGTCCTGGATTGTCGTCCTGTCCTGCGTCTGCAGCACCTTCTGGATGTCCACCGGGCACCAGAACGTGACCTTCCCCGCGAAGTGGTCCGCCAGCCGCTGCATCGGGTAGTTCTCCTGCTGGTCGAACTGCAGCACATCCACCCCTACGGCGATCAGGTCGGGGATGATCTCCCACAGGTACCCGCACGAGTGCATCCACACCGCGATCCCGCGGCTGTGGGCGTGGCCGACGATGCGCTCGAAGCTCGGCAGGAACAGCTTGCGCCACATCGGCGGCGACACCAGCAGCATGTCCTGGGTGCCCCAGTCCTCGCACGTGAAGATGCCGTCGGCCCCGCAGTCGGCGTAGAGGTCAATGATCCGCTCGACCAGGCTGATGACCATGTCGTTGAGCCGGGCAACCTGCTCGGGCTCGGCCGCGCAATCCAGCAGGAACTGCTCGAACCCCCGCATGTACCGCGTCACATTGAACGCAAAGCCCGGGAACGTTCCCAGGTGGTAGCGATCCGGGGCCTGGGCCCAGTTCGCCTTCACGGCCTCGTACCGCGCCGGGTCGTCCAGTGTCGGCGGGGTGTAGCGGTCCAGGTCCTCCCATGACTGAATGACCCCGCGAATGACTTCCCCGCTGTGCCGCTCATCCACCTTGGCCCACACATTGCCCCACTCATCGCGCGAGCACTGGTAGCGCCCCTCGGTCCACTGCTCTTTGGTGAAGCTGGGGTCGGCGGTCGGGCCGCCGCCGTGGAAGTCGTTCAGCCGCGCCTCGCCCTGGTAGCCGGAGAAGGCGAAGCCGATGCGCTCGGGCTGGTCGAAGGCGACGACACGGCGGATGATCTCGCGGCTGGTCATGGTGCGTTCCCTCACTCGGACATGATGTCACTGCCGGTGCCGTCTACTCCGTCGTCCCCGCCGCCCCCAGACCCATGATGCGAAACTCGTGCCCCTCGCTGTTGGCGTTCTTCTCCGCCAACAGCTCCACCCGCACCCGGTGCCTGCCGGGCGGCAGATCGCGCGCCAGTTCTCGCGTCAGCCGATAGCCGCCCCACGTCTGGTCGAACCACGCGTCAATGACCAGCGGCGGCTGGTCATCCACCTGCACCCGCGCCTTGCCCATTGGCCCGCGGATGTGCCACTCCATGAAGAATACCGCCGTCCCCTCGACCTCGAATTCCACCACGTTGCCCGGCTGGCTGCTCTGCCACCGCGCGTCCCACCCATGCCCGGCCTCGTATGTCCAGCCCTCATTCGTCACCGGCTGCAATGCCCCCGCCTCAAACAGCGCCGTGTGCTCGTAGCGATCCGTCAGCAACGCCGCGGGCAGCGTCGTTGCCGTTGCTCCCGCGTTCCCGTGTTCTCGCGTTCCCGCGTCCTCGAGCAGCGCCGTCACGAACTGCGCCGCGTACGCGTGGCCCCGGTCGTTCGGATGCACCTCGTCGGCCTCCACGTCCTCCCACGGTATCCTCCCCGCCTCAATCTCCGGCCACAGCGCATCGCGGAAGCTCACCATCGGCAGCGCGTAGTGCGCCCCGACCTTGCTCTGCCACTCCTGCGCGTTGCCGCCGTTGCGGTGCATCATGAACATCAGCACGGCGGCTGGCTGCTGCGGCTGCTTGAGGATTTGCCGCAACAGCCCCTCATACGTCTCGGCTGCCTGCTGTGTGTTCGGGTCGTTGACCCCGAACTCGACCACGACGAAGTCCGGCTGCTTGGACAGCAAGTCCCGCCGGGCGCGCAGGGCCGCGTAGTTCGACCCCGTGGCCCCGATCCCCGCGTTGACGAACTCCACCTGCGCCTGCGGGAACGTCTCGCGCCACCATTTCGCGATGAGGCTGCCGTAGTTCAACTCCGGCTTCGAGGCCTTCGCGCCCTGGGTGATCGAGCCGCCGATGACGGAGACCACGACCTTCTCCCCGCGCCGCGCCCGAGCGAGGACATTCTGCACCCGGCCGAGGTCGCCCCGGCTCACCAGCGACCGCGCCACCAGCGCGGCATCATCGGCATGACCCAGCGTAGACAAGGCAAGGCCCCCTGTCAGCAGTAGAGTGATCAACAGCGAAGCCCTTGGGGTCACAGGAACGCTCCTCAGTCGGCTGCGTGGCGCTGTAGGGCGTAGCGCAGCCGGGGGCTTGTACCCCACCGGAACAGTGGGGGGAGGGTAGAGCGGGCGTCTCGCCCGCCCCCGGCGCGGGTAGAGCGGGCGTCTCGCCCGCCCCGGCGACCGTTCGCGGGCGAGACGCCCGCTCTACCCGCCGGCTGGTTACACTCCCACGACCGACTCGACCATCACGCACCACGGCCCCGCCGGCCGCGTGAGCAACTCCCGCGCCCGCTCCGTGAAGGGCAGCACCATCGCCACCTCGCCCACCGCGCTCGCCAGGCCGGTCTGCTCCAGCGCCGCATGTTCCGGCGCGCGCACATCGTGTAGGGCCATCAGCCGCTCCTGGGGCGCCGCGGCCAGCAAGTCGCGCAGGCACTCGGCCCCATCGTACACCGCATCCGACACGACCGTCACGCGCGTCTGCCGCCCCTCCAGCAGCACCATGACGTCCGCCAGCGCCGCCGTCCCGACCAGCCGCCCGTCGCGTTCGGCCACGACCACCTGCGCGGGCATCGTCGCCGGGCGCTCGACGCGGTGCCACCGCCACAGGTCATCATCCAGCCGCGCGAAGCCCTCGTAGTGCTCGTACCTGCCGTTCACGAGTTCCCGCACGGTCCCCGCCTCGTCCCCGCGCATGGCCCGCACGTCGCACGCCCCGGCCGTCGCCGGCGGCGCCCCCTCCAGCATCGCCGCCTGCGCCCGCGTCACGTACCCCAGCCGCGTGTAGAATTGGTACGGGTGGTTCGCCGGGTTCGTGTACAGCACCCCCGCTTCGGCCCCGTGCTCCCGCATCAGGTCATGCGCCATGTCCATCAGCCGGTGCGCCAGCCCCTGCCGCCGGTGGTCCGGATGCGTGGCCACCGTGTCCACGATCCCGCACGGGAGGAACTCCCCGCCGAGGTTCAAGTTCTGCACCGCCACGAGCACATTGGCGGCCATGACGTCCCCGTCCAGCGCCGCCACGCACACCCCCGGCGTGCTGCCGGGCCGCCGCGCATACCAGCGCGAGAACTCCACATCCACCGTCGGTGCGCCTTCATACTCGGCGAAGGCGACGTTGCTCAACTCGGTCAACTGCGCGGCCAGGTTCGGCACGTCTTCGTGGGTGACAAAGCGATAGGGCATGGGCCTCTCCGGCTCGGGCGATGCGCCCGCAGGCAATTCGCCGCCGAGACTGCGCTTCCTGCCCCGTGCCGGTATGCTGCTGTAGGGCGGGGGCTTGTACCCCGCCCAGCCGTTCGGGTCGGTGGCGTGCGGGGCGGGGTACAAGCCCCCGCCCTACAGCAGCGCTCGATCAGCCAGCACCTGGTCAGCGCCACCGACGCCCTCAGGCTTTTCCTGAAGCGGCCTTGAGCCCCGGGCTGCCTCTTCTTGCGCGGATGGTGTATAATCATGTCCGCACCCGATGCCGTCGAGGAGGCATGCCCGTTGCGAAACCGCAAGCTCGCCCTGATGGTCGCCGCCGCACTCACACTGGGCCTCGTCGCCGTCACGACCGCGCCGGCCCAGGACGCCGCCCTCACCGGCGCGGACGTCCTGAGCATCCCCGCGGAGTCCACCCCGATGGTGCTCCTCTCCCGCACCCACGCGCTGACCGTCGGCCAGGCCAACGTGACCCTGACCGAGACCCTCGGCGGCATCAAGCTGATGGTCAAGGTGACGGACGCGGGCCGGCAGCCCGACCCGCACTGCTGCGTCAACGTCTACGGCAGCGGCTTCTTCGGCAGCCGCAACATCCCGGTGACGCTCGTCAGCCCCGGCGTGTGGGCCGGCATGGCGAACCTGGCCAACGTTGACGAGCTGGCCGTCCGCGTCACGCGCCCCGGCGGCTCCCGCGTGCTCTACGTCGGCGTCCCCGGTGAGCGCCTCGGCTGGCGCTGCGAGCAGCTGTAGTCCCTGGGAGCGCCGGCTTCCAGCCGGCAGCCGTTGGCCGTAGGACCGCCAGCATCTCGCGAGGCTGAGCCTGTCGAAGCCCTGCTGGCAGCCGTGCGCCCCGTAGCGGCGCGATTCATCGCGCCCGCCTCCCTCCGGGAACCTCCCACCCCCCTCTCCGCGTTACCGTCAGAAATATAACGTAGTTGTGTAAATCCCCACAAAACGAGGAGATGACAGGATGAGATTGCGCAAGTTGATCGTGCCGTTGGCGCTCGTCGCCGCTCTAGTGCTGATGGCCGGCACGACGCTGGCTCTGGCCGACTGCGGGTCATGTGGCGCCCCGGCCAAGGCTGGCTGCCCGATGAAAGCGGGCACGGGCCCCGGCATGGGCGCCGGCGTGGGCATGGGCGGCGGCTGTGGCATGATGGGCAAGGGCCAATGCCGCGTGGCCGCCAAGACCCACGCCCTGCCCACCGGTCAGGCAACCCTGGCCGCGACCCCGCGCGGGCTGCTGCTAGTCGTGACCGACCGCACCCACCAGGGCGACGCGAACGCCTCGGTCAGCGCCTACGGCCTGGGCCCCGACCTGAGCGCCAGTCTGAAGCCCGTTCGTCTCGGCCCCGGCCGCTACGCCCTCAAGGGCGATCTGAACGGCCTTGACGAAGTCGCCGTGCGCGTCACCCGCGGCGCCGCTTCCGAGGTCGTCTACTTCGGCCTCCAGGCGCTGACGTCTCG
>CAZZDO010000031.1:0-17005 GCA_964653205.1 uncultured Armatimonadia bacterium | reverse complement strand
CTGCAAGTGCGGCGCGGACTGCAAGTGTGGCGCCGACTGCAAGCCCACCGCGTGCGGCAGTTGCACGATGGCCGTGGCGGGCAAGTGCCCCAAGATGGGCGCCTGCAAGCCCAAGGCCGGCTGCGGCTGCGGCGGCAAGTAGCCTCCATCTCCGCACCAGTCAGGACTGACGGCCCATCCACTCCCGGATGGGCCGTCGCATTTCCGGCAGCCCGTCCCGCAGAGGTCCTTCTCCCCTCTTGGCGAACGGGACAGGTGCCGTTCCCTGAATCCTGAGCCCTGAACCCTATCCCATGAGCCGGAGGCTCCCCCCATGCATGACCCCAAGTGGTGCATCTTCTTCGACTTCCACACCATGCCCGCCAATCCCGATGTCGGCAAGGGCTTCGACTTCGACGCCATCACCGGCCAGTTGGCCGACGCCGGCGTGGACTACATCGTCTTCCCGGCCCGCTGCAATCTCGGCACGGCCTACTACAACACGCAGATCGGCACCCGCCACGCCGCCCTGGAGTATGACCTCATCGGCGAGCTGGTCAAGGCCTGCAACCAGCGCGACATCGCCCTGACCTGCTACATCAACATCGGCCTGAGCCACGAGGAGGGGCTGCGCCACCGCGACTGGCTGGTGCTCAACAAGGAGGGCTACACGTACCAGCCCGACCGCCTCAACAGCTTCTTCCGCCAGATGTGCTACAACAGCCCCTATGGCGAGCACGCCGTCGCAATGGTCAAGGAACTCGTCGGGATGCACCCCATCTCCGGCCTGTTCTTCGACTGCATGTTCACCCACCCGTGCTACGGCGTCGAGTGCATGGAAGAGATGAAGAAGCTCGGGGTGGACTGGCAGGACGACGAGGCCATCCACGACTACAACTACATGAAGATGAACCGCATGGCCCAGCAGCTCACCGATGCGGCCAAGTCGGTCAACCCCGAGGTGCTGCTGTACTGCAACGGCATTGACTACGAGGCCCAGGATAAGATGGGGACGTACCTGGACTTCGAGTGCCTGCCCACCGGCGGCTGGGGCTATGAGGCCCTGCCCATGGGCGCCCGCTACCTGCGCACCCTCGGCAAGCCCGTGCTCAACATGAGTGGGCGCTTCCACAAGTCCTGGGGCGATTTCGGCGGCATCCGCACCGACGCCAGCCTCGAATACGACCTCGTCTACGGCATGGCCAACGCCATGCGCCCGAACATTGGCGACCATTTCCACCCGCGCGGCGACATCAACAAGCCCGTCTTCGCGATGTACAAGCGCCTCTACGGCAAGCTGCGGCAGTACGACCCGTGGCTGGAGCAGGCGACGGCCGTCACCGACACCGCCGTCGTCTGGCAGGCCCCCTATCCGGGCTACAAGTTCATGAGCCCGACCAAGCGCGCCTTCTGGAACAAGCAGTACGAGGCCATCAAGGGCGCCACGCGGATGCTCTGCGAGCTGAAGTGGCAGTTCGATATCGTCACCGACTTCGCCGACTGGGACAAGTACGAACTGCTCGTCCTGCCCGACCACATTGTGATGAACGACGAGTTCACGAAGCGGATCCGCAAGCATCTGGACAAGGGCGGGGCCGTCCTATCCAGCGCGTGGTCGGGCCTCGACCCCGCGGGCGAGCGCTTCGTCTTCGACGAGTGGGGCTGCAAGTTCCTCGGCGAAGACCCCTACGACCCGGCGTTCTTCACCCCGTACGCCGAGTTGGCCGAGAACATGCCCGACATGCCGATCACGCTCTACCAGCGCGGCACGAACATCGAGCCCACGAGCGGGCAGCAACTGGCCGAGATCATTGCGCCGTACTACAACAAGCATTGGGACGGCGAGCACGGGTTCGTCTACATGCCGCCCGACAAGCCCACCGGCCGCGCCGCCGCGGTCCAGAACGGCCGTGTCGCGCACTTCAGCCACCCCGTCTTCACGAGCTACATCCAGGACGGGCAGGTGCCGATGAAGCAGTTCGTCGCGAACATGCTGGGCCGCATCATGCCCAGCCCGCTGGTGAAGACCGACCTCCCGTCCTTCGCCCGCACGGGTGTCACGGCGCAACCATCCGGGGTAGAGCGGGCGTCCCGCCCGCGCCGGATGCTCCACATCACCTCCTACATCCCCGAACGCCGCGGGGCGAACATTGACATGATCGAGGAGCCGATCGAGCTGCGCGAGGTGAAGGTGGCCCTCCGCGAAGATGGCCAGGCGCCGACGAAGGTCTACCTCGCGCCCACGGAGGAGGCCCTGCCATTCGAGATCAAGGACGGCTACATCCACACGACGGTCCCGGTGGTGCCGGGGTATGCGATGGTGGTGTTTGAGTAGTCCCGTAACACCGAGGTACACATGATCGAGCCAGCCCTGAGGCGGGCCTGCCTGGTCGCGCTCCTGCTTGTTCCCGCCGTCGCTTTCGCCGCGCCCGACGACGACCGCGCCACGCTGCTCACTGGCGTCGCGCAGATCGCCGCGCCGGGCTGGCCGGGCTGCCTGAGCGTGTATGGCCCCGACGCCTTCGTCGTCGTCACTGGCCGCGACGGCAAGACCGAACTGCCCGTCGTCGCCGCCGCGCGCCTGGGGCACGGCCGCCTCGTCGCCTTCGGGCATAACGGCTACTTCAGCGTGGAGTCGTGGGACACCGGCGACACCGGCAGGCTCATGCTCAACGCGGTGAAGTGGCTCTCCGCCAAGCCCGAGCCGCAAGTCGGCGTCGAAGGCCTCAGCGAGTTCGCTGACAAGCTCCGCGCGGCGGGCCTGAAGGTCCGCGAGGCCAAGGCCGACGCGGCTGCGCTCGCCGGCTGTGATGTGTTCGTCTCGACCGCGCTCCCCGCGTACAACGCCGCACAGGCGGCCGCCGTCGCCGCCTTCATCCGCAGCGGCGGCGGCCTGCTCACCGGCGACACCGCCTGGGGCTGGCTGCAGCTCAACCCCGGCAAGACCCTCACGGCTGACCACGGCGGCAACAAGCTGCTGTCCCCGGCGGGCCTCGTCTGGGCCGATGGCGGGCTGGACCGCACGAGCGAGAAGGGCTTCGCCGCCGTCCCGTCAGGGACCCTGAGCGCAGTCGAAGGGCTGGCCCATGCCGGCGCCGCGCTCACGGCGCTCGAGGACCAGGCCGCCGGCAAGCGCCAACTGACCAAGGACGAGCTGGCGCAGGCGGGCAAGGCCGTCACGCACGCGGCGCGCGCGCTGCTGCCCGATGACACGATCATGCGGCCGCGCCTGCAGGCGCTCGAGCAGCAGTACGCCGCCGCGGCCGTCCCCACGCCGCAGAAGCCGCTGGCGCTCGACCAGGCCCTCCCGCGGCTGGCCCTCGCTCTGCAGACGCAGAAGCTCGCGTCCGCGCCGCCGGAGCAGGCCCAGGCCCATCCCGCCGCGGCGGACTTCCCTGGCGCCGTCCCCGCTGACGCCCCGCGGATCACACGTATCGTCAGCGTAGACACGTCCGTCCCCGGCTGGCACAGCACCGGCCTCTATGCCGCGCCCGGCGAAGTCATCACCGTGACGCTCCCGCCCGACAGCGACGCGCCACTGCAGGTGCAAGTCGGCTGCCACACCGACCGCCTGTGGCATCTGGACACGTGGAAGCGCTGCCCCGAGATCGTCCGCCGCTTCCCGCTCAAGGGCGGCGTCACGAAGGCCGCCAACGCCTTCGGCGGCCTCGTCTATCTCGTCGTGCCCGACAAGGCGAAGGCTGCCAACATGGACATCAGCATCGCCGGAGCGGTGGCGGCCCCGTACTTCGTCCTCGGGAAGACCGACGCGCCCCAGTGGCAAGCGGAGCGGGCCAACCCCGCGCCCTGGGCCGAGCTGCAGTGCGCCGGCATTGTCCTCACCGTCCCCTCCGACACGATCCGCGCCCTCGCCAATCCCGTGGCGCTGATGGACTTCTGGAACCATGTCGCGGATTCGTGCCGCGAACTCCTCGGCCGGCCGCTGCAACGCGCGCGCCCCGAACGCTACGTCGCCGACGTGCAGATCAGCGCGGGCTACATGCACTCGGGCTACCCGATCATGACGCACCTGGATGGCGCGGGCATGGCGACGGACCTGAGCCGCCTGCTGACGAAGGGCAGTTGGGGCCATTTCCACGAACTCGGCCACAACCACCAGTCACGCGACTGGACCTTCGACGGCACCGTCGAGGTCACGGTCAACCTCTTCTCGCTGTTCATCATTGACCACTGCTGCGGGCTCCGCGACCCGGCCCACCCGGCGGTCAAGCCCGAGGAGCGCGAGCGCAAGACGCGCGAGCACCTCGCCGCCGGCGCACCCTTCGCCCAGTGGAAGAGCGACCCGTTCCTGGCGCTGTACATGTACATGCAGTTGCAGGAGGCCTTCGGCTGGGAGCCTTTCACGCGCGTGTTCATCGAATACGACCAGTTGCCCGACGACGCGCGCCCGAAGAACGATCAGGACAAGCGCGACCAGTGGCTGACGCGTTTCTCGCGCACGGTCGGCCGCAACCTCGGCCCGTTCTTCACCGCCTGGGGCGTGCCGACCTCGCAGGCCGCGCGCGACGCGCTGGCGAACCTGCCGGGGTGGATGCCGGAGGGCTTCCCGCCGGGGCCGTGATCGTGCGGCGAGTCAGGGGCCGTCGGGTCCGGGGTCGCCCGAGTCCGGGGCCATCGCGTCCGCCGCGCCCGGGTCCGGGGTTGAAACCCCGGCCTATGAGAAGCGTCCCTCCGGGACGCTGTTGCCAGAGCCGTCGGTGTTGACCGTCCCGGAGGGACGGTATCCGTAGGCGGGGGTTTCAACCCCCGACCACAACCTCCGACACACACGCCCCCGACACGCACGCTTGGTTGGGGGGCGAGCGTCGCCAACCGACAGGGGGCCTTTCCCATGCCCGACACGAAGGCCGACATCGTCCTGCATTTCGTCTGGGGCACGAAGCATCGGCAGCCGTGGGTCGAGGCGGAGGCACGGCAGGCGCTCTACAACTGCCTCGCCGGGCAGGTCACGGCGCTCGAGTGTCGTACGCTGGCGGTGGGGGGCACGGACGACCACGTCCATGTGCTGGTGGGGATGCGGACGGATGTGTGCGCGGCCGAAGTGGCGAAGCAGGTCAAGGGCATCTCGTCGCACTTCTGCAAGGACAAGCTGGGGTGGGCAGGCTTCTACTGGCAGGAGGGCTACGGCGTCTTCAGCGTGAGCCGCTCGCACGTGGACAGCGTGATCGCCTACATTGAGCGGCAGGTCGAGCATCACGCGGCAAACAGGTTGTGGCAGGCGTGCGAGGACGTGCTGGATCTGGACGATGAGGTAGTGACCGGGTGAAGCGCGTCGTGTGCGACGTACCCGGGGTTGCCGTGTCCGGGGTTGAAACCCCGGCCTACGGAAAGCGTCCCTCCGGGACGCCCTCGCCGTTGCCGTTGCCGTGCACCGTCCCGGAGGGACGGTATCCGTAGGCGGGGGTTTCAACCCCCGACGAACGCCGGGGCGCCAGAGCCGTCGGTGTTGACCGTCCCGGAGGGACGGTATCCGTAGGCGGGGGTTTCAACCCCCGACCACAACCCCGGGCCCACGCGCGACGAAGGGATCATATGCCCAAGGTCTACGTCCTCTTCTGGTTTGATGTCGAAGACTGCACGGTTCCACAGAGCGACGACTGCGCCAAGCGCCTCTGCCAGATCCTCTCCCGCCACGGCGCCACGGGCACGATGAAGCTCGTCGGGCAGAAGGCGCGCATGCTCGAACAGCGCGTCCGCTATGATGTCATTGACGCCCTGCAGGGCCATGACATCGGCTTCCACGCCAACTGGCACGGGCTGCGGCCGCAGATCGCCGAATACCTCGCGCCGCTGGGCATGGCGGAGGGGGCCGCGGAGTTCGAGCGCCGCGAAGGCCCGGGCCTCGAAGACGTGAGGCGCATCCTCGACCGGCCCGTCGTCACCTACGGCCAGCCCGGCAGCAACTGGGCCCCGCAAGTCTTCTCCGTCCTGCGCCAGTGGGGCATCCCGACGTACGTCAGCGGCTTTGGCTACATTGGCCTTGACTGCCAGCCCTTCTACCTCGGCGGCATCCTGTGCACGTCGCACATGTATGGCCGCCGCTTTAGCGGTGAAGAGCAGCGCCACCTCATGGGGCTGAACTTCGAGTTGGGCGCGCCCGGCGAGCTCGAGAAGCACCAGGCGCTCCTCGCCCGCTCGCGCGAGCAACTCGCCGACACCGGCGGCCTCATCAGCATCCTCAACCACCCCTGTACGCTCGTGCTCGAGGAGTGGTTCAGCACGTACATGAAGCCGCGCGAGCTGACCGAGGCCGGCTATCGGCACTTCGAGGACTTCGTGCAGTGGGCGCTCGGCTTCGACAACACCGAGGCCATCGGCGCCGCGCGTCTGCCCGAGCTGTATCCGGACCGCGCCATCGGCAAGAGCTTCACCGCCCCGGAGTTGCTGCAGATCGCCGAGGCGCTCAGCGAGGAGATCAACTACGTCCGTGTCGGCGACGTGACCCTCTCGGCCGCCGAGGCCTTCCGTCTGTTGCTGGAGGCCTTCGCCGCGTACGTGGAACGCTGGGCCCTGCCGGGCCAGGTGCCCTACGTCTGGACTGACGGCCCTGCGCTTCCCCCACCCGACGGGGCGGAGGAACTCGATGTCCCGTGGGAGGAGTTCCGTCGCAACGTGCGCCGCGTCGTGCAGCAGGTCCGCGAGTCGGGCGCGGTGCCCACCCACATCCAGTTCAGCCAGTCGGCCGTGACCCCGGCGGCGTATCTGGCGGCGGTGGCCCGCTTCCTCAGCCACGTGCTGCGGGGCGAGTCCCCGCCCGCCAGCGCCCACATCGGGCCCACCCCGTGCCGCTTCGAGGACACGGTGGACCGCGCCGCCGCCGAAGCCGCCGCCGGTGGCGCCATGGCTCCGCCCGGCGGCATCGTGACAAACAACCTATACGAGTTGGCCCGGTTGTTGGCCTGGACGGTCAAGCCCGCCGTGCTGCAGCCGTAGGAGCGCCGGCTTCCAGCCGGCACACGCAGAGGTGCATCTCATGATCTGGCTCGACACTCACATCCACGTCTCTGACTTCAGTTCCGACGGCAGCAAGCGCGAGCACATGCTCGACGACCTGCTCGAGCTGCTCGACCGCTGCGACGCCGACCTGCGCTTCGTGATCAGTTGCGACGCCCACTACAACAGCCTCGTCAAGCAGCAGCCCGACGGCATGATGATCGCCAACACGATGATCCACGAGCTGTGTCGCGAGGCCCCCGATCGCCTCTTCGGCAGTTGCATCGTCAACCCCAACTATCTCGACGAGTCCCTGCGCATGATGGACCTCGCCTTCGGGGAATGGGGCTTCGTGCAGCTTGGCGAGATCCTGCAGTACATGCTCGACTTCCAGATGGACACCGACGCGGGCGAGCAGGTCACGCGCCGGGCCGTGCACTACGACGTGCCGGTGCAGATCCACCTCGGCACGTACTGGGGTCCGCACGCCGGGGCGTCGGTGGACGGAGTGGGGCAGATGGAGGACCTCCTGGGGATCGCCGAGCGCGTGCCGGAGGCGAAGTACATCCTCGCCCATGCCATCGGCTGCGCGGAAACGAAGCGCTACATCCCGTGGGCCAACTGGTTCCTCGACGTGATCGCCGGGCGCTTCGACGAATACCCGGACAACTTCTGGATCGAGATCCGCGACTTCCACTGCCCGGCCCTCCCGCGCGCGATCGCGGAAGTCCCGAGCACGCGCCTGCTCTCGGGCACGGACTGGACCACGCGGGTCGGCCCGCCCTTCCAAACCTACGGAACGATGTTCAACGTGGCCGAGGAGGACAACCCCTTCCCGCCGAAGGTCGAGTCCTTCATCGGCTTCCTGAAGGCCGCCGGCGCGAGCGATGAAGCCATCGCGCAGATCGGGTGGCGCAACGCCGCAGAGCTGTACCGCCTGAACCTGTAGCCACCTCAAGGAGCGCAACCGTGCCCGCCGATCTGCCCCCGCTGCCACCCCAGCCCGACGAAAGCACCTGGACCTTCGTGGACGAACTGCGCACCCAGCCCGTCCATGAACCCGTCCACTGGACGCCTCGCACGCCCGTCGCGGACGAGGCCCACTTCCCCGGCGGCCTGCGCCTCGATCTCGAATTCGCCGACCCGCGCGGCCTGTTGGAGACCGCAGTCGCCGACTTCGAGGTCTTCCAGCGTTCCGTTGGCCTTGTCGGCAATGGCCACCGGCTGACACTGGCCCACGCCGCCACCGTCGTGCCCGAGCAGTACGCCCTCACCGTCGCCCCCGACGGCGTCACCCTCGCCGCCGCCGACACCGACGGCCTCCGCCGCGGCCTTATCTTCATCGAGGACGAGATGCTGCGGCGCGGCGGGCCCTTTCTGCCGTTGGGCACGATCACCCGCACGCCCGCCGTCCGCACGCGCATCTCGCGCTGCTTCTACGGCCCGATCAACCGCCCGCCGAAGCTCCGCGACGAGCTGACCGACGACGTGGACTACTACCCGGACGAGTATCTGAACCGCCTCGCCCACGAGGGCGCGAACGTCTTGTGGATGACCGTCAACTGGTACGAGTTGGTCCCGTCCAAGCTCATCCCCGAATACGGCCGGAACGCCGGCCCGCGCCTGGACAAGCTCCGCCGCACCGTCGCCAAGTGCGAGCGCTACGGCATCCGCATCTACCCGTTCTGCATCGAGCCCTCCGGCTTTACGCGCAACGCCCCGGAAGTCGCCGCCGCCGCGCAGGCCCACCCCGAACTCCTCGGCCACGGACGCGCCTTCTGCACCAGCACTGACCTCGGCCAGGCCTACGTCGAGGAGGCCGTGCGCACGCTGTTCGAACTCGTTCCCGGCCTCGGGGGGATGATCGTCATCCCCGTCGGCGAGCGCCAGACCCACTGCTACTCCGGGGGCATCCCCGACGGTGGCTCATGGCCCGCCCCCAACAACTGCCCGCGCTGCTCCAAGCGCCAGCCCTACGAGGTGCTGCACGACACGCTCGCGGCGATGCGCCGGGGAATGGACGCGGCCGCGCCCGACGCCGAACTCGTCGCGTGGCCGTACGGGCAGTTCATCGGCTGGGGCGCGGAGAAGACCATCGAGGCGGCGGGGCACATCCCCCCTGGCGTCATCCTGCAACACAACTTCGAGACCGGCGGCGCTAACCGGCAGCTCGGCAAGCTCCGCCCCACCTGGGACTACTGGCTGTCCTACGTCGGCCCGAGCGATCTCTTCGCGCGCGCCGCGCAGGCCGCCCGACAGAACGGCACGCGCACCGGGGCGAAGCTCCAGGTCGGCTGCTCGCACGAAGTCGCCACCACGCAGGTCGTCCCCGCGCCCGGCCTGCTGTACCGCAAGTACCGCGAGATGCGCAAGCTCGGCGTCAGCGGCGCGATGCAGTCGTGGTACTTCGGCACCTACCCCTCCCTGATGACGAAGGCCGCCGGCGAGCTGTCGTTCGACCCGTTCCCGAAGTCCTCGGCAGAGTTCCTGATGGCACTGGCGCAACGCGACTGGGGCAAGCACGCGCCGAAGGTCGCGCTGGCGTGGGCGCTCTTCGAGCAGGGCTATGGCAACTATCCCACGGCGCACATCTTCGGCTACTTCGGCCCGATGCACGACGGCCCCGCGTGGCCGCTGTACCTCATCCCGCGCCGCCTGCCGCTCGCGCCGACGTGGCAGATCGGCTACCCGCCAAGCGGCGACCACGTCGCCGACTGCGTCACCAACGGCTTCACCCTCAACGAGATCGTCACGCTCTGCCGCCGGCAGAAGGAGTGCTGCGACGGGGCGCTGGCGATCTTCCGGCAGATCCGGCGCCACTTCGCCGACCAGCCCGAGCGCCTCCGCGATATCGGCCTCGCCACGGCCCTGGGCCTGCAGTTCCGCAGCGGCTATCACATCCTGCGGTTCTATCAACTGCGCGAGCGCCTCGCCGAGGCGAAGTCCCCGGCGGTCAAGCAGCGCCTCCTGCGCGAGATGAAGCAACTGGTCCGCGCGGAAATCAAGGTCAGCGAGGAGCTGCTCCCGCTGGCGGAGGCCGACTCGCGCCTCGGCTTCCACTCCGAGGCCGAGGGCTACAAGTACTTCCCGGCGCTCCTGCAGTGGCGCATCGCGCAGCTACAGCAACTCCTGTCCGACGAGTTCCCTGAGGTTGAAGCGCAGGCGAAGACCCCCGGCCCGCTGTGGCCCGACTACACCGGCGAGAAGCCTGAGGGCACCCACTATGTAGCCGGCCGAGGCACCCCTCTCCCGGAGACCGAAGGTCTCATGGGAGAGGGGCCGGGGGTGAGGGCCTGGCGCAACGCGCCGGAGGCCGCCTGCACCCACTGGCTCCGCCACGTCTACAACCCCGACCGCTGGCGCCAGTGCGGCTACGACCCCAACGATCATCTCCCGGTGGACGAGGCCGACCAGGGCGACCGCCCGACGACGTGGCAGGCCCTCTGGACCGACGAGGCGGTCTACCTCCGCGTCCACTGCCACGGCGAGGGTGCGTCGGTGCAGATCATGGTCGAGCCCTGCCGCACCCAACCGCGCCGCGTCTTCCATATCAGCGCCGACGGCGCGGCCCGATGCCAGCAGGACGACGGCTACATCCCGCGCGCACAGACTGGCTGGGAAGCGAAGGTGAAGCGAGGGCGCGATCAGTGGACCGCAACGCTCAAGCTCCCCTGGGAATGGCTCGGTAGCGGCGCGATTCATCGCGCCCGCAAGCCCAAGCCCTTCCGCCTCAACATCCTCCGCCAGCTCCCCATCAGCGCGCCCCCGGGCGGGGCGGAGTGCTCGTGGGCCAAACGCGAGCCGGCTAAGGGCCGCCTCGTCTGGGGCGACCTGAACCCCGCGACGGACTTCGGGTGGCTGGGGTTTGGGTAGAGCTCACCGATCCAGTTGCGGGGTGTCATGCCCGACGTTGGGCATGACGGGGGCCCCGCACGTAAAGCGACGCCGCAGCGGGGCCCTCGTCCGCGCCCGCGGCGCGTCCACCCCGCTACTGGTCGTCAGTATCTCACCTTCGCCGCCACATCGCTCGCCACCACTGGCAGCTTCAGCGCCAGTCCGTCCCTCCCCGCCTTCAGCTTCTCGGTCGCCGTGATCTTCCCCGTCGTCGTGTCCCACCACTCGACCGTGCACGGCCCCGGCGGGATGCCCGCCACCGTCAGCGCCACCCCCGCCAGCGGTTCGATGGGCGTCTGCTCGACCAGCGCGAACCAGTCGCTCGCCTTGTTCTGAATCCACAGCACCGTGAGCTTCTTGCCGACCATCCCGGCCACGAACACCTCCGGCCGCTCCTCGGTCAGGCACCCCGTGATGGTGACGCGGTCAATGGTGATCCCGTCCCGGCCGGCGTTGTACAGCTCCAGCGTGTGCTTCCCGGCGGGCAGGTCGAACGCGAGGTCCTTGTCATAGTCCGAGGCCCAGATCTTCCACTGCTCGCTGAACTCCGCTTTCTTCCACGGCCCCGTGCCCGGCGGCCCGGCCGGGAGCACCTCCCGCAGCACCGCCTGCCCGTCCACCTTCGCCTCCAGAATCCCCTCCGTCCACACCCGCCCGATGTTGGTGATGATCTTGCCCGCCCGCGGCATTGTCACCTCGAAGCTGATCGGCTGCTGCTGGTCGCTCTGCGCCTTGCCATACAGATACACCCGCCCCAGCGCGTCCGGCGGGTTGGCCAGGTCGAAGGTGTACGTCCCGGTCAGTTGCGGCATCCCGCCGGCGCCGCACGGCACGACGAGATCGCGCGGCGGCTTCGGCGGCGGGGGCGTGACCCACCGCGCGCTCCACTTCACGGGCTTGAAGCCCTCGCGCGGCCAGTCAATGCCCTCGCAGAACTTCACCAGCGGCGTGTAGACCGGATACAGGTTCAGCTTGTGGACATAGAAGTCCCAGCACCACGTGAGCGCCGCCGCCGCCCCGCCCCCGAGCATCGTGGACCAGATGCCGTGGCGGAGGTTCAGCCCGGTCGGGTCGGTCTGCGGCATGGGTCCCAGCTCGGCCATCTTCGGCCCGAACTCCCCGACGACGTGCGGCCGCCCGTACCGCGTGTGCATGTCCTCGGTCACGGCCGCGTAGGTCGTGCCCACCCGCCGGAACCCGTACAGGTGCGACTGTACGAAGTCCAGTTCCGGCACCTTCCAGATCGTGTCGTCGCCGTACGCGTTCCCGAAGCTCGTCGTGATGAGATGCCGGTGCGGGTCCAGCCGCCGCACCTGTGCCGCCATCTCCTTGTGCCAGTCCACGATCTGCGGGATCAGGTTCGTCCAGCCGGGGAAGCAGTTCAACTCGTTCCACAGTTCCCAGCACATGATGTTGGTGTCAAAGCCCCAGCGCGCCACGATGTACCGCAGCCGCCGCCGGATCAGCTCATGCCCCGCCTCGGTGGTGTAGAACTCCTCGGGCGTGTTCAGCGGCCCGCCGTTGGCGGCGTTGTGCGGGCAGTTCTCCCACGGCTTGCTGGTCAGCTTCCCCAGCCAGTAGTGCTCCTTCTGGTACGGCTCGGGCGAGTCGCACGTGAACAGTACGCGCACGCCGTTCTCCCGCGCGACATCGAGCACATGGTCCATCCGCCACGCGTTCCCCAGGTCATATCGCCCTGCCCCGCTCTGCTTGGTCTCGATGCTGAGCGTCTTGTCCCATTGCAGCCAGATGCGCGCGAAGTTGATCCCCGCCTTGCCGGCCTCGATCAGCCACGGGTCGAAGTCGAAGCTCCCGCCCTTGCTGGCCCACGCGATGTTCTCGCCGATGAGCGTGATCGGGGCGCCGTCGCCGTACTGGAAGTAGCGGCTGTCGGGGCTGCGGCGGATGAAGCCGTGGGACTTGGAGGGCGTCGCCGTGAAGGACACCGGCGGTGAGGTCGCCGTGCCGGTCTTGTCGGTGACGGTCAGCCGCGCCTGCCACGGCCCGGCCTTGGTGGGACAGAAGCGCACCATCCACACCGGGTCGCCCGCAGGGGCGATCTTCTCCCGCCCCTCGGCGTCCTTCTCGCGGGTGAACTCCTGGTACAGGAACCCCGGCATCGTGAGCTTCAGCCCGCCGGGGCCCGTGCCGGTCGCATCGAGCGTGACCTGCGCCGGATCGAAGGGGTTATCGTACGTGGCCTGCAGGTCGCAGCGGATCTCGGCCCGGCCGTAGCAGGGGACCTTGCTCGCCGCGAGACGGAGGTTGCTGATCGTCGGGGCAGCCAGCGTCGGCGTGCCGACAAGCACCAACAGACAGAGCGCGGCCATCGCCGGCATGGGCGTCTCTCCTCACCTGAGCATGCGGCTCACTCCAGCCAGAACTTGCTGACAACCACCTTCGACAGGCAGCAGGCGACGAACCCGGCCGTCAATTCCGACGGGTACACCTTGATCTCGTGGTACAGGTTCTGCGGGTCGGGTGCCAGCCACAGAATCGTCCACTGGTCGCCGCCGCTGGGGGCGTTGCCGAACGCGTGCTTCAACCCGCCGTCCTGCCACACGCGCGGCTGGGCCACCGAGTTGGGGATGACGTCCTTCATGAAGAAGGTGACCAGGTACGCCGCGCGCATCGGCCACTTGGCCTCGATACGAAACAGCGGGGAGGAGTTGTTGGGCGCCCACAGCCACAGCAGGGGCGGGTTCTGCCCGGCGAACGGCAGCGGCGTCATCTGGCTCAGCCACGCCACCTCGGTGCGCAGGGCCAGGCTGAAGTTCCCGTAGTCGCCCCCCGCCGGATACGTCGCGGCCAGCGGCGTCAGCGTGATCCCCGCCTCCCACGGGCCCATGTCCACTCCCGGCGTGAAGGCCTTGAGCTTCAGTTGCTGCAGCCGCTTGCGCAGGGTCGGGTTCGACTGCAGCGCCGCGAGTTGCTGCGCCGGGGTGATCGTCCCCGCCAGGCTCAGCCGCTCTGCCGGGGTGAGCCCCTGCTGCAAGTGATGGAGCGTGGCCGCGGATATCGCCACCGGCTTGCGGAGCGACGTGCCCCCGCCCTCGGCCCACACCGCCGACAGACACCCGATCAGGGCGATTCCGGCCAGTGCCGTTCGCATGAGCCTCGTCTCCCGGTCGCAAGTTGTCGCTACAGCTTCCCCCGCTCCGCCGGTATGTGCCGCTCCAGGATCTCCCGCAGCCCCGCCAGCTTCTCCTCGACCAGGTCCGGCGCTATCATATACCCATACGCCTCACCATGCCAACCCAACCTTCTGTCGGCCTGCAGCAGCGGGATCGCCGCCGCCGCGTTCGCCATCTCGTCCTGGCAGATGGCCTCCATCCGGTCCAGTAGCCCGCGCTTCTCCGCCGCGTCCGCGCTCGCGTAGAAGGCGTTGCGGACGAGCAGGAACTCCACGACGTTCGCGGCGCTCTGCGTCTGGATCAGGTGGAACTCCATGACGCCGGTCTCGCGCTCCAGCCGCCGCCGGTCCTCGCCGCTGATTTTCTCGATGGCCGCCCGCAACATCGCCACGGCCGGCCGCCCGCGCTCGACCTCGGCCCGATAGCACTCCACAACCTTCTCCGGCCCGAACGGCACCGCCCAGTCCAGCCGGTCGCCCTCGATTTCCTTGTCCAGCAGCCACGAGTTGGGGAAGCGGTGGTCAATCTGGTCGAACATGAACAGGAAGTTCGGCCCGCGGCTGATCGGCCCCGTGTACATCACCGGGATGCTGCCGGGGAACGCGTCGTGGGCCCGCGACATGACCTCCCACGCTGCCACGACCTCCTCGGCCACCGCCGCCCCGAACTTCCGCGCCGCCAGCGCCCGCAAGCCCCCCTCGACCGTCGGCTGCGGCGACCAGTTGAACTCCCCGGCGATCTCCGTCCCTAGGCTCGGCATGTTGCCGAAGTTCCAGCACGTCATCATCCCCGTCACACCGGCCTGCGGCAGGCTCAGGTACTTCTCGGCGATCTTCTGCGGCACCGGCAGGTACGGGATGTCGGGGTTCTCATGCGTGGTGCCGATCTGAATGCGCGCATACACCGGCCGGCCCTGGCTGCGCACGAAGTCGGCCACGCCGCGAAACCGCGCGCTCGGCCCGACCACCTTGATGTTGTACTCATCGTTCATGTACTCGAACCCGAGCGCCTCGGCCGGCTCGCCGCGCTCGTAGTCGCCCATGACGATCGTCTCTTTCGGCAGCGCCGCCAGCACGCCCGTCTGCGGGTCGGGCTCCCACATCCGCCAGCTCCAGTTCCACGCGATGATCTCCGCCTCGGGCTTGACGGCCACGGCCCCCTCGCGAATGAGGCCGACCAGCTCGCCCACGACCTCCTGCGGCGTCCGGTTCACGCATCGCGGGCAGGCCGCGACTTCGCCGATGTGCTCGTCCGGCTTCTCGGGGTCCACGCCCGTCCGGCACCAGCAATGGCTCGGGTACTCGCTGGCGGTGATCATCACGAACCCCGCCAGCTCCGGCACCTTTGTGAAGATGTACTGCGAGGACTCCTTCAGGTACGTCTTGATCTCCGGCGTGCTCGTGCACAGGTTCACCATCGGCTTGTACGTCGAGGGCGCCCCGGCGCACTGCGGGTGCAGCTTGAAGAACTCGTCATGCTCCGCGATGCCCAGCGGCTCGTTGAGGTACAGGAAGACCTTGATGCCGAAGCGCGCGGCGCGCTGTGCCAGGCCCCGCAGCCGCTCCAGGATGACATCGGAGTTCGCGCCGAACTCCGGGAACACCGACACCTTCGCGAAGTGCCGGAACGACCCGCGCAGCCAGATGCCGTTGAAGCCGTGCTCGGCCAGCCGCATGAGCATGTTGTCATGGTAGAACATGTCCGGCCCGGCGTCCTCTTCGCGCCACGCGGGGTAGTCCATCCCCGGCGAAATCCATTCCGCGTTGAAGGGGTCCCCGTAGTTGCCCGACAGTTCGTCCTTGTAGAAGCACGACAGGGGCGAGCGGTGGATGCGGTGCTTGAACAGCGGCGTCCGCGTCTCCTCGCCGAGCGGCACGAACGGGCCGCCGCGCTCCTTCATCAGGTTCTCAAGCCGGAACACGCCCTGCAGCACGCCCACGGGCCCCGCCCCGGTGATCTCCACACGGTTCTCGCTCACGCGAAGCCGATGCGTCTCCGGGCTCTCATCAAGCTCCGGGTCCACGTCGAGAATGATCCGCTTCTCGACGCCGCAGCAATCCAGCGCGACGCCGAGCGACTGCGCGAAGAACTGCTGCAGATGATCCCCTGCCAGCGGCAGCATCCCCTCGGTGGCATACAGCGCCAGCGCCCAGTCCTCGCCGATGGCAATCTCGCCGGGGCCAGCAACTGCCCCCTCCCGACGAAAGACCTCCTCATAGGTGGGGGAGAGGAGGTCTTTGGCAAACGGCATGGTGTCAAAGATCTTCATGTCAGGCTCCCATCGAGTCACGTAGGCCCGCCGGTCCTCCGGCGGGCATGTGTGCGTCGGAGGACCGACGCACCTACGCGCCGTACCCCATCGTCGTGTAGTACGCCAGGTTCACCTGCCGCACATCGGCGCGGCCGAGTTGCGCGATGACGGGCACGTTCGACCGCAGCCGCAGGGCGTACTGGCCGAACGGGATCTTGTACTGCTGGGCGCCGATGCCCTTGTCAATGCGGAAGCAGTTCACGCGGCGCGCGCCGACGTGAAGCTGGATGCCGCTCTCGGGCTCGCGGTCCATGAAGTAGACATCCACCTCGATGGTGGCGTCCTCGTCGCCGGTGTTGAGCACGATCAGCGACTCATGCCCCTCCAGCGGCAGGCCGTCCTCGCCGGCCGGGGGCAGGTCGCCATCGGGGAAGATCCACGTCAGTTTGCCATCGGGCATGGGACAATCACCTCGGTTGCGGCCGTACTGTAGGGCGGGGGCTTGTACCCCGCCTGCCGTTCGGTTTGCGACATGCCGGGCGGGGTACAAGCCCCCGCCCTACAGGACGGCAACGGCATGCTTACGCCCACTCCGCCGCCACTTGCTTGGCCGTCTTGAACTCCGCCCCGCGCTCCTTGAGCAGGTCCACCAGGATCGTGAACTGCTCGAACGCATAGTCGCCGCAGTTCTCGACCAGGAAGAAGTCCGGCTCGACCGCGCCCTCGCCGTAGTGCATGCGCGTGGGCATCGGCATGAACTCCCACGGGTGGAAGTAGAAGCACAGCACCACGG
>CAZZDO010000030.1:2263-21866 GCA_964653205.1 uncultured Armatimonadia bacterium | reverse complement strand
CGCCTGCGTCACTGCTGCTGAGCGAGGCACTTCAGAATGGCCTGCTCCCGCCGCCGCAGCGTCTCCGGCAGGCGATCCCAGTACTGCGGGTGCATGAAGATGTGCGGCGTGGGGTCGAGCAGTTGCCCCAACTCCCGCGCCCGCTCGCCCTTGATCTGGCCTTCGTCAAGCATCCGCCGGGCCGCGCGCAACAGCGCCAGGTCCTGCATTCCCGCCCGCAACACCTTCAGGCGCAGGGACGGCAGCACCGGCCCGCCATCCGTCTGCGGCGGGTAGACCAGGAAGTTGTTGCCGTTGTGGATGCCGCCGTACGGGTAGCCGCCAGGCTTTTGCTCCAACTCCAGCGTCTGCCAGAAGTCGTCCTTGAGGCCCCCGGCCGAGAAGCCCGCCCAGATGAACACGCCCCTGGCCCCGTAGTACTGCGACATCCACAGCGCCAGGCGGTGCTGCAGGGCGTCACAGTCCACTTCCATGTTCGGGGCCATGGTGAGCGGGGCGCGGAACTGGATGTGGATCGGCAGGTGGCAGTAGTAATGCCACAGCGTCGGCGCCTTCAGGTTGCGCATGGCCGCCAGGTCGTAGCCGACCGTGGACAGGTCCGTCATCCAGATGTCGCAGCCCTTCTCCATGCCCTGATGGTAGGCGGAGGCCAGGAAGACCTTCAAGCCGGGGTACTTCTGCCGGAACTCCTGGAACCAGGGGACGTTCTTCTCGACGAACGTCTCCCGCAACGGCTCATCTACGTTGCTGTAGACGAGGGCCTGGTCGAGCCACCCCTGCTGCTTGACGTGGTCGTAGAGCAGCTTGTAGTCGTAAGCCTTGCCCGGACCGTCGAGTTCGAAGACGTTCTGCCCGGCGGCGGCAAGCTCATCGTGGATTTGGTCGAACTCCGCGGGGCTGTCGGGCTTGAAGTACCCTTTGAGGATGTCCATGGCCTGCATGTTGTGATCCAGCACCATCTCGGCCATCCCCACCATCTGGTCCTTGCTGAGCGTCTTGGTGCCGTACTTGGGGCGGAACCAGGCGACCAGCGGGAAGTCCCTGGGGCGCAGGTCCAGGCCGGGAATGACGCGCCAGCGCATGACGATCTCGGCCGTCTGCACGCCGTCGCTGACTTTCACCCGCGCGCTCACGGGGCCCTCGGGCAGATCAGCCGGGAGCTTGACATCCACCCAGAACACACCGCAATCGGTCCCGGAGATGGTGATTTCGTCGGCCGGCGCGAGAGGGTCGGGCCAGCGCTCCACCGGGTAGCGCGGGTAGCCGGGGTCGGCGGTCTTGACGAAGTACTCGCGGTAGGGTTGAATGGTGACACCCGGTGGGCCGTCCACGCTGGCCTCGAGGTGGTAGGTGGCGTCCGCAGCTCCCATCCGGGGTAGAATGGCGACCTGGAAGGCCACGGTGTCGCCCGCCGCGGCCCAGCGAGGCTCCGTCTCGAGCAGGCCGTCCTTCCCGTCGCGGCCGGCCGTGCTCCCGCCCCGGAACCAGTACTTGTTGGGCCAGATCTTCACCAGGTCGTGGGTGACACCGACGGCGAAGCGGCCCTCGGGGGCGAAACGCTCCTCAAAGGCGCGCAGGGAGTCGCTGAAGGGCAGGCCCCAGGGGTCCACGGTGCCCGCGATCTCCTTCTCGGCGGGGGGCAGGTCGTCCGGGTACTTGGCCTGCACCGGCAGGGCGGCCACCAGCAGGAGCGCAATCACGGCGCAGGCGGGGAGCGGTAGGGTCATGTTCTGTGTCCTCCGAGCCACACTATTGCCCCGGTCGGGGCCATCTTCCTGCTTTGTGGGGGCGTCTGCCACCGGCTTGCGGCAGAGAATCGGCAAGTCCGACGAAACTTTGGGTGCCCTCAAAGCATCTAATGGTTTGTCCTACGCACGGTAGTACCACAATGACACGTCGCCGGAAGCCCTGGGAGTTGACCATGTCAAGACACTGCACGCGCTTCTCGGCTGTCGCGTTGGCGATGGCCCTGTTCATGACGTCAGCCTGGGCGGCGATGACCCCGGACCAGGTGGCCGCCCGCATGCGCTCGCGGATGATGCACCTGTGGACCATCAGCAATCTGCGCATCGCCGTGTCCGCCTATCCGGGCAACGCCAACCTGGACAAGGGCGCCTTCAAGCAGATCAAGGTCACGGCGGACAGTATCACCGTCAGCGGCGTGAAGATGACGCAGGTGCTCCTGCAGGCTCAGGACGTGGTGCTGGACATCCCCACCCTCCAGACCAGGAATGACGTCAAGGTCATTCGCCGCGGCGCGGACAAGATCTATGCCCGGGTCTCCGAGGCCGATCTGAACCGGGCCTTGACCCACAAGAAGGGCAGCATCGAGAACATGCGGGTGAAGTTGGGCCAGGGGACGCTGGTCTTCACCGGCAAGTACCGTTTCGGTCTGTCCACGAGCCTGATGCTGCAGGGCCGCCTGGAGGTCCCGGACGGCTACCACATCAACTTCGTGCCCACGAAGGCCTCGGTAGGCGGGATCCCTCTTCCGGCCACGCCGCTGCGCACCGTGCTCAACCGGATCAACCCGCTGCTGGACCTCAAGAGCGTCACGCTGTCCCCGCGGATAGACCGGCTGATCGTCCAGCCCGGCTACATGGTCGTGCAGGGCTAACGGCCGGTCAGGCGTGGCACCGTGGGTAGAGCGGGCGTCTCGCCCGCCCCGGGCAGCCTTGGCGGGCGAGACGCCCGCTCTACCCCCCTGCGGCGCGCCCCCCGCTCCGCCTACGCCGGCAGCAACGCATGCCCCGGCACACTGGTGGGGCCGCAGCAACATGCGTAGTTCCCCGGCGCCATGCCCAACTCCGGCCCGAACTCCCGCCACATTTCCACGGTCTCCATGCACAGGGACACCGGCGTCCGGGGACTCAGGCGCCGGATCTCGTCCAGGTGGTGGCGGAAGATGCCCCGCCGCATCTCGTGGGTGAACAGGTGCTTGCGGTGTCGCCCGGGGACCGGCTCGGACTGCTGGATGACGAAATCGCGGAACGCGGGGTCCAGCAGCTCGAGGTCAATCGCCTCGCGCATCTGCCGAGCGTTCATCCACCCCAGCACGTCCATCGTGATGACCCCAGGTCGCACCTGCGCGAAGAGAGTCTCCAGCATCTCGCTCGCCTCTTCCCGCCAGCCCACGACCGGACAGATGGGGGAGAGGCGCACCCGCACCCCGTAGCCGGCCTCCTGGCACCTGCGCATGGCCGCGATGCGGGCGCGCATGGGCGGGGTCCGCTTCTCGATCAGGCGACTGGGGGTGTCGCTGGCCAGCGACCAACTGATCAGTGTCTGGCCCCGGTGGTCCAGGCCCAGCAGGTGGTCCACGTTGTCGCTCTTGGTGTACAACAACAGGAAGGAGTCGCGCTGCTGGGCAAAGAGCCCCACCATCACCTCGGAGGCGCCGTACTCCGGCTCCAGGACAATCGTGTCAGTAAGATTGTCGAATTTCCATAGGCGACACCAACGATTCGCAGCCATGACGCCCCGGAGATGGTCAGCCAGGGCCTCGAGATTAGTCATGATGTTGAACAAACTGCCGATATGGCAGTAGTCACAGGCGTGCAGGCAGCCATAGGCACAATGCACCTCCAGCGCGGTCTGGCAGATGGCGTTCTCGCCGCGCAGGTGGTTGCGACTGTCCCGCAGGGCCACGGGGCCCTGGCCGGCCAGCAGCCACTGGCGCAGGTCCGGGTGGCGCGACAGGCGGTCGCGTAGCTCGGTCTCGTCGAAGCCGAAGGCGTTCAGGACGATGTCGGGGTCCACGGGGCGGCGCAGGGCGCCGGTGCGTCCGCGCCATTCGTCGAGCCAGCCGCGCTCGCGGGCCAGCTCGGCAAGTTCGCCGGCGGACAGCACAGGCGGGTCGGGCTGCCCCAGGGCGGCGGCCAGGCGTCGCAGGCGCGGCTGCGCCCGATCGTCCCTGAGGGCCCATTCGGTGGTGACGATTCGCTCCGGCCGAACGTTATACACGCATGGCATTTCCCCCGACGGGGGCAGTCACCTCTGGGGGAAGCCGGTGGGGGCCGGGCTGCCGCCATGCTATCGCCTTGTTATGTTTCTGCTACTACCTTGCCGATAGGTCAATGCGTCTGCTACACTACCCGCGTCCATCATCTCCATACTGCGCCCCTCGGTGGGCGGCGGCAGCGTTAGCAGACGCGCCGGAAGGAGGCGTGTGGCCGGAGGGCCACATCCCATGAGCAACCCCATTGAAGCAGCATCGGAACTCCGCAAGGACCCCATTCTGGACCGCTGGGTCATCATCGCCGCTTCGCGCGGCAAGCGACCCACGGATTTCGCATCCGTGCCCGAGCCCGACAAGTCCGCGGGCTGCCCGTTCTGTGGCGGCAATGAGAGCAAGACCCCGCCCGAGATCTACGCGGTGCGTGACCCCGGCACCGCCCCGGACACGGCGGGGTGGGACGTGCGGGTCGTGCAGAACAAGTTCCCGGCCCTGACCATCGAGGCCAGCCTGAAGCGGTCCGGCATCGGGCTACTGGACCGGATGGGCGGCTTCGGCGCCCATGAGGTCATCATTGAGACACCCCAGCATGGCGAGGACCTGGCGCTGGCGCCGGTGGAGCACATCAACAAGGTGTTCGGCGTATACCGTGAGCGCCTGGTGGACTTGCGCCAGGACGACCGCTTCCACCACATGATCATCTTCCGCAACTACGGGTCGGCGGCCGGGGCGTCGCTGTCGCACCCCCATACGCAGTTGATCGCGCTGCCCATCGTGCCGCTGTTGGTCAAGGAGAAACTGAACGCGGCTCAGCAGCACTACCTGCACAAGGAACGCTGCATCTTCTGCGACATGGTCGAACAGGAGACGGCCATTCCGGACCGGCTGGTGTCAGAGAACGAGGATTTCGTGGCGCTATCACCGTTTGCGGCGCGCGGTCCGTTTGAGCTGCTGGTGCTGCCGCGCCGCCACATGCATGACTACACCATGATGACCCCGCAGGAGCAGCTCAGCTTCGCCGCCATCATGAAGGACGTCTTGATGCGCTACCGCAACGTGCTGGGGGACCCCGCCTACAACATGATGCTCCAGACGGCCCCGACCACGGTGTCACGGCCGGGCCATCCCGAATACTGGGGCACAATCGCCCTGGACTACCACTGGCACGTGGAACTCATGCCGCGGCTGACGAAGATGGCGGGGTTCGAGTGGGGCACAGGGTTCTACATCAACCCGGTGTCCCCCGAGCAGGCAGCGATGTTCCTGCGTGGTGAAGTCAAGGAGGAGACGGCAGCGGCCGCGTCAGCCTGACGCGCTGCGCCGTGACGAGGGGGACGGTTGTAGGACCATGAATGCCGGAGAACGCGCGGCCGACGAGGCCGTCGAACAATTGACCGATGACCGGGTGCTGTGTGTGGCCCGTGACCAACGGCGCGAGTTGGCGCAGTTCCTGCTGCGCCACGGCCCGGAGATCACGCAGCGCTGGGTGGAGCAAGCCCAGGCGACGCCGACCATGTCGCCGCCGCGGCTGGATGACGAGAGCCCCGGCGCCACGGCGCCGTCGCTGCTGGCGCTGGTGGAGCACCTGGAGGCAGCCGGGCCGGACACGCATCTACCGGCTCACGTGGCGTGGCTGGCCCGGTGGCACGAGACCGGCAGCAGCCGCGCCCAGATCCGCGACCACTTCCACGCCCTGCGTGACCTGACGGTCGCTGCGCTCGAAGCGACCGACGAGATCCCGGCGGAGGAGAAGGCGGCGCTCGCCGGCCTGCTGGAGGCGGCGGTCCGCAACCTGCGGCTGGAGACCAGCGAGATCGAGACGCGCCACCTGCTGGCCGAGGCCCTGGAGGCGCGGCGCCAGTTCGAGGGCCTGTTTGAGGCCTCGGTGGGCGCGGTCGTCATCGGCGATCGGGACGACGGCGCCATTCTCGCCGCCAACCCCGCGGCCGCTCGATTGCTGGAGATGAGCCGTGAGGAACTGCTGCAGCGCACTCTGGCGGACGTGCTGTCCGACCTGCCCCGCATCATGCGAGAACAGCTCGATCCCGAGCATCCGTTGCAGGGCCAGCCGCAGTTGCTGCCGACGCAGACGCCCGATGGTCTCACCCGGGTCATCGAGGTCGTCTCCGCCCCCGTGGAATACCACGGCCACCATGCGGCGCAGGTCTTCCTGCACGATGTTACGGAACGGGTGCGCTTCGGCGAGGAACTCGAGCATCGGGCGGAGGAGCTGCAGGCCGAACTGAGCGGGCGGCTGCAAGAGGTCGAGAACCTGCAGGTGTTCCTCGAGAACGTCATCAACGCGCTGCAGGCGCGCCTGCTGGTGCTTGATGAGAACCTCATCGTGCTGCATGCGAACAGCGCCTATCTGCGCCAGCGGCGCCTGGATCGCGATCAGGTTGAGGGCCGGCACATCGCGGAGGTCTTCCCGCACACGCTCCTGGAGGAGGCCGGGCTGCGGCACGCGATGCAGAACACCCTCGCCACGGGCGACCGGGTGCGGTGGGCCGGCTTCCGCCAGGCCACGACGGACCACGCCGAGCGCATCCTCAACATCGGCCTGGACCCCTGCGCCGGGGCGCACGGTGAGCGCAACCTGCTCGTCTCCATCGAGGATGTCACCGAGCGCCACCGGCAGCTCTATGAGCGCTCGATCCTCCACCAGATCGTGCAGGCCATGCTGGGCGTGCGGGACCTGCCCCGGCTGCTGCATGCCATTCTGACGGGCATCACGGCCGGCGGGGCCATCGGGCTGGGCTTCAACCGCGCCATTCTCCTGCTGGCCGATGAAGCCCACGGCGTGCTGAAGGCCGAAATGGCTGTGGGGCCGGAGAACCCCGCGCAGGCCGGACAGATCTGGTCAGAACTGTCTGATCGGCGGACGCTGTCGGAGTTCTTGGGCGCCTTCGACCGCTTGCCGCCGCCCGAAGAGCAGCCCTTGCGGGAACTGGTCTCCCGGCTCTCGTTCCCGCTGAGCGAGACGTCGGTCCTGCCCATGCTGGCGGCTGCGACGCGCGAGACCGTCCACGTGTTCGACGCCTCCCATGACCCGCGGGTGCCGGCCGAGCTGCACGCGGCCCTCGCCGCCGAGGAGTTCGTCGTCGCTCCGCTCGTGGTGCAGGAGAAGGTCATCGGCGTGGCGATCGCGGACAACAGCATCAACCGCCAGCGCATCGCGCAGACGGATGTGCAGCTATTGACCGCACTGGCCAATCACGCGGCCCTGGCCATTGACAGCGCCTGGGTCTACGCGGCCGAGCAGCGCCGGGCCGACGAGCTGGACGAGGCCTACCAGAAGCTCGAGGCCGCCACGGAGCGGCTCGTGCGTTCCGAGGCGCTGGCGGCCATTGGTGAAGTCACTGCCATCGTCGCCCACGAGATCCGCAACCCGCTGTCCACCATCGGCGGCTTCGGCAAGATGTTGGCGCGTTCGGCCGACGATGTCGAAAACGTGAAACGAAATGCGCGTATCATCGTGGACGAGGTCGCCAAGCTGGAGAACATCCTGGGCGACCTGCTGGACTTCACCAAGCCGTCGCGGCCGAACTTCGCGGAGACGGCGCTCAGCGATGTCGTGGCGGCCAGCCTGGTAGCCGTGCAGGGGCGCGCCGAGCAGCGGGGCGCCCGGATCGAGGTGCAGGTCCCGGCGGACCTGCCCCCCATCGTCATCGACCGGGGTCAGATGCAGCAGGTCATCGGCAATCTGGTCATCAACGCCATTGACGCGAGCCCCGAGGGCGGCACGGTCGCATTGCGGGGCTGGCGCGAGGACAATCAGGTCAAACTCGCGGTTGCGGACACCGGGCAGGGCATCCCCCAGGCTCACCTGGACCAGATCTTTGACACGTTCTTCACCACCAAGCCAACCGGTACGGGGCTGGGGCTGGCCCTGGCCCGCAAGGTCGTTGAGGACCATGGGGCGGTGCTGCAGGTCGCCAGCGAAGAGGGTGTGGGAACCACCTTCACCATTGTGTTCAGCCTGGAGCAGAGCCCGCCCTCGGCCGCCGTGTTGCCGGAGATTATTCGAGGCAAGCTACAAGAAAGGGGTCGCGAGAATGGGGCAACCAACCATACTGGTCATTGAGGACGACGACAATCAGCGCCTGCTCTACGAGGAGGACCTCAAGTGGATGGGCTACAACGTCGTCGCGGTCAAGAACGGCCATGACGGTCTTCAGGCCCTCCAGAACGAGACGGTCCATGTCGTGCTGCTGGACATCGCCATGCCGGGCATGGACGGCATCGAGGCGCTCGGGAAGATCCTGGACCACGACAACCAGTTGCCGGTGATCCTCAACACCGCCTACTCCAGCTACAAGGACGACTTCATGACCTGGGCCGCCGAGGCCTATGTCATCAAGTCCCATAACCTGAGTGAACTGCATCAGGCCATCGCTGCGGTGCTGGAAAAGCGGGGCATCGCCGTGCCCGAGCCGCCCGCGGAAGAGGGCTGCTGAGCCGTGGCGTGCGCCGTCCGCGCCGGACGCGGGGCGACGGTCATGGTGCTGGCCGGTGGTGAAGGCCAGCGCCTGCACCCGCTTACCTCGCAGACCGCCAAGCCGGGGGTCCGCTTCGGCGGCACCTACCGGATGATTGACTTCACCCTCAGCAACTGCATCAACTCGGGGCTGCGGCGCATCCACCTGCTCACCCAGTATGCCTCCACCTCGCTCAGCCGGCACGTGCGGCGCACGTGGGCGGCGCGCCTCTCGGATGATCTCGACGAGTTCGTGGACTTCGTCCCGCCCCAGCGGCTCTTTGCCGACCGCTGGTACGCGGGGACCGCCGATGCCATCTTCCAGAACCTGTTCATCCTGCAGGAGGGCCGGCCGGACGCCGTCGTGCTGCTGTCGGGCGACCATGCGTACAAGATGGACTACGGCGCCATGATCGCTCACCACGAGCGCATGGGGGCCGACCTGACCATCGCCGCGCTCGCGGTGCCGCGCCCGAGCGCCACGCAACTGGGCGTGATCGCGGCCGACGCCTCCGGGCGCGTCGTGGGCTTCCTGGAGAAGCCCGCGGACCCGCCGGGGATGCCGGGCCGTCCGGACGTGGCCCTGGTCAACATGGGTGTCTACGTCTGGCGCACCAAGGCGCTGGTCGAGGCCGTCTCCGCCGACGCCCGCACCAAGAGCACGCACGACTTCGGGCGCGATGTCATCCCGGCGGCCGTGCAGCAGGGGCGGCCCATCTACATCCACGAGTTCACCGACCCCGCCGGCAGCCCGCACCCGTACTGGCGCGACATCGGGACGCTCGAAAGCTACTGGCAGGCCCACATGGACCTGATCGCTCCGGTGCCGGAGCTTGACCTCTACGACCACGACTGGCCCATTTACACCTACAAGCCGCCGCTGCCGCCGGCGAAGGTCGTCTGTGGTGCGGACAACTGCGCCGCGAGTGTCAGCAACTGCCTGCTGACCGCCGGTTGCATCGTCTCGGGCGGCAACGTCCAGAACTCCGTGCTCTCCCCCGGCGCGCGCGTGGAAAGCGGCGCGCAGGTCAGCGAGTGCGTCCTGATGGACGACGTGGTCGTGGGGGCGGGCGCCTCGCTCCACCGGGTGATCGTGGACGAAGGCGTGCGCATTCCCCCCGGCTTCCGCATCGGGCACGACCCCGAGGAAGACGCCAAGCGTTTCGTCGTCGCCTCGGGCATTACTGTCGTGCCGCGGCGTGTCGTACTGGACTGACCACCATGGGCCGCACCGGCCCACCACACCTGAAGGGAACAACGCAATGAAAGTGCTGATGATATCGTTCGAGGTCGCGCCATTCTCCAAGGTCGGAGGGCTGGCCGACGTCGCGGGCAGCCTGCCCAAGGCCCTGGCCGAGCGCGGGGTGGACATCCGTGTCATCACCCCCAAGCACCGCTCGGTACTGGAGGGCAACTTCGAACTGGAGCGGATCCTGGAGCCCGTCTACGTCCCCATGCCCGGCTACATGAGCGGCTGCGCCATTGAGCAGTCATTCATTCCCGGCACGGAAGTGCCCGTCTACTTCGTCGAGCACGACCTGTACTTCAACCGCCAGTCCATCTACGGTACCGGCGGGGGCTATGGCGACCAGTTCGAGCGGCTGGCGTTCTTCTCGCGGGCCGCGTTGGCCGCGACGGAGGGCCTTGACTGGCAGCCCGACGTGCTGCATCTCAACGACTACCACACCACCCTCGCGGCGGCCTACACGCGCCTGTGGGGACTGCCCTACGGGACGCTCTTCACCGGCCACAACCTCGGGCCGGGCTATCAGGGCGCCTTCGCCTGGGACCAGATCGGCAAGGCCGGCCTGGACCTGGGCGACAAGCGCGTCGCCGCCTCGCTCTACGACGGGCAGATCAACCTCGCCCGCCTCGGCTTCGTGTACTGCGACCTGATCAACGCCGTCAGCAAGGGCTATGCCAGGGAGATCCAGACCCCGGAATTTGGCGCCGGGGTGGACGATCTGGCGCAGGCCAGGGCCGAGGACCTCAAGGGCATCGTCAACGGCATTGACTATGACGTGTGGAGCCCGGCGGCCGACCCGTCGCTCCCGGCCAACTTCTCAGCCGAGAATCTGAGCGGCAAGGCCAAGTGCAAGGCCGCCGCGCAGCGCGAGTTCGGCCTGCCCGTGGCCCCGGACGTGCCCCTGATCACGATGGTCACGCGCCTGGACGCCCAGAAGGGCCTGGACCTGCTCGAGGGCGTGGCGGCTTCCCTCGCGGGTGTGCAACTGGCCATCCTGGGCACCGGCGACCCGCGCTACGAAAAGTCCTTTGGCGATCTCGCGGCCCGCCACCCGAACATCGGCGTCAAACTGATGTTCTCGGGGCAACTGGCCAAGCTGCTGTACGCCGGCGGCGACATGTTCCTGATGCCCTCGCGCTACGAGCCCTGCGGTCTCGGGCAGATGATCGCTCTGGCCTATGCGAACATTCCCATAGTAAGGGTCACGGGGGGGTTGGCCGATACCATCAAGGAGAAGGGCCGCAAGCCCAACGGGTTCCGGTTCGAGGCGTATGAGGCGGCGGAGATGGTCGCGGCCATCGAACGCGCCGTGGCCGCCTATCACGATGCGGAGCGCTGGGCGGAACTGCGGCAGAACGCCTTCGCCTCGGATTTCTCATGGGACGCTTCGGCCAAGCAATACATCAGCCTGTACAAGCAGGCGGCAGCTCGAGCGGCGGGCCAGGCTCGGCCCTGAACCGTCGCTCAGACCAAGGACACCCCCAAGCGTTGATTCAGCTACATGACCACGCGGTCGGCGGCCACGCGCCGGTGCTCGTCGTCGCCGAATGCGGCATCAACCACAACGGCTCGCTGGAGATGGCGCTGCGGCTGATTGAGGCCGCGGCCGAGGCAGGCGCCGGGGCCGTGAAGTTCCAGCTCTTCCGCGCCGAGGGCATGTACACGCCCCGCGCGGGCATGTACCGCACGGCCACCGGCGACCTCGTCCCCATCTACGAGTTGATGCGGGAGGTCGAGTTGCCGGTCGAGTGGCTGCCGCACCTCTCGCGCGGCTGCCGCGACCACGGTGTCGAGTTCATCATGACCGTCTGCGACGAATGGTGCGTCGCGCAGATGGACCCCGTGGACTTCGATGTGTACAAGATCGCCTCGTACGAGATCGAGCACCTGCCGATGCTCGCCGAGATCGCGCGCCGCGACAAGCCCGTCTTCCTGTCCACGGGCGCGGCGACGATGGCCGAAGTCAGCGAAGCGATGGACGTGCTGGCCCCCGATGGGACGCGCCCGGTCGGCCTGTTCCAGTGCACCGCCAAGTACCCGGCCCCCGAAGACGCGCTTAACCTGGGCGTCATCGAGACCTTCGCGGCCCGCTTCGGCAACATCGTGGCGGGCTTCTCCGACCACTCGCGTGACCCGCTGAAGGCTCCGGTGCAGTCCGTCTATCACGGGGCGAAGGTCATCGAGAAGCACTTCACGCTGGACCGGAACCTGCCCGGCGCCGACCACAGCTTCGCGGTCGAGCCGGCGGACCTGCGCGACCTCGTAGCGGCGGTGCGCGAGGCCGAGGCGGGTATGGACAATCGCCGCGTAGGTGCGCCGGTCCCCGGCGCACACCAACCCGCCGGAGGACCGGCGGGCCTACGCGGCGATTGGTTGGACCCCCTCCTCGCCGGCGACGGCGTCAAGCGCGTCGAGCCGGTCGAGGACGGCCTGCGCCATTTCGCCACGCGCGGCCTCTTCAGCATCGCCGACATCGCGCCCGGCGAGGCCTTCGGCCCGCACAACCTCCGCGTGCTGCGCCCGGGCGAGTTGCCCCAGGGCCTGCACCCCCGGCACTACGCCGAACTCGTGGGCGGCGGGGTGGCCGCCCGCGAACTCCCCGCCTGGACGGGGCTGCAGTGGGATGACGTCCGGCGCTGACCTTGCGCAGGAAACCAGCCCTTCGCTCACGAAGACACCCCGCAGGACACGCTCCGGAGGCCGTCATGGACAAGTGTCGGATTGCCGTCATCGGCTGCGGTGGCATCAGCGCCGCCCACATCAACGGGATTCTCGCCGAGCCCCGCGCCGAACTCGTGTACTGCGTGGATGTGGACGAAGCCCTGGCCCGCGACAAGGCCGCGAAGGCCGGCTGCAAGCACGCCACCGACTACCTGAGCATCCTGGACGAAGTGGACGCGGTGGACATCTGCACGCCGCCGCACCTGCACGCGGAGATGACCATCGCGGCCGCCCGCGCTGGCAAGCACGTCCTGTGCGAGAAGATCATGGCCACCAGCCTCGACCAGGCCGAGCAGATGATCGCCGAGGTGGATCAGGCCGGCATCGTCTTCATGGTCGCCTTCGTGCTGCGCTACCGCCGCGAGTTCATGATCCTCAACGAGATCTGCACGAGCGGCAAGCTCGGGCAGCTCCACCAGGCCTACGCCCAGACCTCAATGCAGCTAGGGCTGCCGCCCAAGGAGTGGCGCCGCAGCGTTGAGACCCATCCCTTCGGCTGTTTCATGTCCCACGGCTGCCACTACGTGGACCAGCTCATCTGGCATCTGGGCGAGATCATCGAGACCGCCTCGGTGGGCAATGCCTTCACCTTCGCCGACTACATCCCCGGCGGCGATGACACCACGTGCGCCATCTTCAAGCATGACAGCGGCGCCGTGAGCGCCTACGTCGAGAGCTGGGCCACGCCGTACCCGATGACGCCGCTGAAGATTGACGTGTATGGCAAGGCAGGGTCGGCGCGGGTGGAGTACCTGCGCGACGGCAAGCGCATCGTGGACCTGCACAACGCCGACGGCTGGCAGCGCGTCTGGGAGTTCGACCCGAGCAACCAGGAGATGATGGACGTGTTCGGCGGGGCCAAGGACATGCACGGGCAGATCAGCCACTTCGTCGCGTGCATCATCGAGGGCAAGCAGCCGCTGACGCACGGCCGTGAGGGCATCAAGGCGATGCAGGTCATCGCCGCCTCGATGGCCGCCGAGGACCAGGGCGAGATCATCAACGTGGCCGAGTTCCTGGCGGCCCGGAAGTAATCAGTTGCGAGGTGCCCCGAGCGCAGTCGAGGGGCGGGGGCCCCGCAATCGCGATGGGACGGAACGACATGATTGACCGCATCCACAACGCCTTCGCTACCGCCAAAGCCGAGCACCGCGGGGCGCTGATGCCCTACGTGACCGCCGGTGACCCGGACCTGACCGCCTCGCGCGGGGTGCTCGAAGCCCTCGAGCGCGCCGGCGCGGACCTCATCGAGTTCGGCATCCCGTATTCCGATCCGTTGGCCGACGGGCCCGTGATCCAGCAGGCCGCCCAGCGGGCCCTGGCCGCCGGGACGACGCTGGCCGGCGTGCTCGATCTCATCGCCGCGTTCCGCGCCGATGGCCACGGGCTGCCCATCGTCATCATGACATGCTACAACCCGATCCTTCAGTACGGGCCGGAGCGCTTTGCCGCGGATCTGGCGGCCGCCGGCGGCGATGGCGTGCTCATCACCGACCTGCCGCCGGCCGAGAGCGAGGAATGGGTGCAGACCGCCGCCGCGCACCAGCTCGGAACGGTGTTCCTGGTCGCGCCCACGACGCCCCCGGAGCGGGTGCACCTCGCCACGGAGAAGGCCACGGGCTTCGTGTACGCGGTGGCGCGGGCCGGCGTGACTGGGGCGCGGGAGGAGCTACCCGATGACCTCGCGGCGCTCATCGCGGGCATTCGCGCCCGCACTGACCTGCCGGTGGCGGTCGGCTTCGGGGTCAGCAAGCCCGAGCATGTGCGGCAGGTCTGGGAGTTGGCGGACGGGGCCATCGTGGGCAGTGCGCTGGTGAAGGTGATGGCGGAACACGCGCAGAGCGCGGAACTGGCGGCGGAAGTCGAGAAATTCGTGCGCGAACTGCGCCGGTAGGTCTTGCATAAGTGGCAAGAAAAGGGCACAATAGCTGTTCGGTAACGCCAGCATACCTGCAACGAGGTGATAGTCATGCGACGTGGGTTCACGCTTATTGAGTTGCTGGTCGTCATTGCCATCATCGCGATTCTGGCGGCGATCCTCTTCCCGGTGTTTGCCAAGGCGCGCGAAAAAGCGCGCGCGGCAAGCTGTCAGAGCAACCTCAAGCAGCTTGGGGTAGCTCTCATCATGTACAACAACGACTACGACGAAACGAACCTGCGGCGGCGGCCGGCATCCAATGCCCCGCAGAATGAGTTCTGGTGGAACGTCATCCAGCCCTATGTCAAGAACACTCAGCTCATCCTCTGCCCGAGCTATCCGTGGAACCAGGGCTGGTGCACCGGCTGTGGCGCGGATACCTGTCGGCCCAACAGCACGCGCTCCTACGACATGGCCAACGGCGGTCTGCGCAACATGTCGCATGGCCCTCGTGAGTCGGAGATCCAGGCTTCGGCGACGACCATGTGGATCTTTGACTGCGGGTGTGAGTACTCGTGCAACCCCATCACGACGCAGTACTCGGTTGGCTACTTCCTGAACGCCTGGCGCGGGCAGACGCGGGCCTTCCGGCACAATGAGGGGATCAACGCGTGCTACGTGGATGGTCACGTCAAGTGGGTCAAGTGGATCAAGTGCAGCGACCTGACCATTGACCCGACCGACGACATCATGTAGCCGCCCTGCAGCATGTAGAAACGACGGGGCCCGCCATCATGGCGGGCCCCGGTGATTCCTGCGGGCGGAACTCAGGCCCGATCCAACAAGCGCGCGGGGTTCTCTTGCAGGATGTGCGCCCGCTCCGCATTGCTCAGCCCCGACTCCATCAGCTTCAAATGCGCGGCTTCCACATAGAAGTACGGGGCGTGACTGCCCAGCACCACGTGCTCCAGGCCGGTCGTGTCAATCAGCAGCCGCACCCCCTCGACGCCCTCCAGCCGTGAGATCTCCATGTAGACATGTCCCCGGCGAATGGTCTCCGCCAGCGCCTGCGCGTGGGGCATGCCGCACCCGCACAGCAGGAAACGCTGCTGCGGGAAGTCGTTCACCAGCGGCGCCAGGTCCATGTCCACGGGTGGCACCAGGCACGTCCAGTGGTGCAGGCGCTCGTCCACGAACTTGTGATAGATGGCCACGGGGGGCGGGGTAGAGCGGGCGTCCCGCGATGGGGTAGAGCGGGCGTCCCGCGATGGGGTAGAGCGGGCGTCCCGCCCGCTCAGGGCCACGAAGAACTCCTGCGCACAGGCATCAGCCAGCCCATACCCGTGATAGTTGGGATACAGCCGCACCCCGGCCATCCCCGCCTCCAGAGCCTCGCGCAGGTCGTCCTCCCACGCAGGGAAGCTCGGGTTGATCGTCGCCCACGGGACCAGCCGATCCTCATGCCCCGCGATTCGCGCCAGCAGGTCCCGGTTGGCCTGGCCGCAGTCGCGATAGAGGAGGCCCTCGAACGCCCCGACCCAGGCCTGGTCCACACCATGGCGGTCCATGAGGCTCAGGAGCCCGCCGGCGTCGGCATGTGCCAGCTTACGGAAGGGCCAGTGGCCGAGATGGCAGTTGGTGTCAATGGTCATGATGGCATCAGCCCCAGCAGGTTCTCGCCCAGGATCAGCCGCTTGTCGGCCTCCGAGATGTCCGCGCCGGTCACCTTCGCCACCTGTGAGGCGAGGCTGCGGCCGGTGGCGTCCGAGCCGAACAAGAGCCGTCGCGCCCCCAGCAGCTTCACTGCCAGTTCCGTGAATCCGGCCTCCGGGTCGTTGCCGCAGGTATCGGGGATGATGTTCGGCTGGTCCTTGACGAGCCGCAGGCCGCGTTCCCAATCCCCGCCCGCATGGGCCATGATGAAGTTGACCGCCGGGTGACGCCTGGCGAGAGCCACCAGGTGCTTCGGCTCGGACTCGGTGGACATGTTGCCGGTCGCCTTGAACCACGTGTGCTGCAGGACGGGGAGGCCCAGTTCGGCCGCCAGCTCGCAGATCGGGTCGTTCCCCGCGTGGTCAGCGAGTTGGCATACCCACAGCTTGATGCCCCGGAAGCCCCGGGCGCGGTACGCCCGGATCAGTTCCTGCGACAGCCGCGGGTGGTTCGGGCTGGCGTAGACGAAACCGATGAGGCGGTCCGGGGCCAGGGCAACCGTGCTGGCCGCCCATTCGTTCTGGCGCTGCAGTTCGTCGGCGTCGGGCTGGACCACCAGCCGGTCCCCGAGGCAGATGCAGGCCTGGTCTATCCCCAGGCGGTCCATGCAGCGCAGGAGCCGGGCGACGGCGTCCGCCTGGCTTTCGCCCGGCCGGCAATGTAGGTGCACATGGCAATCAATGACCAAAGGCGCTCACCCCTTGCGGCGTGCTGGTCGGCAATTCCGCACGCGGGGGCCCGAGGCCTGCAGGGACCAGCGGGGTCGCTTGCGAACTGACACAACATGGAGACACCACCGAAGCGACGACCCCGCCTGCACCCTCGCCTGGACTTCCTCTCGGCCTCGGCGCAGTATGTCACGCCTCGCACCGACGGCGTCCATTTCGCCGCCCGCCGCGATGACAGCCCGCTGTCCATGTGGTGGCACTTCGCGCTGCAGGGCACACCCCGGGACGAGCTGCGACTCATCTGGGAGCACACGAACGACGTGCTGGGGTATTCAGGGCTGGGGCGGGTGGTGCCGGTCTACCGGAGCGACCGCGGGTGGCGGCGCGTGCCGGTCGGCTCATGCCACTACGACGCCCCGGCCCACCGCTTCCGCTTCGCCATCCCGATGGAGGGGCGGCGCGTGGAAGTCGCCTACTGCTACCCGTACGGCCTCGAGCGGGCCGAGGCGCTCCTGGCGACCTTGCAGCGGCGCCCGGGCGTGACCGTGCGCACCGTCGGCGAGTCAGAGCGAGGGCGGCCGTTCCGCCTGGTGGAGATGGGCCATGGCGACACGCACGTCTGGCTCACGGCCCGTCATCACGCGGGAGAGGTCTCCGGGGCGTACGTCCTGGAGGGGCTGCTGCAGGAGGCGGTGCGGCGGCCGGGGCTCTTGGAGCGGATCACGATCCACGCCGCCCCCGTGATGGACGTGGACGGTGTGGCCGAGGGCATGTACGGCAAGGACCGCGCCCCGCGCGACTTCAACCGCGACTATGTGGCCGCCCCCTGCCGCCCCGAAGTCGCCGCGCTCATTGGCGCGAGCGAGGCCCTCGGGCGGGTAAACATCTTCATGGACCTGCACGCTCCGGCCCCCGGAGACGGCACCTTCATGGTGCCGGTCTGCGAACCGCTGGCGAGCGTCGCGCACTGGGACGGCGTCTGGGAGTTGGCGCGGTTTGTGGAGGCCTTCGCCCCGCCCGCCTGCCCGTTCCGCGTCGCCGACCTGAGCCGCGGCGCGATGAACTGGTCGGGCGACCTCATCATGCAGACCTCGACCAACTTCTTCCAGCGCCGCTTCGATGCCCTCGCGATGACGCTGGAGACGTCGTACCACCGGGCCTGCAACGGCAAGCTGCTGACGCCCTCGGGCTGGCAGGCCCTGGGGCGGGCGCTGCTGGACGCCATCGCGGTGAAGGTGGGGGAGAGGCCCGCGCCGGAGGTTGGGCACATCGAGCTGCCGCCCTCGCTGGTGCCACGCCTGCGCGATTGGGACTGCATCAGTTGGCCGGCGCTGCAAGTGCGCCAGCGGCGCTCCTGGCTGGAGATCACCGGCCCCGACCCGGCCGACGGCGCGGTCATGCACCGGCGGGTGCTGCCCGACCCCGGCAGGTCGGCACGGATCGCGTACCGTCTGGAGGGCGAGGTGCGCGGGCTGCAGGTGGTCGTCAAGGGGATGGACCGGCGCTCCGGACGGCCGACGGGTGAAGTCGCGCGCGACACCTTCGGGCTGACGGCCGGGCAGGACTGGCAGACGCTGGCGGTGCCGCACCGGTGCGGGCCGTACGTGCTGATCGTGCGCGTGCAGGGGCTGAAGGGCAGACTCGATCTGCGTACTGCGTGAGTATGTTGACAAGATGCATACCTATAAAGTATGCTTACGGTGATACGTATGTAGAAGTATGCACGGTAAGGATGATCCCTTATGACGTACACGGCCAGAGTCGGCGAGCGCGGCCAGATCACGATCCCCAAGCCCATCCGCGATCAGTACGGCTTGCGGAAGGGCATGACGGTTGAGTTGGAGCTGGCGGAGGGGCAGGTGCAGATGCGCAAGAAGGTGGACATCCTGGCCAAGCTGGAGACATACCGGGGCATCATTGACATTGGCGATGTGGATCAGTTCATCGAGGAGATCCGGGGCCGATGACGACTGCTGTGGACACGAATGTATTGCTGGATGTCTTCAACGTGAAGTCGGCGGACCCGGTCGCCGCCATCCAGGCGATTGCGGAGGCTGTCTCCGACGGCACGGCGATCATCAGCGAGATCGTCTACGCGGAGATCGCCGCCGGCTTCGAGAGCCGTGAACGTCTGGACGCCACGCTGGATGATCTGGGAGTGCAAGTCCGTCCGCTGGGACGCGCGGCGGCGTACGCCGCCGGGCAGATCTTCGCCTCCTATCGGCGGCGCGGTGGCCTGCGCCACCACATCCTGGCCGACTTCCTCATCGCGGCCCACGCCGCGGAGCACGCGGATCGCCTCCTGACCCGTGACCGGGGGTTCTACGGTACGCACTTCCCGGACTTGCGCCTCATGGCCCCGGCTTGACTCTGCGGCGCATCTTGGCTATCCTCCGACTACCCCGGACTGCACTCAGCCCTGAGTGCAGTTCGTGCTGTTGGGGGGCTCTTGGGAGGCGCATGGCATGATTGAGCCGCATGGTGGCAAGCTGGTCAACCGCATACTTGAGGGCGAGGCGCTGGCGGACGCTACGGCGCGCGCGGCCTCGCTGCCGCAACTGGTCGTCAACTACGACACCGCGCGCGATGCGCAGAACATCGCTCGCGGCGTCTTCTCTCCGTGTGAGGGCTTCATCGGCCGGGATGACCTGAGCCGCATCCTGGCGGACTTCCGCCTGGCCGACGGCACCCCGTGGACCATCCCCATCATGCTCGACGTCCCGGCCGCCGACAGCGTGCCGGTCGGCGACGTGGCGCTCGTGCAGGAGGGACATGATGGGCCCCTCGCGATCTACCACGTGACGGAAGTATACCCCTGGGACAAGGCGAAAACTGCCCAGGTGATCTTCGGCACCACCGAGACCGACCACCCGGGCGTGCGCGGCCTGTTCGAGCGCGGCGACTACCTCGTCGGCGGCACGATTGACCTCATTGACAACGACCGCGGGCCATACGCGGCGTGGAA
>CAZZDO010000030.1:0-2163 GCA_964653205.1 uncultured Armatimonadia bacterium | reverse complement strand
CCGGACCACGTGTTCCTGAACATCCTGCCGACTGAGATGCGGTATGGCGGGCCCAAGGAAGCGATCCTGCACGCCATCATGCGCAAGAACTACGGCTGCACGCACATCATCATCGGCCGCGACCATGCCGGGGTGTCGCGCCCGGACAAGACGCCCTACTACGGCGAGGAAGAGGCCATCGAGTTCTTCGAGGACTTCGCCGACCTGGGCATCCAGCCCATCGTGATCCGGGGCGACTTCTGGTGGTGCAAGAAGTGCGGCCGGGTGGCCAGCAACCGCAACTGCCCGCACGGCGAGGACCGGCAGATCCCCTTCAGCGGCTCGATCATCCGCAAGGGCATCGTCGAGGGGCAGCCCGTGCCGGAAGAAGTCATGCGGCCGGAAGTGCTGGAAGTCATTCGGCGATTCGAGCAGCCGTTCGTGGAGTAGAACGTCGGGAGCGGTGATCCCGGCTGCCCACTCAAGGAGACACACCATGGAAAAGCAAGGCGCCGTCATCTGGTTCACCGGCCTGGCCGGGTCGGGCAAGTCCACCATCGCCAGCGTCGTGCAGGCCATGCTGGCCGAGCGCGACCTGCCCGTGGAGAACCTCGATGCCGACGAAGTCCGCCAGAACCTCTCGCCCAACCTCGGCTTCAGCCTCGAGGCGCGCGACGAGAACACCAAGCGCCTGGCGTGGATGGGCAAGATGCTGTCCCGCCACGGCGTGAACGTCGTCATCGCGGCGGTCGCAACGCTCAGGAAGTTCCGCGACCGCGCGCGGGAGATGTGTCCGCACTTCGTGGAGGTCTACGTGAAGTGCCCGCTGGAGGTCTGCCAGGAGCGCGACCCGAAGGGCCTGTACGCCCGCCGGGCGCGGGGCGAGATCAACGACGTGGACGGCATTGACATCCCCTACGAGGAAGCCCTCAACCCCGAGGTCGTCATTGACACCAGCACCACGGATGTCGAGGCGTGCGCGCAGGCGGTCATGGCGAAGCTCGAGGAGCTGGGGTACACCTAGCCCGCGTCCACGACCCCGAAGAGGTCCTTGCCCGGCCCGGCAGAAATGTCGGGCCGTTGGCCTGTCCGTTGCGTGCTGAGGAGTGCGTACGTCATGGAGACTTTCGTTCAGATCGGCGCCGGCAACATCGGGCGCTCGTTCATCGGCCAGCTCTTTTCCCGGGCCGGCTTCGAGGTCGTGTTCGTGGATGTCGTCGCGGAAGTCATCGCCGCGCTCAATGAGCACCATCGCTATCGCGTGGAGATCAGAGACCGGCAGCCGGAGACGATCTGGGTTGAGAACGTACGGGGCATCAGCGGCCAGGATGTCCCGGCCGCGGCCCGGGCGCTCGCAAGCTGCCGTTGCTGCGGCACCGCGGTCGGCCCGAAGGCGTTACCGTTCGTTATCCCGACCATCGCCGAAGCCCTCAAGCTGCGCCAGGCCGAGGGCAGGCCGCCGCTGGATGTCATCATCTGTGAGAACATGCGCGACGCCGCCGCGGCCGTGCGAGCCGGTCTGGCGGAGCATCTCCCGGCGGGCTTCCCCCTCGACAACATGGTCGGCCTGGTCGAGACGAGCATCGGCAAGATGGTGCCGATCATGAGCGCCGAGGACCGCGCGAGCGATCCGCTGCTGGTCTTCGCCGAAGCGTACAACACGCTGATCTGTGACGCGAAGGCCTTCAAGAACCCCATTCCCGACGTGCCCGGCCTGGACTCCAAGCAGAACATGACCGCGTACGTGGACCGCAAGTCGTTCATCCACAACTTCGGCCACGCGCTGTGCGCCTACCTCGGGTATCTGGAAGACCCGACGCTAACGACGACCTGGCAGGCCGTCGAGCATCCAGTGGTGGGGCCGGCGGTGCGGGCGGGGATGTGGGAGTCGGGACGCGCGCTCATCAAGGTCTACCCCGGGGAGTTCGACGAGCAGAACCAGGGCGCGCACATCGAGGACCTCATCTCCCGTTTCGCCAACAAGGCGCTTGGGGATACGCTCCATCGCGTCGGGCGCGACCTGCAGCGCAAGCTGTCGCGCGAGGACCGCGTCATCGGCCCGCTGCTGATGGACCTGCGCGAGGGGATCGAGCCAGGGGTCACGGCCCTGTGCGCGGCGGCAGGCATGCACTTCCGCGCGCCGGACGAGCAGGGGGAGCTATTCCCGGCCGACCGCGAGTTCCT
>CAZZDO010000029.1:5947-21896 GCA_964653205.1 uncultured Armatimonadia bacterium | reverse complement strand
CGTCGTGCCCGACGGGACGGTGAACTTCGTCGTGCTGATCTTCTCGACCGTGTCGGTCGTGAGAATGCCCTTGGCGATCTTGACGGGGTCCTCGCGCGACAGCTCGCCCGCGAGGGTGTGGATGCCCGCCTCGACCTTGTCCATGGGCAGTGGCACGCCGATGCGGCCGGTGGAGCAGACAATCGTGTCCGCGGCCGCGACGCCGGTCAACTCGGCCGCGAGTTCGCCCATGCGCTTGGCGTTGGCGAGGCCCTCCGAGCCGGTGGCGCAGTTGGCGTTGCCGCTGTTGACGATGATCGTCTGCGCGACGCCATTGGCGACGGCGGCCTGCGTCACATACGTCGGCGCGGCGCGGAAGACGTTCTGGGTGAGCGTGGCCGCGGCGGCGGCCGGGCGGTCGGAATGGATCAGGACCATGTCCAGGATGCCGTCCTGCTTGATGCCGGCGCAGGTCGCCGCCGCAGTGAATCCTTCGGCGGCCAACACGCCCACGCCCGTTTCGCCCTCTATGATCTCGAACAACATGGACACTCACGCTCCTCGCGTCGGTCTAGGTGCATGACCATCGGCGTGACATTCTGGCGCTCGCGGAAGCCGAACTGCTCGTAGAACCGCTCCTTACCGGCCGCGGCTTGCAACGTGACGCGATGGACGCCCAACTCCTGTATCTGCTCCATGAGCAGGGCGACCATCTGCCGGCCGATGCCGTTGCCCTGCAAGTCCGGATGGACGATGACGCTGACGATCGTGGCGGTGAAGCCCCCGTCCCAGTAGGCGCGGCACATCCCGACCAGCCGCCCCGCGCCATCGCGGGCCGTGACCTTGCACGGGGCCTCGTCCCACACGCGCTGGACAACGTCCAGGCCCGCCTGCGCCGGGTTGTTCCAGCCGACGGCGACGGTGAGGTCGCAGACTTCCTGGGCGGTCAGAGCGCCGTTGGCTTCGTAGTGAATGGACATGGTCATACCCCGTCGGTCCGACGGATCTCGTACGAGCGGCTTCCAGCCGCGAGGCGGCTCTGGAGAGCCGCGCTCCAAACGGCCTCGCGGCTGGAAGCCGCTCGTACGACAAGGTCACGGCCACATCGCCATCATCGGCAGGCCGAGCGTCTCTTCGTAGCCGCACATCAGGTTCATGCACTGCAACGCCGCGCCGGACAGCCCCTTGATGAGGTTGTCTATCGCGGCGATGGCGATGAGGCGTCCGCAATCGCTGTCCACGGCCACGCCGACATCACAGCGGTTCGTGCCCGAGACGGCCTTCGTGTTGGGCAGTTCGCCCGGCGGCAGCACCCGCACGCACGGCTCGCCGGCGTAGAAGTCGGCGTAGAGGGCGTGGACGTCCCGGGCCGACAGGTCGGCGGTCAGGGCGCCGTAGGCCGTCGAGAGAATACCCCGCGTGATCGGGACGAGGTGCGGGGTGAAGGTGACCTTGATGTTGTTGGGGCCGGCTGAAGCGCGGCCCCTCCCGGCGGCGAAGGTCAGCTCCTGGTTCATCTCCGGCGTGTGGCGATGGCTGGCGACCTTGTAGGCGATCAGGGCCTCATTGACTTCCGAGAAGTGGCTGCTGAGGGCGAGCTTGCGCCCCGCGCCCGAGACGCCCGACAGCGAGTCCACGATCAGCGTCTTCGTGTCCACTATCCCCTTCGCCACCGCCGGCGCGAGGGCCAGTGTGCCGCTCGTGGGGTAGCAGCCCGGCACGGCGACGAAGTTCGTCTGCTTGATGGCGTCGCGGTGCAACTCGGGCAGGCCGTACACCGCCTGGCCGATCAGTTCGGGCATCGGGTGCGGGCCGTAGTAGCGCTCGTAGTCGGCCTGGCTGTTGAGGCGGAAGTCGGCGGAGAAGTCCAGCGTCGGCTTGCCGTCCGCGACGGACTGCGCGACCATTGCCGTGCCGTCGCCGGGATGCAGGGCGAAGACCATTACGTCGGCCACAGCGGCGGCCGTCGCATAGTCCTGCTCCTGGATCGGCATGGCGGCGAGCTGCGGCAGGTGCGGGTAGATGTCGCCCAGCGTCTTGCCGGCGGTCGAGTGGCCGCCCAGATAGGCCAGCTCGAACTCCGGGTGCGCGGCGACCATCCGCGCGAGTTCGACGCCGCCGTAACCTGACGCCCCGAATATCGCGACCTGCTTCATCATGCCCTCCCGCGCGTGGCCGTCCCTAATGCCCGGCGGACGCAATGCGTCCGCATGCCCAATCCCCAAAACCCAAAAAAGCCACCCCAAACATCGGGCGGCAATCCACCGGCTTGCCTTCGAGTTCACGTCACAGATTGTGCCTAGCCACGCCTGGCGCGGCCGGCAAGCACAACCTGGAGGGAACTCAAGAGCGGCGACCGGATCATCATGAACTCCTGATGGAGGGACAATAGCAGATTCAGCGTGCAGAAGTCAAGATGCGGCGGCAGGGCGGTGGCCGTTTGGAGGGGCCGGCTGTCAGCTGGCCCGCCGTTCGTGGCGGATGGCACGAAGCGGCGGGCGGAAGGGACGGCGGGCCGGATACTATCCGGCCCCTCCCACGGCGCACACCTGCACCCTAACCTTCGTATGGCACCTTCAGCGCCTTGCCGGCCTTGGAGGAGCGCTCGGCGTATTCGATGACGCCGATGACGCGGCGGGCGTCCTCGGCCGTGACGATCAGCTTCTCGCCGTCGAGGATATGGGCGGCGATGTTCTCGTAGTACTTGGGGTGCTCGCCCGGCAAGAAGGGGACCTTCATCTCGGTGGCCAGGCCGTTGACTTCCGTGTTGACCAGCCAGTGGTCGCCGCTATGCAGGACGCCGCCCTTGGTGCCCAGCACGCGCCAGCGGGCCTTGCCCACCCGCGCGATCTGCGACTGCTGGAAGTCCGCCACGGTGCCGTCGGCGAAGCGGATGATGGCCTGCATCTGATCCTCGTTGGTCATCTGCTTCCAGACGAGCTTGCGGCAGAAACCGGTGACATCGGCGATGGGGCCGGGGACGATCTGCAGCAGCCAGTACATGAAGTGCGCGCCCCAGTCGTAGCCGAGGCCGCCGGAGATCGCCTTGTCGTCGCGCCACCAGCCGCGCGGCGCCGACCAGCCGCCGGCGAAGATCTCAACGTGGAAAACCTTCCCGATCAGCCCGCTCTCGATGATCTGCCGCAGGGCCAGGAAGTCGCCGTCCCAGCGCCGGTTGTGGAAGACCGAGAGCATGACCTGGGAGGCTTTCGCGGCGTCAATCATCGCCGTGGCCTCCTTGACGGTAAGGCACATGGGCTTCTCGGTGATGATGTGCTTGCCGGCCTTGAGGCACTGGATCGCCACCGGGGCGTGGAGGTTGTGCGGCAGGATGATGATCGCCAGGTCGAACTGCCCCCACTTGAGCAGCTTCGTCACTTCCGTGAAGGTCGCGGTCTGCTCGCCCAGTTCTTCCTTGGCCGTCGCCAGCCGTGCCGGGTCCGTGTCGCAGACGGCCACGACCTCCATCCGCTTGGTCGCCTCCATGGCGTTGCGGTGGTGCAGCCCCATGTTGAACGCCCCGCCGTAGCCGATGAGCGCTACCTTGATCTTCGCCTTTGGCATGTGCCTCGTCCCTTCCCTGCGGTTAGATGAGTCCGAGCGTCCGCACGTCACTGCGGCGCACCCGGGCGGTGGCTTCCTCAAGATCGGGCCGCACACCTGCGCGCGCGAGGAGAACCTCTTGCCCGGCCGCCAATTCCCCGACGTAGTCCTCGCCGTCGCGCGTCAGATCGGCCCCGCTAACGGACACCACCTCGCCGCCGAAGGGATCGCGCAGACGAAGGGTGCGGGCCACGGTCGCCCGGATGCGCACCCACTGCGTCGCGCCGTCCAGCCGCGCGGCGGAGACGACCCACGCGCCCTCGGCCACGAGGCCCTCGAAGGCCACGTCGCGCCAGTGAGCGGGCACGGCCGGGAAGACGCGCAGGCGGTCGTTCCAGCCCTGCACGAGCATGTCGCAAAGGCCCATCGTGACGCCGTTGCTGGACTCCATAGTGAAGGGCGCGCCGGCGGGATCGCCCGTGAACATCGTGGCGCCCGTGCGCTGGAAGTCGCGGTTGAAGTGCAGGCCGTTGGGGCCGATCCAGCGGTCGGCGTATTGGCGCAGGGCGTCGTAGGCCATGCCGGGACGGCCGACGCACGCGGCGAGGCTGATCCACTGCGCGTAGGTGTGGCCCGCCCACCGGTACTGCCCCAACTCCAGGAAGTGGGTGAGGCTGTCGGCGATGACTTGCCGGTCCTCGTCGGTGCCCTCGACGGTCAGGTCCATCGCCGGATGAATGGCCATGAGGTGGCTCGGGTGACGGTGGGACTCGGTGAGCAACTGGCCCGGCCACAGGGCGAGGATCTTCTCGGCGGAAAAGCCGCTGGCGAGGGGCACTGCGGGCTTGCCGAGGGCGTAGGGCGGGAGAGTGTCGTGGACGCGCCGGGCATCGGGGGTGAGGTCGTCGAGGCCGAGGGCCTGCTCCATCTCGACGAGCCAGTCGCACGTACGGCGGATGAGCGCGAGGTCAATGTTGGGGTCGGGGCCCCAGGCGGCGGGGCTGTTCTCCTTGAACTCCGGGCTCGTGGAGAGGGGCACGTGCAGGCAGCCGTCCGCGCCCTCCTCCAGGTTCGCGCGATAGAAACGGAAGCACTCGGCGACGAGGGGATAGCCCGTCGCGCGGAGCCACTCGGTGTCCAGGCTGTAGCGCCAGCGCAGCCACACCAGCCACGCCAGCCAGCCGGTGTTGCTCCAGGCGTACTGCACGGTGTACCAGCCGGCGGTGGGGACATAGCGGGGGTGCATCGAGCACAGGTAGAAGCTGCCCTCGGTGCCGAAGATGCGGCGGGTGTGCGCCTGCACGGCGGGCAGGATGTCCTGCATGAAGTCGCACCACGGGTCGAGCAGCTCAATGTGCCCCGTCGCGCCGGCGGGCCAGAAGGTCTCCTGAACATTCATGTCCGCGTGGTAGTCGCCGCGCCACGGCGAGAGCTGGCCGTCGGGGGCCCAGACGCCCTGCAGGCCCGGCGGCAAGTGGCCGCGCCGCGACGAGGCGGCCAACAGGTAGAGCCCGTACGCCCACAGGAACTCCAGGCGCGGTTCGGGCAGGGCCACCGTCGAGACCGACCAGAAGCCGCGCCAGGCGGCGAGGTGTTCGGCGAGGAGGGCTTCGTAGCCGACGGCCAGCGCCTCGCGGAGGGTCGTGAGGGCCTGCGCTTCCGCGGCCTCTGCGGTGTCGGCGACTTCGACGGCGAGGGTGTACACGTTGCCCCGCTGCGTCCAGGCCGCCGCGCAGGCCGGGCCCTCAGGGACGGGCTGTGTCATCACCCGGAGGTCGCTGTGCTGCGTGAAGGACGGGTCGGGGTAGCCGAGTTGGGCCATCTCGGGGGAGAGGGACGACAGCGCGCGCAGGCTCAGCGCCGCGTCCGGGGGTGCGTTGGTGACCTTGAGGCAGAAGACCGAGCGCTCCTTGTGAACGAAGGCCTGCAACTCGTGCGTGGCGTCGGCCGTCGTCAACGTCCCGCGCACCAGGGCCCCGTCGAGGTCGAGCGAGCACTCGTACTCCTCCGCCGCGGCGAGGTGCAGTTCCGCCCGACCGAGATGTACTTTCGTCGGCGTGAGGGGATTGTCGCGGCGGAAGCGGTCGTCGAAGATCTCGACGGCCTCGTCGCAGCGCCCCTCGGCCACGAGCCGCCGCAGCCCCGCGTACGTGTAGTCGGGGTGGTCCAGGAACGCGGTGTTGCAGCGCAGGTCCCACAGGTCGGCGTGATCGAGCGTGAGGCACAAGGGCGCGCCATCGCCCCACAGCATCACGCCCATCGCGCCATTGCCGAGGGGGAAGCCGTCGTGCCAGTCCGCGGGCGCGCGGCGGTGAGTGAAGCTGCGGCGGAGTTCGTCTGCCATGTGCGTCTCCCTCAGGGCAGCATCCGGCAACCGGCGACAGTTGTCTCAGAGTAGCTCCGGCCGGTGTGGTCTTCACGAAGGCCAAAACGCGGGCTGGAAAGCCCGCGTTCCGCACGGCGCGGTCGAGTCGTCAATGGAGCGCGGGCTTTCCAGCCCGCGCCTTTGCGCTGCTCCATTGCCATTCCTCCGGGGCATCGCACAACCCGACTTTGACCGGATTCCGCTCGATGTACTCGATGGACCTTGCCAGGTGCTCCTCGTCACGAATGAATCGGTCGAAGTAGTCCACCGACCAGAAGCGGCCTTTCCGGCAGAGGACTCTGTTGGCCTCTCGTGCCGACCACCCCTTCCAGGATTGCAGAATGTCAGTCAGATCGTGCGGGTTGAGAGGCTGCAGGACGACATGGGCGTGATTGGACATGACAACCCACGCGAGCAAGCGGTAGCGGAGGCCATCGAAGTGCAGGAGAGCATGCTGGACGATGGCGGCGATGTCCGGGCGCGCCAGGAATGAGGGCTTGTCGCTGTAGTCGAGACAGCTCTCCACCGACTCGAGGTAGGCCGCCATCTCCTCATCCGTGCGGTTGTCCTCCAGGCGGCGGCGCCAGTAGTCCACGAGGTGGCGTGGAAGGGAACCCTCTTCGCGAAGCGTGACCATCTGGAGGATCTCGCCGCCGTTGAAGTGTGGGAGGTAGCGGCGGGAATGCCAGCCTCTGGGCATACGGTCTGTCATTGACATGGCGGATCTCCCACGGCAAAGGCGCGGGCTGGAAAGCCCGCGCTCCATACGACCACGGCCTACTTACTCACCGCCAGCTTCACCGACTTCCAGATGCCGCCGGCGAGGGCCTCGTTGCCGACCCGGACCACGATCGTGTTCGACGCGCCGGGCTTGAGGAGGCCCGTGACCTTGATCGGGAAGCGCTTGTCCCAGCCCTGGTCGGGGTCCTCGACGTGCTCGCCGGCCTTCTGGCCGTTGACGTAGACCCATGCCTGCTCATCCACCGCGCCGAACCACAGGACCACGTCCTTGCCTGCCGGGGCATCGAACTGCGGCGTGTCCCAGTCCAGCCGGTACCACGCGAAGCCCACGTGCTGGATCTTCTGCTCATCCCAGAACTTGCCGATCTGCAGCGGCTGCCAGTCCTTGAGGTCCGTGGCCGGGAGGAACCACTGCTCTTTGAGGCCCACGTTCGGCTTGTCGAGGCGGAAGCGCCATGCCTTCGGGAGGTCGGCGATGAAGCTGTACTTGGCCTTCAGGTCGCCGAAGGTGCTCTCGTCGTCATAGCCGGGCTGGGCGGCGGCGGACGGGCCGCCGCCGGGCGGGCCGGGGTCGCCCTTGATCTGCCGCAGGCCGACCTGGCTGTCGTCAATGACGCGGGGGCGACGGGCCTGGTGCAGGGCCTTGCGGTAGCCGTATGGCACGCGCGTGTGCGTCCACCACAGGGGCTTTTCGGTGTAGATCCAGACATACTCGTCGGTTACGTCCAGCCCGCTGAAGACCGAGTATTCGAACTCGTCGGGGGTGAAGTAGTTGGCCTCGGCGTCGGCGGCGTTGGTGTGCCAGCCGTAGCGACGGAAGTTCATGTCCATCCAGATGCCGAAGGCAACGCGGAGGTGCTTGCGGTAGGCGTCCGGCACGCCTGTGACTGCCGCCATGCCCTGCTTGACGGTCCTGGCGGCCTGGACGAACTGGCTGTGCTTGCGGAAGGGGTAGGCGCCCTCGTAGCCGTCAATGATGGTCGTCTTGGGCGCGGCGGCTTCGAACATGCCGTCCAGGAAGCTCTTGAGCAGGCCGTAGGGGGCTTTGGGGCGGCCGGCCACCGTGCCGGTGATCGTGTAGGCGTACGTCAGCATCATCTTGATGTCGGGGAACTCGCTGTTGACGGCCTGCATGAACTCCCGGCCGCGCTGCCGCAGCTTCGCCTCGTACTCCTCGAAGCTCCCCGGGCGCAGTTGGTTCTGTTCGGGGTAGCTGAACAGGGCCTTGTGGTACATCTCGACATCGAACATGAAGCCCTTGCAGCCGCCCTGCTTCGCGAGGCGCGCCGCGAGCTTCGCGTTGTTCCAGACGACGGCCATGGCCGCGTCGTCGAACCAGTCCACATCGCCGGGGCAGACGTTGAAGCGCAGGAAGTTGTCGGTCATGCGCACGAAGCGGCAGGCCTGGAGGTTCTCGAGGCTGCCCTGCAGGTCGCTCCACTCGAACTTCGTGTGGCCCCAGCACTGCCAGGCGAAGTTGAGGGGCTTGCCGTCGCGCACGGCGTCGGCGTGGAAGATCACGCCATCGAAGCCCATGCGGTCCATGTCCTGGCAGTGCTCGCGCATGAAGGCGGGGCCGGGCTCGTCCCAACCCCACTCGATGAGCTTCTTGCCCGGCGCCAGCGTGGTGGGCGCGGCCAGGGCAAGAGTCGTCGCCGTCAGCAGCAGCAAGGCAATGGTCGTGCGCATCGTTGAGTTCTCCTCAGACTGAAGTCGTTGCCGTCTGTCGTGGGTTGTCGCCGTTGTTCCCCGTTCCCCGTTCCCTGTCCCCTGCCGTCAATACGTATCCCCGAAGTTGCTCTCGAAATACTGCCCGCGCTGGCCGACGCCGAAGGTGCGCGTGTTGCTGGGGAAGGCCTTGATGCCCAGGCCGATGCGGAACTCCTGGGTGGCCTTGCTGTAGGACATCTGGGCCAACATGCAGTGCAGGTCGCGGGTGACGCGGATGTCAGCCTGGTCCAGGCCGCCGTAGCCGCTGTAGCCGCCCAGGAACTGTATCCGCCACAGGTCGGACGGGTTCCAGTCCACGTCGAGGCTGAGATTGGTCAGGTCCGTCTGGTCCAGGTCGTAGTTGATCGTCACGGCGGACCACCAACTGCGGCGGGTGGCGAAGACCCAGCGCAGATTGAGCGGGCGGAAGCGCGAGTTCTCGATGCTGTAGCCGCTCTGCAGCTCGAGGCGGTTGCGGGGCGACAGCAGCAGTTCGCCGCGCATGATGGCGTCCTGGTAGTAGCTGTTCTGAAAGTCGCGCCCGCAGGTGAGGTTCAGGCGCATGCGGTCGGCCACGAGGCGCACCGCCTCGAAGTACAGCACCGCCGTCGGGCTGGCGTAGTCGGTCCGGATCGGCGAAACGCCCTCGGGATGGCTGTAGTTGAAGGTGAAGCGCGTCTGCCAGAAGCCCGGGAGTTGCAGGCGGTACTCGGTCTGGGCGTCGAAGACCCACTGGGCGGCTCCGGTGTAGAACATCTGGCGGAAGCGCGCGGAGGTACGCAGGCTGGCGATCTTGCCGAACTCCCGGGTCATCCCCGGGAGGCGGAACTCCAGGCCGGTTCGGTAGGACTGGATGTCGTCGGGTTGCTGGTCGAAGTAGCCCAGGTAGACGGTGGCATCGAAGCGATTGCCCAGGAAGCGGTAGTTGCCGAGGCGGGCGCTGTCGGTGGTGAGGGTCAGGTCCGGCAGGCGGTTGAGACTGAAGAAGTTGCTGTCGCCGGTGTAGCGGCCGGCGTCTATGTCGAAGCGGCGGCCGGCGGCCAGGTTGGCGGCGAAGAGGCGGAAGTCACGGCGCCAGGTGAACTCGGTCTGCAGCTCCTGGTCCGCCGCCTGAGTGACGAGGTAGGAGGAGGTCTGGTAGTTGGCGCGGACGGTCCACTCGCCGGCCCCGCCGGTTTGCTGGCGGTGGGTGAGCGTGCTGGCGGACCGGCGGCTCGTGCTGACGCCACTGTCCAGCAGCGAATGCTGCAGGCCCAGGGCCGTATGGGCTTCGCGCGTGTCGTAGCGCAACGTCAGGTCGCCGGACAGGGACTCGGAGGCGTAGCCGTAGCCGCTGTTCTGCTGGAAGCTCATGGTCAGGTTGCTGGTCAGTGGCGCGCCATACTGCCCCCGGTGCAGCAGGCGGCCGGTGAAGCTGCCCTGCTCGGGCTCGGTGAAGACGGAGAGTTGGGCGTACTGCTTCCCGGCGTCGAGGGTGTGGTCGAAGCCCACGCCCACCCCCCGCTTTTCGGTCAGGTGGAGACGAATGACACCGTAGTTCTCGTCGTTGAGCGAGTAGCCGTAGGCGAACTTGGCGTAGTAGCCCTCGACGGCGTTCTGGCCGATCTCGGGGATGAAGCGGTTATCCCGGCGGCGCAGGGACAGCTGCAAGTCCCACGGATAGCGAAAGAGGCGGTGCCCGAAGAGGTAGAGGGTGGGCTTGTGGAAGATGACGCGCCGATCGGGGACGACGGTGATGCGGCTGGACCGCAGAGCCCAGTGCGGGTCGGGCCAGAGGTCGCAACTGCTGCCGGCGCCTTCAGTCGCCACGACGCGGTCCGGACGCCCCACGACCTCGGCGGCGTGGACGTAGATCGGCGCCAGCACCTGCCCCTGGAAGTACTCCGGGTCCACGGTGGCCGCCGCCTGCCGCGCGCTGAACTCCTCGGTCTCGAGGTTGAGGCGCAACTCGTCGGCCTTCAGGTCGTAGAGCTTGGCCTGCATGTCCACGTCGCCGCTGAAGGTGCCCCAGACGCGGCCTTTGTCCAGGCGGCCGACGAAGCTGCGAATGGTGATCTCCTGGTAGCGCACCTGCAGGTTGCCCCGGCCCTCGGTCTCGCCGTCCGCATAGTGGACGTCGTCGGCCTGCAGGCGCACCTGCTCGGGGTTCTCCAGAGGCAGCGGCTTGTCGCGCGTCGTGGCGGGCGCCGGCGGCGGCTGGAGCGGGTTGGGGTCCGGGCCCGGGACAGGCGCGAGTGTCGGGGCTGTGGGTCCGGTCGGCGGCGGCGTCGCGGCGGCCACGACGGTCGCGCGCAGGCGCTGCTTGTCTCGGGAGGCCGGCTGGCCGAGGAAGTCCGGCGGGACGATGCGGTTCGTCAGAACCAGGCCGGTGAGGGTCGGCGGGGCCATCGCCTCCACGGCCGCGTCATGCTGGCCTTGCGGGCACGCGGCAGACGCCAACAGGCCCAGGCCCAGGGGCAAGAGCCACCGGGCCGACCACAGACAGAGCCGCTGTCGCCGTCTCGTGTCGCGCATAAGTCGGCAATCTACTGCACAGAGTGAGGGCTGCGATGGGGGCTGCGATCGCCTACCGCTGCTTCCAGATCGCCACCAGGGCGGCGCCCAGGAACACGGCGTCCTGTCCCCAGGTGGCCAGCAGCGGCGGGATGAGGCCGGAGGTCGCCATCATCCGCGTCCAGAGCATGGTCACATAGAACACAAAGACCACGAGGATCGTGGCCAGCACCCCGACCAGACTTTGCCCGCGGCCGAAGCGCCACGTCACCGGACCGGCGATGAAGGCGAACACGACGCAGGCGAACGCCATCGCCAGGCGCGAGTGCATCTCGACCAGGTACGCGCGGCCCGACCCGGGCGCGGCGACTTCCATCTGCCGGCGGCGCCGCTGCAGCTCCGGGAGCGTCAGGTCCTCCATCTGGTTGCTGCGGAAGGCCGATGACGTGCCGACGCGCGTCAGGTCAATGTCAATCGCGTCCGAGTCGCCCCAGGTCAGGGCGCCGGTCGGGTCCAGCGCATAGAAGCGCGGTGTCGGCACCTGCAAGGTCGTGGCGCCAAACTGCGCCTGCGGGGCCCACAGGAGCATGGGCGCCGCGCCGGGACGCAGACAGAAGACGTGCAGCCCCTGGACGAGGTTCTGCCGGTGATCGGCGCCCTCGACGTACAAGTGCAGGCCGCGGCCGGTGTCCAGGAACTGGTAGGGCTTGAAGACCAGCGCCTTCTGCTGCAAGACGACCTCGCGCAGGAGCCCCTGGGCGGCCTGGCGAGCGTTGGGCGCCGCCGCGCCGCTCAGCCATACCGACAGGGCCATGGCGACGAGGCCAAACGCCGCCGCCGGGGCCAACAGCCGCACCGGACTGGCGCCCCCCGCTCGGACCGCGATCAGCTCATGGTCGCGGGCCAGACGATTCAGGGCCAGCGACGACGCGAGCAGCGTCGCCACCGGCAGGGCCATGATCGCCGCACCCGGCAGTTGATAGCCCACATAACGCACCACGCCCCACAGCGGCACGTGGTGGTCCACCAGGATCTCGATCGCCAGGAAGAGCATGTGGCCGGTGATGAGCGCCGCAAAGGTCAGCAGCCCACCGACGAACGGCCAGAACATCTCCGCCACGAGATAGCGGTCGAGAGTCTTCATCCTGTTGTTCCTGAGACGCGCCAGGCGCGGGAGCGGTTCCTTCGCCACCGGGGGCAGGGTGTCCTGCCCGCGAGTGCGGCACGCGGGGTCGGGGTAATGTCGGTTGCGGCGCGGGTGCGGTTGCGGTATCATGCACGTGAGCGAGCCAGCCCCGCAGCGCCGCCCCCTAGGGGCTCTGCACTGGCCCCGTTCAGAACACCGCGGTGGAGACAGCAAACTGTGGTCACGGATTCCGGGTTGGCTGAGGCCCCGGCCGATGCAACGAAGCCGTTGCCTCCCGTACCGGGGGTATCATACGCCCAGCGCCGAGCGCGGGCGCTGCTGCAATTCGGCCTGCTGGTGGGCGATCTGGTGGTTGCGGTGGCGGCCATCGCCATCGCTGTCCGCCTGACGCGCGGCGCGATCTGGCCCGACCTCGATGACTGGCTCGCTCTCGGGCCGCTCGTGCCGTGCTGGATCGCGATGTTGGTGCTGGGCGGCATGTACACGTTGCGCGCGGTGCGCCCGATTCTCGTGTGGGCCTACCAGGTGGCCGGCGCTGCCCTGCTGGGATCCGTGCTGGCTGTCGCGGTCACCTTCTTCTGGCACCCCGACCTACTGGGCGGGCGCTACGAGTACCTCCTCCCCACGTTGCTGGCATGGGCGGGGTTCCTGCTCGCCCGGATGGTGGCGTGCCGCGTGGGGCCCCCCTGCCTCGTGCGGGAGCGGGTCCTTGTGCTGGGGACAGGCCCACGAGCCCAGTCGCTCATCCGGGCCCTCGGCGATGGCCGCGGTCGTCTCGGCGTGGACCTGATCGGCGCCGTGCGGGTGGGAAGCGACCCACCGCCGGCGGACCTGCCCTGCCCGGTGGTGGGAGACCTGTACACGTGCAGTGACGTCATTGAGCGCGAAGGGGTCAACCATCTGGTGGTGGCCCCGGCCCTCCCCCTGACCAACGACGTCGTCTACTTCGCGGCCCACTGCAATGCCGCCGGCATGTCGGTGCAAGCCCTGGAGACCGCCTACGAGCAGCTGACGTGGCGCGTTCCCATCCTCCAGGTCGGCCAGGCATGGGAGGCGTCGCTGGAGAGCGTCTGCGCCGGCAAGTACGCGACCCGGCTGAAGCGGGTGCTGGACTTCTGCCTGACGCTGCTGCTACTCCCGGCGGCGCTGCTGATCATCGGCGGGTGCGCCGCGCTCATCAAGATCCTCTCCCCCGGGCCGGTCTTCTACCACCAGGAGCGGATCGGCAAGGACGGCGTCCCCTTCAGGTTCACCAAGCTGCGGACCATGGTGATGGACGCGGAGAAGGACACCGGCCCGGTGTGGGCGACGGCCGAGGACCCGCGCATCACGCCCATCGGCAAGGTCCTGCGCAAGCTGCGGCTCGACGAGCTGCCGCAGCTCTTCTCGGTCCTGACCGGGGACATGTCGCTGGTCGGGCCGCGGCCGGAGCGGCAGCACTTCGTGGACCAGTTCAAGCGGGACATCCCGCTGTACGAGAACCGCCTGATGGTGCGTCCCGGGATCACCGGATGGGCGCAGATCCACCACAACTACGACCGTTGCCGCGATGATGTCATCGAGAAGCTACGGTACGACCTGTACTACATCCGGCATCTCTCCTTCGGCCTGGACATCCAGATCATCCTGCACACCATCGGGGTGATGCTGGGGCGGAAGGGCGCGCACTAGGGCGGCTGTGCTGTCCGGTGGGGTAGGAGGGCCGGAGGGGCTCCACCCAGCGCCGGCTTAACGTCTCCTTGACACTCGGCGGGGCAGTTTCTATACTGCCTGCAAACCAGAGTGCAAAGACCACGAAAGGGAATAGTAGGCGGAAGGCGCGATAGACGCATGTCCCATGCGTAGAGAGACCGCCCCGCGGGCCCCCAGGCCCCAGGCTGGAAGGCGGTTATCGCCGCACCGCTGAAGCTCGCCCTGGAGTCGCGATCTGAACCGGCCCCGCGCCCTAGTAGGTGAGACGGTGGCTCCCCCCGTTAGCCGGGAGAGGGTATCGCGTAGAGGCGCAATTCATTGCGCTCAGGGGGTGCGATCAGTCGCACCGCTACGCCGTGCCTGCCCAAGTGGGTGGCCCTTCGGGCCGCCAAGAAGAGTGGTACCGCGCAAGGCGCGTCTTCGCGCCCGGCGTCTCTTCAGTGAGGCGCGGGGCGTTTCTGGTTCTGGCGGAATGTCCCTCGAAACCGCCGGAGGGCGGAGGTGATGTTCATGGTTCGTGTTCTCGCGGACCGCGATCTTGTCGGGAGTGTCACCGGGCCGACCGGGCGCGATTGATCGCGCCCCCCCAGCGTCCCTGCGGACGCTTCCGACCTGCGCAAGCCCGAGGCTTGCGCTGAAGGAGCAACACAATGCCACGACGGATAACCATATTCGACACGACCCTGCGCGATGGTGAGCAATCACCGGGCGCCAGCATGAACCTGAACGAGAAGCTGGCCATCGCCCACCAGCTCGCGCTGCTGAACGTAGATGTCATCGAGGCCGGGTTCCCCTTCTCCTCGCCGATGGACTTCAAGGCCGTCCAGACCATCGCCAACGAGGTGTCGGGGCCGACGATCTGCGGCCTGTGCCGGACCAAGGAAGACGACATCGAGGCGGCCTACAACGCCATCAAGGACGCCCCCAAGCACCGCATCCACACCTTCGTGGGGACCTCCAAGCTGCACGTGGAGAAGCGGCTGCGCATGACGGAGGCTCAGGTGCTCGACCTGGCCGAACGCATGGTGCGCTTTGCCAGGGAACGGTGCGAGGACGTCGAGTTCTCGGCCGAGGACGCCATGCGGACGGACCTGGTGTACCTGAAGGATGTCGTGACCGCCGTCATCGAGGCCGGCGCCACCACGGTCAACATCCCGGACACGGTCGGCTACAGCATCCCCTGGGTGACGGAAGACACGATTCGCTATCTGTTCGAGAACGTGCCGAACATCAACCGGGCGGTCATCAGCGTCCACGAGCACAATGACCTGGGGCTGGCGGTCGCCAATTCGCTGGCGGCGGTGCGGGCCGGCGCGGGGCAGGTGGAGTGCACCATCAACGGCATCGGCGAGCGCGCGGGGAACTGCTCGCTCGAAGAAGTCGTGATGGCCATCAAGACCCGCGCGGATGTCATTGACGCGTACACGGAGATCAGCACCCAGCACATCGTCAAGACGTCACGGCTGGTGTCCAACTACAGCAGTTTCGTGGTGCAGCCGAACAAGGCCATCGTCGGGGCCAACGCCTTCCGCCACGAGGCCGGCATCCACCAGCACGGCGTGCTGATGGACCGCCAGACCTACGAGATCATGGAGCCCAAGGACGTCGGCTGGAGCGACAGCGTGCTGACCCTGGGCCCGCGTTCGGGCAAGCATGGCGTGCGCCACCGGCTGGAGGACCTGGGCTACCAGATCTCGGATGAGGACCTGGACCGCATCTACGCCCGGTTCATCGAGCTGGCCGATCGCAAGAAGCAGGTCTACGATGAGGATCTGGAGATGATCATGATGGAGGTCAACGCCCAGGTGCCGCAGACCTGGGTGCTGGCCAACTTGCAGATCACGTCCGGCGGCCACACGACCCCGACGGCCGTCGTGGAGTTGCACAAGGGTGACCAGGTGTCCAAGGACGTGGCCCTGGGCAACGGCCCGATTGACGCGGCGTATCTCGCCATTGACCGCATCACCGGGTTCAACCTCTCGTTGCAGGACTACATGGTGCGCAGCGTCACCCACGGCGGCGACGCGGTGGGGGAGTGCACGGTCCACGTCCAGACCGAGGACGGGCGCGAGGCCGTCGGTCGCGCCGCGGACACCGACGTCGTGCAGGCCAGCGCCGCGGCCTATCTGAACGCCATCAACCGCCTGCTCGTGCGCGAGCAGACGGAGGCCCAGCGCGGCCGCATGAACGGCGTCTAGCGCCCGCCGCGCCGCGTTTGACTTGACTCTGTAACTATGCTTCAATAGGGACAGACCCCGTGCTCGCGCCAGAAGCGCCCA
>CAZZDO010000029.1:1288-5847 GCA_964653205.1 uncultured Armatimonadia bacterium | reverse complement strand
GTCATCAGCGACGGCAGCGCGACTCGCACCCGCGAGCAGATTGACCAGGAGCAAGCGCGGCTGGGCAACAACTCCAACGCCTACACGAGCCAGGACGTCGTCAGTTACTACGTGATGACCACCGGGCAGGAGACCATCGCGGCCCTTGACCATCTGGCCGACTACGTCTTCCACCCGACCTTCCCGGCCGAGGCCGTCGCGACGCAGAAGGGGATCATCGCCCGCGAGATGGCGCGCGGTGAGGACGATCCCGGTCGCGCGCTGTACTACCTCTTCTCCGGGCTGATGCACCGCGTCTCGCCGGCCGGGGTGCCCGTCATTGGCTTTGCCGACCAGTTCCAGCACCTGACGCGCGAGGACCTGGTTAAGCTCCACGAGCGGTTCTACGTGCCGAGCAACATGGTGCTCGTGGCGGTCGGCGACTTTGATGCGAAGGCGGTTCTCGCGCACGTCCGCGAGCAGCTTGGGCCCCTCCCCGAGCGCGCCGTGGCTCGGCCCGCTCTGCCGGCGGAGCCCCCGCAAGTGGCCCCGCGTCGGCTCGAGCGCCGCCGGGCAGACCTGTCGCGGGCGTACTTCATGCTGGGCTACCCGACGGTCAGCCTGTTCAGCCCCGACATGTACCCGCTGGACGTGGCCGCGTACGTGCTGGCCAACGGCGATGCCTCGCGCCTGGTGGCCAGGCTGCGCGACGAAGAGGGGCTGGTGGACAGCGTCAGTTGCGGGTCCGCCACCCCGGCGTTTGGCCCGGGCGCCTTCATTGTGTCCGCCATCGCGGACCCGGCGAAGGTGCCGGCCGCCGAGGCGGCCACTGGTGCCGAACTGGGGCGGCTGCAACGCGAGCTGGTGTCGGCGGCGGAGTTGCGCCGGGCCCAGCGCCAGAAGGAAGCCGACCTGCTCTTTGGGCAGGTGACGACGCAGGGCCGGGCGGCAATGTACGGCAATGACCTGCTGACGACCGGGGACCTGCACTTCAGCGAGCGCTATGTGGAGGGCATCCGGGGCGTCACCGCGCGGGACATTCAGCGGGTGGCGCGACAGTACTTCCTGCCGACGCGCTACAACTTCGCGCTGCTGGCTCCCGGGGGCGCCGGCTTCCCGGGAGGGCCTGAGCCCGTCGAAGGCCGGCCGGCAGGCACGGCGACGACCAACGGCAGCCGGCAGGATGCCGGCGCTCCCAGGAACGGCACGACCAGGGTCCAGATCCACGAGATGACACTGGCCAATGGCGTGCGCCTGCTGGTGCAGGAGAACCACGCCGTGCCGGTCGTGAACCTCTTCATCACCGCTCCCGGCGGGCTCCGCTACGAACAGGAGAGCAACGTCGGGATCACCAGCCTGATGTCGGCGATGCTCGTGCGCGGGACCAAGACACGGACCCGGCTGCAGATTGCCCGGGCGCTGGAGGACGTGGGCGGGGTGCTGTCCCCGTATTCCGGGCGCAACAGCTTCGGGCTCTCGGCGCAGGTGCGCAGCCAGGACCTGCCCCTGGCGCTGGGCGTGGCCGCCGACGTGCTTGTCAACCCGACCTTCCCCCAGGCGGAGCTGCAGCAGCAGAAGCAACTGCAACTGGCCGCCATCGCGATGCGCACTGACGACGTGGACAGCTACGCCAACGATCTCATGGCGCAGACGCTCTTCACGAAATACCCGTATCGCTTCCCGACCGCGGGCCTGCGGGAGAGCGTGGAGCGCCTGACGCGGGAGGACCTCGTCGCCTTCCACGCGGCGCTGACCCGGCCGGAGTCGCTGGTGTTGGCTGTCTTCGGCGACACGACCCTCGCGGCGGCGCAGGCCCAGGCCGAACGCGCCTTTGGCCGCCTGTCCGGTGGGGCTGTGACGCTGCAGCCGGCGCCGGTCGAGCCGGCGCCGACCGCGCCGCGGCTCAAGACGATCACTCGTCCCGACCAGCAGCAGGCCATCATCGTCTACGGGTTCCGTGGCGGCACGGTCGCGGCCCCGGACCGCCACGCCCGGGATGTCATGAGCGCGGTCTTCGCCGGCATCGGCTATCCGGGCGGGCGGCTGCATGAGGCGCTGCGCGGCGCGCAACTCGTCTACGCAACTTTCGCCTACGGCGTCCCCGGCCCGGACGCGGGCATGTACACCATCTACGCCGGCACCGCGCCGGACAAGGTGGACGTAGTCAAGCAGAAGATCGAACAACTCGTGCGCGATCTGCAGGCCCGGCCACCGACGCCCGAGGAGCTGGCGCTGGGCAAGACCGTGGCCATCGCCAGCCAGGCCGTCGGGCTGGAGAGCAGCGGCGCGCGGGCCCAGGCGGTGGCTCTGGACGTGCTGTATGGCCTGGGCGCGGGTGAGACCTTCCGCTACGCCGAAGAGATCAACAAGGTGACGGCGGAGCAGGTGCAGGAGCAGGCCCGCAAGATCCTGGACTGGCCCAACCGTGTCGAAGTCATCACAACGCCGCAGACGGGCGGCGAGTAAGCCGGCCCGCGTTTCGTGGAGGTTGTCTTCCCGTGTCCCACGTGATTTTCCCGACGATCGTGCCCCAGGAGATCGAACATGTGATGGATGCCGTCTCGGTCGAGCAGGTCGAGGCGCTGATGCAGGCCATCACGGACGCCGACGGCGTGTTTGTGTGCGGCGCCGGGCGCAGCCTGCTGATGATGCAGGCCTTTGCCATGCGCCTGGTCCACCTGGGCATGCAGGCCTACGTCGTCGGTGAGACCATCACGCCGGCCATCGGCCCGGGCGACCTGCTGATCGCCGGCACGGGGTCGGGCCAGACGCGCATCACTCTGGCCATGGTGGAGGCCGCCCGGGTGCGCCAGGCCCAAACGGCGGCCCTCACGGCGCACCCGCAGTCACCCATCGGCCTGGCCTCCGACCTCATCGTGGAGATCCCCACGCCGGTCACTGTCGCCCGGGGTGTCGTCCGCGCCAGCGTCCAGCCTCCGGGCTCGCTGTTCGAGCAGTGCCTGCTCGTGTTATGTGACACGATGGTCATGTTGTTCATGCAGAGGCTGGGCGTGACGGAAGACCAGATGCGCGCCCGGCACACGAAGCTGGAGTAGCCACGAGGGCCCCGCTTCGGGCGGGGCCTGAGCCAGACGAACCACCATCACAGCCCACATCGCAGCCGTCAAGAAAGAGCATCCCGCCGTGAAGCTGCTCACTTACTCTCTCATCGTCATCATCGTCCTCATTGCCGCGACGGCCGTGGTCGTGGGTGTCAGCAGCGGGAACTTCCGCAAGAGCGACGTCATCGCCCCGCACGTCACCATTTCCGGCGTGGACGTCGGACGCCTCAAGAGCGCCGAAGCGCAGCGCAAGCTCGACACAGAGTGGCTGCCGACACTGCCCGAGACGCTGACGGTCGTCGTCGGCGGGGACGAGCACAAGCTCTCCTGCGAGACGCTGGGCCGCCAGCCGCAGGTGGCGCAAGCCGTAGCCGCTGCCTGGCGCGTTGGGCGCGAAGGCAATCTCTTCGCGCAGTTCGTCACGCGCCTGCGCATGCTCAAGTCCGGCATTGAAGTGCCCGTCACGATCGCGGTGGACAAGGCTGCGCTGGGCGCGGAGTTGGTGCGGCTGGCCGAGGACGTGGACCGCGAGCCGGTGGACGCGACGGTCACCGTCTCGGGCGATGACGAAGTGTCGGTGAAGCCGGGCAAACCCGGCATCAAGCTGGAACGCAAGGCATCCGAAGTGCTCATCACCTCCGCCCTGGCCGCGCTGAGCCGCGAGCCGGTCAAGCTGCCGTGCGAGGAAGCCAAGCCGCGCGTCTCGGCCGAAGACCTCGCGCACCTGGAGGTCGTGCTGGGCAGCTACAGCACCCCGTACAGCGCCTCCAAGGTGGACCGCACCCACAACCTCGGGCTGGCCATCCAGGCCATCAACAAGCACGTGGTCATGCCCGGCGAGGAGTTCTCCACCGACAAGACCATCGGCCCGCGCATCGAGGGCCGCGGCTTCCGGGAAGCCCCCATCTTCCAGGACGGCGAGGTCACGCCGGCCACCGGTGGGGGCATCTGCCAGATCGCCACCACCATCTACAACGCCGCGCTCTTTGCGGGGCTGGGCATCACGCAGCGTCACCACCACTCGCAGCCGGTGACCTACGCCCCCGCCGGCCGCGATGCCACCGTGTACGCCGGGCAGCTTGACATGCGCTTCCGCAACACCACCGGCGCCCCGATCCTGATCCTCGGGTCGCTGTCCGGCAGCCACGTCAATGTGAAGATACTCGGCAAGCGCGAGGCCAACCGGAAGGTGAAGCTGGAGCGGACGGGCCTGTCGAGCATCCCGTACAAGACCAAGGAAGTGCCTGACCCCGAACTGGACCTGGGCAAGCGCAAGGTGGAGAAACCGGGGCGCAGCGGCGTCAAGGTCACGCTGATCCGCGTCATCGTCCAGCCGGACGGCAGCGAGAAGCGGGAGACGCTGCACACCGACGTCTATCGCCCGCAGACCGAGGAAGTGCACGTCGGTACCAAGCCCGCGTTCTACAAGGGCCCGGACGGCAAGCCGCTGGTGGGACCTAACGGCAAGCCGATCCCGGTGAAGCTCGGCCCGGATGGCAAGCCCCTGCCCTACAAGCC
>CAZZDO010000029.1:0-1188 GCA_964653205.1 uncultured Armatimonadia bacterium | reverse complement strand
GCCGACGCCAAGACCAAGACCGGAGACCGACCATGAGAGCCGCCCGGATGTTCGCCGTCCGCGACGTGCGCGTCGTGGACAGCCCGACGCCCGAACCGGGGCCGTCGGAAGTCCTGCTGCGCGTGAAGGCCTGCGCCGTGTGCGCCTCGGACCTGCACATGTACGAGGAGGGGCACAGCAGCGGCGTGTATCCCTCGGGGCCGATCATCCTGGGGCACGAATTCTCCGGGGAAGTCGCCGCCTGCGGGGCCGACGTAAAGGACTGGCAGCCGGGCGACCGCGTGGCCTGTGAGCCGAGCTGGTTCTGCGGGGAATGCGACATGTGCCGTCGCGGCCTGCTCAACCTGTGCCGCCACATCATCTTTCCCAGCTATCCGGACCGCGACGGCGCGATGGCCGAATACATCGCCGTGCCGGACTTCTCGCTGGCGAAGCTGCCGGACAACGTGGACTTCGTCGCCGGCGCATTGGCCGAGCCGCTCGGGGTGGCGTTGCACGCGGTGCGGCTGTCGGGGCTGGAAGCGGGGATGAAGGTCGCGATCCTGGGCGCCGGGGCCATCGGCCTGTCCATCCTACAGACGTGCCGGGCGTTCGGGGCCGGGGAGATCCTCGTGGCCGAGCCGCGCGAGGGTCGCCGCGCCGCGCCGGCGCGCCTGGGCGCGACGGTCGCCGCCACTGCGGAGGCACTGAAGGCCTTCTGGGATGATGTCTCCGAGCCGGATGTCGTCTTCGAGGCCGCCGGCGGGGACCATAGCTTCGCCGAGTCGCTGGAGCTGGCCCGGCCCGAGGGGAAGGTCATGGTCTTGGGGATCCCCTCGCTCGACCTGCAGCAGTACTCGGCCCGCATCCCGCGCCGCAAGGAGCTGACGGTGATGTTCTGCCGGCGGTCGCGGCACACGCTGCACGACTGCCTGGAGATGCTCAGCGACGGCCGGCTGGACGCCGCGGGGTTCCCGACCCGCAACTACTCGCTGGACGAGGCCTCGGCGGCGCTGGAGGACTCGATCCGGCGCGAGGGGGACGTTGTGCGGGCGATTGTGTGCCCATAGCGGTCTTGGGGGAGGTGTGGGCGCCGCCGCAGATCTCACGGCTCCCTCACCCCCGGCCCCTCTCCCATGAGACCTGCGGTCTCCGGGAGAGGGGTGCAAGGCTCCGTTGCCGTTGCTGTTCTCCCCTCTCCCCCTGGGA
>CAZZDO010000028.1:0-21926 GCA_964653205.1 uncultured Armatimonadia bacterium | reverse complement strand
CCAGGGCTGCTTCATGGCGATCCCGGAACGCGGCGGGGTAGGCGCTTTGGGAAGCACGCTTCCAGAAGGACTTGACCAACAGCGGCGGGAAACTTATCCTTCGTTCCGGTAAGTTACCAGAATCCAGACCATCCCGCAAGTGCCCTCCGCTGCGGGACCCGCCACCACAGGAGCCGCCGAAACGCCCATGGACCTCAGCCTCCCCGTCGTCCACATCGTCGCCGAGACCCTGCCCGAGGGCTGGGAACGCGCTGTCATCGAGACCTGGGAGCGCGGCGCGACCATCGCCACCCAGTACGACAAGCCGGGCGATCCGCCCAGCCGCGATGTCTCGCTCTTCCTGGCCGTCGCCGACCCGTTCGCCGAGCCGCGCATCCACCGCGCCATGCCCGGCGGCTTCGATGACCTCGAGGTCTACCGCCAGGAGGTCGTGGACGGCATCCACGACCACTGGATCGCCCCGGAAGAGGGCAAGTGGCAGTACTCGTACCACGAGCGCATCGCGGCGTACTCCGTGCCCGGCCTCGATGAGCCGATCAACCAAGTGGACTACGTCGTGCAGGCCCTCGCCACCGCGCCGCACACCCGCCGCGCCCAGTGCGTGCTGTGGAAGCCCTGGGCCGACCCGCAGTGCGAGCATGCGGCCTGTCTGCAGCGCCTCTGGTTCCGCATCTTCGACGACCGCCTCCTGCTGGCCGCCCACATGCGCTCGAACGACGCCTACAAGGCGGCGTTCATGAACATGTACGCCTTCACCGACCTGCAGCGGCACGTGGCCGAGCGCCTCAGCGCGGCCCTCGGCCGGGAGATCAAGGTCGGGCAGTACAACCACGTGGTGGACAGCTTCCACATCTACGGCTCATACTTCGAGGACTTCAAGGGCTTCCTGCAGACGGTCGAGGCCCGCTCCTTTGAGCAGCGCACCTACCGCACCGAAGACGTTCAGATCTTGATTGACGAGGCGCGTGAGAAGATCGCAGCCGCCCTGGCTCGGGAAGGTAGCGGAGGCGGGGACTGATGCGGGGCCTGCTCTGGCTCGCCGGACTGCTGTTGGTTCCACCGCTGCATGCGCAGGCGCGCACGGATCACCTGACGAAGGCCATCGGCACGGGCTTGGAGGCGGCGGCGCTGGGCCTGCCTGTTGTCTTCCTCCTGGACGATGACCCGACGCATCGCGAGACCGGCCGGCGCATGGCTGACGCTCTGATCATGGACGCTGCCATCACCCAGGCCCTGAAGTGGGTGGTGAACTCCCCGCGCCCACACGGAGGCAGCCAGGGCTTCCCCAGCGGCCACGCCTCCCTGGCGTTCGCCACGGCGACGTCGCTGGCCACGCGCGAGCCGCACGCGGCATGGATTGCGCTGCCCCTGGCAGCCGTGGCGGGTTGGACGCAGGTAGAGATCGAGGAGCACACCTGGGAGCAGTTCCTGGCCGGCGCGGCGCTCGGGGCCTTCGTCGGTCACATGTGCGGGTCGGGCCGATGGCGGCTGCTCGCACGCGGCGAGACGCCGCTTGCGGCGCCGTCTGCCCTGGGCTTCCTCCCCCACGACCTCCCGTCGCCGGGTGCCCCCCTCCCCATGCTGACCGGGCGGGACCTGCCGTGGGAAACGACCCTGTGGAGCGCCTCCTTCTAGGGCACGACGTGCGCCGGAAGACGCCGCCGACCGCGAATCCGTGGCGCACAGCCGTTGACAGTCCCTGGCGCGGTTGTTATACTGCCTCGTGACACCCCGCGGCCCCAGTCGTTGCGCGGCCGCCTCGCCCGATCCCCGGGTACATTTCTCGTGTTCAGCCCGCAACTTCACCAGGCGACAAACCGCCTGCAACATGTGTCATAATACGGCACGGCCCCTGGCATGATTCCGCCGCTCCTCCAGCGCATGATTTCCCATCGCCGCGCCCGTTTACTCGGGAGCGACTGCGCGTCTACCGCTTGTCTCCATGACCACCACAGGTACCGGTAATGGCCGCTAGCCCGCCCACCCACGACACGATCATCGTCCTGGACTTCGGCGCCCAATACGTGCAGCTCATCGCCCGCAAGGTGCGGGAACAGAACTGCTACTCGGAGATCCTCCCCTTTGACACTCCGGTGGCAGACCTCCTGGCCCGTCGGCCCGCCGGCATCATCCTGTCCGGCGGCCCGTCCAGTGTGTACGAGGAGGGCGCGCCGACCGTGGCGCGGGAGCTGTTCGAAGCCGGCATCCCGATCCTGGGCATCTGCTATGGCGAGCAGCTCATGGCGCACCTGTGCGGCGGCGAAGTCACCCCCGGCACCGAGCGCGAATACGGCCACGCCATGCTGGAAGTCGTGGACGAAGACGAGCTGCTCCGCGGCGTCAGCGGCCCGGCGCAGGTGTGGATGAGCCACGGCGACCGCGTCACGGCCGTGCCGCCCGGCTTCAAGGTCCTGGCCTGCAGCCCCAATGCGCCCGTCGCGGCCATGGGGCATGCCGAGCGCAAGCTCTACGGCGTGCAGTTCCACCCCGAGGTGCATCACACGCTGTGCGGCGCGGACGTGCTGCGCAACTTCCTGTACGGCGTGTGCGGCTGCGCGGGCGACTGGGAGCCGGGCTCGTTCATCGAGGAGACGGTGCAGGCGCTCCGCGCACAGATCGGCGACAAGCGCGTCCTGTGCGCCCTGTCGGGAGGCGTGGACTCCTCCGTCGCCGCCGCCCTGCTCAATCGCGCGGTGCCCGACCAGTTGACCTGCATGTTCATTGACCACGGCCTGCTCCGCAAGCAGGAAGCCGAACAGGTGCAGGCCGTCTTCTGGCCCATGCTCGGCGACCGGTTCGTCTTTGTGGACGCCGCCGACACTTTCCTGGACAAGCTCGAGGGCGTGGCCGACCCGGAGCAGAAGCGCCGCATCATCGGCGAGACGTTCATCCGCGTGTTCGAGGAAGAGAGCAGCAAGCTGGGCGAGTTCGACTTCATCGTCCACGGCACGTTGTACCCGGACGTGATCGAGAGCGGCGGGGGCGCCACGGCGACGATCAAGACGCACCATAATGTCGGCGGCTTGCCGGCCGATATGAAATACACGAACGTCGAGCCGCTGCGCCGCCTGTTCAAGGACGAGGTGCGGCGCCTGGGCCGCGAGTTGGGGCTCCCTGACGAGATCGTCCAGCGCCAGCCCTTCCCCGGGCCCGGGCTGGCGGTGCGCGTCGCCGGCCCCATCTCCCGCGACCGGGTCGAGATGGTGCGCGAGGCCGACGCCATCCTGCGCGAGGAGATCGCGCGCGTCGGCTGGGGCGGCCGGTTGAGCCAGTACTTCGTGGTGCTGCTGGACACCTTCAGCGTCGGGGTCATGGGTGACGGCCGCACCTACGCCCATCCCGTTGTCATCCGCGCCGTCACCACCGAGGACTTCATGACCGCCGACTGGGCCAAGCTGCCCCCGGAGCTACTCGGGAAGATCGCCACCCGCATTGTCAACGAAGTCAAGGGCGTCAACCGCGTCCTGTACGACATCACGACCAAGCCCCCCGGAACCATCGAATGGGAATAGAGGCTGCCGCCGACTGGGAGCGTGATCTGGCCTCGGTGCTGCTGACCGAGGATCAGATTCAGAGCCGCGTGGCCGAACTGGCCGAGACGCTGGCCGCGGAGTACCGGGACAAGCACCCCCTGCTCATCGGGGTGCTGAAGGGCTCGATCGTTTTCCTGTCCGACCTGATGCGCCGGCTCAACCTGCCCCTGGAAGTTGACCTGGTCTGCTGCGAGAGCTACGGACAGTCCTGCGAGTCCAGCGGGGAAGTGCGGCTGCGGCTGGACCTGGCCCAGGAAGTGCGGGGCCGGCATGTCCTGCTCATCGAGGACATCGTGGACACCGGCCTGACGCTCGCCTGGCTCCGCGAGCGGCTGAGGGAGCGGGAGCCGGCCTCCCTGGAGATCTGCTGCCTGCTCAGCAAGCCTTCCCGCCGCCAGGCCGACCTCGAGCCCGCCTACGTCGGCTTCGAGATTCCCGACGCCTTTGTCGTGGGCTATGGTCTGGACTATGCCGAGCGCTTCCGCTGGCTCCCGTATGTCGCGGTGCTCAAGCCGGAAGCATACCAATAGACGCACAGCGCCGTCCGGCCCGGGCCGACCGGCTGTTGCTGGTCCGCAACAATGCGGATCCCAATCCGAGAAAGAAGTCGTGAGGTGCCCCGAGATGTTAGAGCTGCCCCAACTCCAGGAGATGACGGTGGACCAGTTGCGGGAGGTCGCCGCCGAGTTGAAGATGGAGGGGGTCAAGGCCTTGCGCAAGCAAGACCTGTGCATGCGCATCCTCGTTGCGCAGAGCGAGCAGAACGGCCACAAGTACGGCTACGGCATCCTGGAGATCATGCCCGATGGCCGCGGCTATCTGCGCGTGGATGGCTACAAGTCCGACCTGCAGAAGGACATCTATGTGGCCGACACGCAGATCAAGCGCTTTGGCCTGCGCACTGGCGACCTGGTCAGCGGCCCGATCCGCCCGCCCAAGGACACCGAGCGCTACTGGTCGCTGCTGCGCCTGCAGACGATCAACGGCGCGGCGCCCGAAGAGATGCGCAACCGCCCGCACTTCGAGGAACTCACGCCGATCTACCCCAACGAGCGCCTGTACATGGAGACCGACGGCCCGACTGGGACCGCCGGGCGCTTCCTGGACATTGTCACGCCCGTGGGGCGCGGCCAGCGCGGCCTCATCGTCGCCCCGCCCAAGGCCGGCAAGACGACGATCATCAAGCAGATCGCCAACTCCTTGACCCGCAACTACAACGACATCATGCTGATGGTGCTGCTCATTGACGAGCGCCCCGAAGAAGTCACGGACATCGCCCGTTCCGTGGACGGCGAGGTCATCTCCTCGACCTTCGACGAGATGCCCGAGAACCACATGCGCGTGGCGGACGCCGTCCTGGCCCGCGCCAAGCGCCTTGTGGAACAGGGCGAGGACGTCGTGGTGCTCATGGACAGCATCACCCGTCTGGCGCGCGCGAGCAACCTGACCGTGGACCCCAGCGGCCGCACGCTGTCGGGCGGCCTGGACCCCACGGCTCTGTACCGCCCCAAGCGCTTCCTGGGCGCGGCCCGCAACATCGAGCACGGCGGCAGCCTGACCATCCTGGCCACGATCCTCGTCGAGACCGGCAGCCGCATGGATGACATGATCTTTGAGGAATTCAAGGCCACCGGCAACATGGACCTCGTGCTGTCGCGCGAGCTGGCCGACCGCGGCATCTTCCCGGCCATTGACATCCAGCGCTCCAGCACCCGCCACCAGGAACTGCTGTTCAATGACGAGGAGATGCAGAGCGTCTGGCAACTGCGCCGGGCCCTGCACGCGCTGGACACCGTCGAGAGCACCGAACTGTTGCTCTCCGGCCTGCGCAAGACCCACAACAACCAGGAGTTCCTGGCCATGGCGGTCGAGACGTTCAGCCGCTAGCGGCGCGGCCGCCGTCCGGACGGAGCCGACGACGTCGCGCGGAACCCGGCTCCCGCTCGCGGGTCTAAGGCTACTGTAGTCGCGCATCCTCCCGGAGGAACAACATGCCGAGCGTGCGTTCACTGTCGCTTTGCGTCTCCCTCACTCTACTGCTCCTGTCGGTCGCGCTCATGGGGTCGTGCCAGCCGGCGGGGGTGCCCGCTACAGGCCCGGCCGTCTCCGAGGCCGAGCAGGCCGCCAACGACTTGGCCCAGGATGTCAGCCTGCTCCATACGCTCAACCGCCTCGACCTGCAGCCGGCACAGCTTGACCCGCTGCTGTCCGTCGCCCAGCAGGCCGTAGACGCACGGGCCAAGGCCGAACCGGCGCGTCAGGCGGCGCTGGCCCAGTTGGTGCCCCTGCTGCGCGAGAAGCGCGGCCTGCTCCTCAAAGACCAGGACGTCCCCGAGGAGCTGGACAAGCACCTGCACACGGCCCAGGCGAAGGTCGAGGAGGCCGACGAACAGGTGGCCTCGGCCACACTCGCGGTTGTGCCGGAGCTGCGCAAGGTGCTGACTGAGGACCAGGTCGCCATCATCACAGGAGCCGACGAGGCGCGCGCCCAGGCGGAGGATCTGCTCGGGTGGATCCGGCAGCTCTCGGCCGGCACCTACGCCGAAGAGGGGAAGGCGAACGCCGAGCAGTTGGCCGATCCGGCGGTGAACCTGACGGCGGCCGACATTCTCAAGGTGTTTGACGAGACGCGCAAGCTGTCTGCGACGGACTACGCGGCCAAGAAGGGCCAGTACATCGCCAAGCTGGCCCCCCTTTATTCCCCGACCGTAGACGCCGCCAACCAGGCGCTCGCGGACTTACTGGCCTCATCTCGCCTGCCCTCACTGCTACGCGAGCGGGGCGCCAAGTAGGCGCCGTCGCGGGCTGCCCCGTACCGGGCGTCGTCGGGGACTGACCATGCGCGTTGCGATCTACACCAACACCTACTGGCCGACCGTCAACGGCGTGGCCATTTCCATTGCCAATCTCCGCGCCGGCCTGCAGGAACTCGGGCATTCGGTCCACATCTTCGCACCCGCGCCGGTGGGCTTCGACAGCGCCGAGGACCAGGCAGGCGTCTCCCGCTTCCCCTCGCTGCCGGCGCCTGTCGAGGCCGACTACCACCTGGCCCTGCCTGTCGCCCCCCGCGTCACTCGCGCCCTGCTGAAGCACAAGTTCGACATCGTCCACACTCACCACCCCATGTGGGTCGGCGTCTGGGGGCAGTGGTACGCCCGCTGGATGAACCTCCCGCTCGTCACCACCATCCACACGCAGTACGAGATCTACAGCAAGCTCGTGCCCCTGCCCGACGACATGGTGGACCAGTACCTGCGCCTGCAGGTCAAGACCTACTGCAACCGCTGCGACCTGATCACCACTCCGGCCAGCAGTTCACGCGAGCGTCTGCTCACGATGGGCGTCGAGCGGCCCATCGAGGTCATCTACAACCCGACCGACCTGTCCGCGCTGTGGGACGCGGACGGCAGTGCAATCCGCCGGCAGTATGGCTGCGGTCCCGATGATCTGCTGATGGGCTATGTGGGCCGTCTGGCGCCCGAGAAGAACCTGTCGGCGCTGCTTGACGCCGCCGAGATCATGCTCCCACAACTGCCCCAACTGCGGCTGCTGCTGGTCGGGGACGGTCCTTCCCGACAGGCGCTCCAGAAGCGCGCCGGCAAGATCCCCGGCGGCGACCGCATCTTCTTCGCCGGGCGCATTGACCACAGCCTCATCCCCCAGTACGACGCCGCGCTGGATGTCTTCATCACGCCCAGCATGTTCGAGGTGCAGCCCCTGTCCTTTGCCGAGGCGATGGCCGCCGGCACGCCGGTGATCGCCATGGACGCCCCCGGCAGCAACGACATGGTCGAGGATGGCGTCAACGGCCGGCTGGTGCCGCCGGCGGAACAGGGGCAGGGCCTGGCACGAGTGAGCATGGAACTGCTCCGGGACCCGGCCGCCCTGCGGGCCATGAGCGAACGCGCCCGGAACTGGGCCAACCGCTACGACCGCATGACCGTCGTGCGCCGCGTGCTCGACGCCTACGAGCAGGCCCGCGAACTGCACGCCGCCGGCGCCAAGTAGCCCCGCCCTGCAAGCGGCCGGCAGGACCTTCCGCAGCACACGACGAAACACTCCCGGCGCCTCCTCGCGAGGCGTCCCATCATTTGAGCGGAGGTGTCCCTCTTGGACCCTGTACGGACGGCGTTGGTCGGAATCTCCGGCATTGGCGGCTATCATCGCGGCATCATCCACGACGCGGACTACATGGACTTCGTCGGCGCGTGCGACGTCTGGTATGATCGGCCCCGTGTCGCCGAGGCCGCCGAGGCCCTCAAGGAGCAGGGCGTGCCCCTGTTCGGCGGCATTGCGGAGATGCTCCACGAGGTGGACGCGGAGGCGGTCGTCATCGCCACTCCCCATCCCTTCCATGCCCCCTACACTGACTTCTGCCTCGACCGCGACCTGCACGTGTTGGTCGAGAAGCCCGTCACGATCCTTGCCGCCGACGGGATGAAGATCGTCCACAAGGCCCAGACTCGCAACCTGCACGTGGCCGTGGACTTCCAGTACGCCGGTTACAACCACTCGCTGGCCCTCAAGGACCTCATCTGCAACGGCGACCTGGGCGAACTCCTCGAGATTGTCGGCGTGATGGAATGGAAGCGCACCGACGAGTACTACCAGCGCGCCGACTGGGCCGGCAAGCGCACCTACGATGACCTGCCCTGCTGGGACGGGGTGCTCATGAACCAGGCGGTGCACCTGCTGAACTCCTCCCTGCAGATGGGCACGCGCGAGCGCGCCCGGGCCATCCCCGAGCGCCTGCAGGCCGAGATGTACCGCGTCCATGACATCGAGTGCGAGGACACCGCGTGTATCCGGGCCGACCTCGGCGAGGCCACGCTGCACTTCTACGCCACCACGTGCTGTGACGCCGACCATCGCACGACGCTGGATATCATCGGCACGAAGGGCCGCGCCAGTTGGGACACCAGCAAGGCCGTCGTGCAGATCGAGGGCAAGGACGAGATTGTGTTTGACATGCCCACGGACCGCAACGCCATCCACGCCAACCTGGCCAACTGCATCCGCGGGGTTGAGAAGGAGCTCCTGGCGCCAGCCAGTGAATCGGTCAAGCCGACGCTGACGATCAACGCGGCCTACCTGTCGTCGGGCAGCATCCCGCGGGTGAGTTGGGACGAGATCGGCGACATCCGCAGCCTGATGGACCAGGCGGCCGAGGAGAGGAAGCTGCTGTCGGAGATGGGCGTGGCGTGGGGCCGGACCGGCGAAGTCATCGAGCAGACGGACTTCACGACCTTCACGGGGCTGGCGGACGACTGACGGCGGGATGACGAGACGGAAGGCCCGTACGAGCGGCTTCCAGCCGCGAGGGCGGCAGCGCAGACACAGCGGGGACAGGCCCATGGCCTGTCCCCGTCTGTGTCTCTCGCGTAGGTGCGCCGGTCCCCGGCGCACAACTGCCTCTTCCCCACCATGCCCGCCGGGGGACCGGCGGGCCTACGCAAACATTCGCCACAGCGCCGCGCCTTCGTCCCCGCCCCCCTTGGGCGTCGGCGCGGACTTCGCGGGCAGCGACGCCGACGCCAGCGACCAGATCCAGTTCACGACGAGGATCGCCGCCGACAGCAGCGAGGCGTAGATCATCAGCGAGCCGATCGAGCGCGTGTCCTCGTCCTTCGAGAGCTTGAAGATGATGCCCAGGATCAGACCGATGGGCGGCGCGAAGAACGCGCCGACGAGCAGGCCGATTTGCGTGAAGACCGAGATGTGCACAACGTTGGGGGTCTCGCCGCGATTGACCGCCGAGATGGCGCTGCACACGCCCCACAGCCGCCGGACCTCGCCAATGACGCAGAGCAAGCCCGCGATGGCGATCCCCGCGACGATGACAAAGGCGATGCGGTCATCGTCGAACGGGTTGAGGCCGACAGCCTTGAAGGCCGCCACGTTCAGGCCTTTGAGCCCGGCGAGGCCGCCCTCGATCTTCTTGAGCATGCCCGAGGCCACAGCGAACATCGCGCCCGTGCCGACGACGGCGATGAGCAGGATGACGACCATCGCCGGGCGTTGCTTGCGCAGCACGTCGGCTTCCTGCTTGTCGAAGACGCGCAGGCGCTTCTCCTCCGCGTTCTCGCCGGGCAAGACGATGCCAGCGGCGGCCCCGCCGGCCACGGCGGCGGCGGGGCTAGCCGGCCCGGCCGGCGCCTTCGCCTCCTTCATGGCCTGCTGAACGATGTCCTGGCTCGCAGCGATAAGGTCTTCGCCGCAATCCATGCACACGTTGTCAGACTGGGCGACCTTGGCGCCACACTTGGGGCAGCTACTGACCCGCATAATGCCTCCTTAAGGCACGTCCTGGCACTGCGCGCGATTATAGCAGATTTCCCGCCGACCTGGAACAGTCCCTTCACCAGCAGGCCTGCCCCGTGGGTCGCCACAGAATCTTGTACGCCAGGAGGACTCCGGGCCCCGGGCGGCGAAGCGAACCATGCTTTCATCTACCCGCGAGGAGCGAATCATTGCCCAGCGCTGAAGCACAAGCCACCCGCCCGGCTTCCCCGCCCACTGAAGGCCTGTCGCCGTGGGCCGTCGTGATGGCCCTGGTGCTGCTGGCCGCCTCACTGTTCTGGATGCTGCAGGCCGGCATCGTATCCCAGGGCGTGCAACTCGGCGAGGCCGTGCCTGTCATCCCGGCCGTCGGCGCTCTGCTGCTGCTGACGCTGTTGGGGTTGGGCCTGCGCCGTCTGAGCAAGCGCCTGCGCCTGTCCGAAGCCCAGGTGCTCTACGTCTACGTCTTCCTGTGCATCGCCGTCACGATGAGTTCGGTAGGCGTGGCCCGTCTGCTTTTCCCCAACATCACCGCCGTCTACTACTTCCAGACGCCCGAGAACGACTTCGCCAGCCTGCAGAAGTACATGCCGACATGGCTGACGCCCCAGGACCCGAAGGTCATCCAGGACATGTACGAGGGCGCCGCGGACGGGCGCGTTCCCTGGCGCGCCTGGGCCTTGCCCCTGACCATGTGGACGCTCTTCCTGACGGCCTGGGGCGTGTCCATGCTGGGCGTCATGGCGCTGTTCCGGCAGCAGTGGGTAGACAAGGAACGCCTTACCTTCCCCATTGCGCAACTGGTGCTGGACATCGCCGACCAACAGGGGCGGCGCGTCCTGGGCGGGTTCTTTGGCAACCCGCTGATGTGGATCGGCTTCGTGCTGGCCTGCCTGTTCAACATCAGCAACATCCTGCGGGCGTGGAACCCGGCCATCCCGGCCATGGGCCAGAACTACGACATCGGCCGCCTCTTCACCGAGCGCCCGCTGTCGGCCATCCGCCCTCTCTCCATCGCCTGGCGCCCCGAAAACATCGGCCTGGGCTACCTCGTCTCCACCGAGATCACGCTGTCGGTGTGGGTCTTCTATCTCGCCCTGCGCCTCGCCAACGTCATGGCCACGGGCGCCGGCCTGGAGATCCCCGGCTTCCCCTTCGACCGCGAGCAGTCGTTCGGCGCCTATGTCGCTCTCGGCATCTTCCTGGTGTGGGTGGGGCGCTTCCAGCTTCGGGACATCCTCAGCCGGGCGCTGACCTACGGGCGCGAGGCGGTGGACCCGGACGAGCCCATGTCCTCGCGCACCGCGGTCCTGTGCGCCCTGGGCGGCCTCACGTTCATGCTCGCCTTCGCCATCAAGGCGGGCATGCTCTGGTGGACGGCCCTGATCTACTTCGCGCTGGTGCTGCTGTTCGCGCTGGTGTACGCGCGGGCCCGGGCGGAAGCGGGCGCGGCCATGGTCTGGCTCTTCCCCTTCTACCTGCACAAGCAGATGATGATCCACATCGGCGGCTCACAACCCTTCGCGAGCAGCGGCGGGTTCCAGAACCTGACCATCTTCTCCACCTTCATGTTCGTCTCGCGCGGGTACTACCAGTCCAACATGGCCTACCAGGCCGAGGCGATGAAGATCGGCCAGGAGGCGCGCCTGCGCCAGCGGACCCTCTCCTGGTGGCTGACCGCCGCCGTCGTCATCGGCTTTGCCGGCGCCGCCTTCATCCACCTGCACGCCTACTACATGCACGGGGCCAATATCCTCGAGGGCGGCACCACCCAGGGCGGCTACCGGGTGACGCTGGCCCGCACGGAGTTCGAGGAACTGTCGGGGTTCATGAAGGCCCACCGCCTGCCCGACCGCCCGCGCACCTACGCTGCCCTCTCGGGCGCCACGATCGTCGCGGCGCTAGTGCTGCTGCGGACGTACTTCCTGCGCTTCCCGCTGCACCCGCTGGGCTTTGCCATGGTGACCGCCTACGGCGGGCCGCTGTGGGGGCCGTTCCTGCTCGTGTGGCTCATCAAGACCGCGATCCTGCGCCTGGGCGGGATGCGCGCCTACCGCCGCGGCATTCCGCTCTTCCTGGGGCTGATCGTCGGGCACTTCTTCCTGTCCGGCCTGGTCTGGGGCTGGCTGAGCATCATCAATGAGATGTACCGGCGGTACGTGGTGTTCTTCGGGTAGCGTGAAGTTCGGGGAGGAATCGCTCCCCGAAGGATGGAAATCAGGCGAGTCCGGCGGACGGTGTTCTCCGTCGGCCTATCCTGCCGCCCCGCGGGCGGCAGAGGAGAGATACCGGATGGCTGTAAGCACCTGCCGTACGTCGCAAGCCGGCTCGCGCCTCGCGCGCGCCGTGGTCGTGCTCCTGATGCTGGCGCTCATAGCTGCCGGGAGCCCCACCGCCCGGGCCTGGGCGGCCGACGTAGCCTACGAAGCTACCGCCGAGGCCATGGATCAGGGCCGCATCGCCGCGGACATCCAGGCCTTCGAAGCGCTCGGCTCCCGCGTCTCGGGCTACGAGGGCAACGCCCGTGCGGCGGACATGGTCCTCCAGCGCTTCAAGGACCTCGGGCTCGAGACGATGGTTCAGGAGTTCGACCTCCCCAGCCCCGTGGACATGGGCAGCACACTGACCATTGGCGGCCAGAGCTACGAGTTGTCCGCGCTCTGGCCCAATCACGCGCGTACGTCCCAGGTGCCCGCCGCCGGGCTCCGCGGCCCCATCATCTACGCCGGGCACGGGTCCCTCTCGGACTTCAACGGCAAGAACACCAACGGCGCGATTGTGCTGCTGGACTTCAACACCCAGCAGAACTGGCTGAACGCCCCGCTGCTCAACGCGGCGGCCGTCGTCTTCATCGAGCCGGTCGAGATGACCCGGCCGGAAGCCGAGATGAAGTTCGTCCGGGCGCCGATCAACGTGCCCCGGTTCTACGTGCGCGGCGCGGAGGCGTCCGATGTGCTCGCGCGGGTGGCCGAGGGCGACACGGTCGGCACGATCACCGCCCGCGAGCCGTTGCGCTGGCGGAACACGACCAACCGCAACATCCTCGGCATCATGCGCGGCCGGGACCCCGAGCTATCCAAGGAAGCCCTCATCATCGAGGCCTACTACGACTCGATCTCGATGGTGCCGCGCCTGGCCCCCGGCGCCGAGAACGCCACCGGCATCGCGACGATGCTCGAGTTGGCCCGCCTCTTCCAGGCCCAGCCCCCGGCGCGCAGCGTCATCTTCCTGGCGTGCAGCGGCCACTTCGAGGCCATGTCCGGAGCGCGCGAGTTCGAGGCCCTGTGGGGCCGCGAACCGCGCAAGACCCGCAATCGCCTGGATCAGCTCAAGGTGCTGCAGAAGGAACTCGCCGAGCTGCAGCGCTCCCAGGAGACGCTGACGAACGATCTGGCGGAGCTGGCCAAGAAGCGCGCCGCGCTGACCGAGAGCGAGAAGACCTACTTCAAGAACGTCGTCAATGTCGGCCAGCTCGAGCTGTCGCCCGCCATGGCCGCCGTCCGCCTCGAGCGGCTCAAGCGCGACATTGACCGCAAGAACAACGAAGTCGCCATCTGGCAGCGGCTGGACCAGTTCGACAAGATCCAGCTCTTCATCGGGCTGGACCTGAGCACCCGCAGCCCGCAATTCGGTCCGTTCCAGTGCGGCTGGTACTACAACCAGTCCCACCTGCTGCGCTTCTACTCGCCCCTGGGCAAGCAGATCGTGGAATATGCCGAGGACGCCAGCGATGCCCTCGGCTACCCGCTGGCCAACGTCTTCGTGGACGGCATCAACCCGGTGAAGGGACGCGAGTGGTACACCTTCTTCCCCGGCAAGGTGGCCTTCGATCACGAGATGATCATCCGCGGCGGGCGGCCGGGCATCGTGCTGGCGACCGTCAACGACGGCCGCCCCCTGATTGACACCCCCCTGGACACGTTCCAGAGCCTGGACCTGGACAACCTCAAGAAGCAGACACGCATGTTGGGCTGCGTGCTGACGGCGCTGGTCAACGACGAGACGCTCAGCAGCCGGGCCCTCAAGCGCATCCAGGCGCTCAAGAAGATGGACGACCTCAAGGACGTGCTGGGCACGGTCCTGGAGTTCCGTCGCCATGACAGCTTCGTGCCCAACACCCCGGTGCCCGGCGCCCTCGTGATGATCCAGGGCAACTACCGCATCATGATGGGCATCCACACCGAGGTGACGGCGCTGGCCAATGAGACCAGCGAGTTCATCCTGCGTGGCGAGCCCGCCAGCGGTGGGCAGCTCGAGGCCTACGGCTTCGACGCCACCACCGGTGACATCGCGTACGCGCCCGACATGGGCCCGGACGGAGACAAGAAGTACCCGCGCGCCGTGTCCGGTCGCGCGGGCCTCAAGCGACCTGTCATCGTCTTCAGCTGCACGCCTACCGACGTCTTCGACCTCGTGGACGAGCGCTACTTCCAGACGTTACAGAAGGTCTTCATCTACGACGCCAAGGATTACTCCGAGCCGATCTCCTTCGGCTATTCGCTGTCCTCAATGGGGGCCTCGGCGGCCGAGTTCCCCTCCTACGTCGAGCCGTGCGCGGTCGTCTACTCGCTGCCCGAGGTGGACCTGCAGGTCACGATGGGCATGGGCCTGCTGGGCGTGCGCATGATCCTGATCAACGCCACCGCGGACCGGCCGACCGGCGCGGGCTTCCCCGCCGGCCGGACCTCCCGCATCGCCTTCACGCCCCTGAAGGTCGGGCAGGACATGTGGCGGATTGACGAGTTCCGCATGGCCAAGCTCCGGGCGCGTGGCATCCGCAACTCGCGCCTGGAGAAGCTCCACTCCGACGCCCTCGAGTCGCTGACGCTGGCCCAGCAGTCGCTCCAGGCCCGGCTCTATGACAAGTGCCTGGCCGCGGCGCGCCACTCGTGGGGCTACGAATCCCGAGCCTATCCCGACGTGCAAAAGACCGCCATTGACGTCGTCAAGGGCGTGCTGTTCTACCTGGCCATCCTGCTGCCGTTCGCGTACTTCGGCGAGCGGCTGCTGATCTCGTCGCGCACCATCGTGGGCATGATCATCGGCACGCTGGTCACCTTCATGATCGTGTTCTTCTGCCTGGCGGCGGTGCACCCGGCCTTCACGCTCACCGCCAACCCACCCATCATTCTGCTCGCCTTCATCATCATGGCGCTGGCCGTCATGGTCATCAGCATCGTGACGATGAAGTTCAACGAGCAGCTCAAGGCGATGAAGCAGGCCCGCGGCGGCGTGCACGAGGCGGACGTGGGCCGGCTGTCGGCCGCCGCCGCAGCTTTCAGCCTCGGCATCGCCAACATGCGCCGGCGCAAGCTGCGCACCGGGCTGACGGCCACGACGCTCATTCTCCTGACGTTCACGGTGCTCAGCTTCACGTCGGTGCGCGAGGGCCTGCGCACCAACGAGATCCTGCTACCGTCAGCCCCGGCCTACCAGGGCGTGATGCTGCGCGACCGCGCCTGGCTGTCGCTCGAGGAGCCCACGGCGGACATCCTGGGCAACGAGTTGTCGAAAGTGGGCACGGTGGCGGCCCGCTCCTGGTACACCTCCGCCCAGGTGGACAAGGAACTGATGATTGACGTCACCAATGTCTCGGACCCGGGGAAGAAGTACGTCGTCAGCACCATCCTGGGCCTCGCGCCGCAGGAAGAGCGGGTCATGGACGTCCAGCGCTTCCTGATCGCGGGCCGGTGGTTCAAGCCCGGGGACAAGGACGTCGCCCTGCTGCCCACGGGCGCGGCCGAGGCCCTCGGCATCGGCCAGGGCCAGCTCGGCTCGGCCCAGGTGCAGGTCTTCGGCACCCGCTTCCGCGTCATCGGCCTGGTCAGCGAGGACCAGATGCGCAAGGCGCGCGACCTGGACGGCGAGCCGATGATGCCGGTGAACTACGCGCTGTTGCGTCCGGAAGTGCTCAAGGAGTTGCAGCGCCAGGCCGAACAGCGCTCCCAACTCGGGGCCACGACCGCCGAGTCCCTGCTACAGGAGTACAAGCACTTCGGGCCGGAGAAATTGGTCATCCTGCCCTATGACAAGACGCTCGAACTGGGCGGCACCCTGCGCTCGCTCGCGGTCCGCTACGATGATCCCACGCAGATCCTCCCCGGGGTGCACCGCATGATGAACCGGTTCGCCCTGAGCCTGTACGCCGGCTTCCAGGACAAGACCTACCTGTTCAGTTCGGTGGGCGTCACCTCGTTCTCCGGCCTCGAGCAGTTGGTCATCCCGATCCTGATTGCCGCGCTCATCGTGCTCAACACGATGCTGGGGTCCGTTCACGAGCGCGTGCGCGAGATCGGCATCTACAGCTCGCTGGGTTTGGCGCCCGTTCACGTCTCGATGCTCTTCCTGGCCGAGGCGTCGGTGTTCGCCAACCTGGGCGCGATCCTCGGCTACCTGCTGGGGCAGGTCATCACCAAGGTGCTCTATGCCACCGGCAGCATGCACGGCATCGAGTTGAACTACAGCTCCATGTCGGCAGTCAGCGTCACGATCGTCGTCATCGCGGTCGTGCTCCTGTCCACGCTGTACCCGAGCAAGAAGGCGGGTGAGATCGCCTCACCGGGCATCGAGCGCAAGTGGTCGCTGCCGGACCCGGAGGGCGACCTGATGACGATCGTCCTGCCCTTCACAGTCACCGGACGCGATGCGTTCGGCGTGGCGGCGTTCCTCAAGGAGTTCTTCGACGAATACGTGGGCTACGCGGGGGGCGAGTTCCTGGCCGAAGACGTGCGGCTCCTGTCCACCGAGCACGAGCACGGGCACGGTCTGACAGTGGCGCTGCGCATGTGGCTCGCGCCCTACGACCTGGGTGTCAGCCAGGACTTCCGCCTCACCTGCGAGCCGACCGAGGACGGCGAGATCTACGCCATCGTGCTGCGCCTGGATCGTCTGGCCGGTGACATCACCTCGTGGAAGAAGACCAACACGCTCTTCCTGGCCGGGATCCGCAAGCAGTTCCTCATCTGGCGGACGGTCTCGCACGCCGAGAAGGCGGACTATGCGGATCGCGCCGAGCGGATCATGAACGGCGAGGAGATCGAGACAGTCGTCTAGCGGTCTGTTAGCCGTGAGTCTGGTACACGGATGGCTGGAGCTGCAGGCGGGAGTCGCGGGGTGTCAGACGGCCGCATCGTCTGACGGGGCCCCGCGACCGTCGTGGGGCCCCGTCAGCTTCGCTGACACCCCACGACTCCTTGCCACACCAGGACTCACGACCAACACGACGCCAAGCTTCGGGGGGCTGTGTGGATCCCGGTCCGGCCTGGGTGATCGGGACCCGCCGGCCCCCCACCAGAACGGCGCGCGCCCGGTCCATCGTGGACCGGGCGCGTTGTCATCGGCGGGGAGGTTCGTCGGTCGGATTACCCCTGGGGCGGCGTTCCGCCGGCCAGTTGGTTCAGCTTCGCCGAATGCTCATTGGTCATGCTGGCGACCAGGTTCAGGTACATCGCCAGCGACTCGGCCGTGATGGTGGACATGTACACTTCGGCCTGGCAGTCAATGTCGCCGTGCTTCTCGTCCAGGACGAACTTCACGCCCGGGTAGTCGTTGTTCAGCTTCATGCACGCCGCCAGGACGTCGCGGTTGAAGCCGTGGTTGTCCTCCCGATCTACCACCGTGGCAAAGATCAGCGCGAACTGTTTCTTGTCGTCGTTGTAGGTCAAGAATACGTCGAGGGCCTTGCCCGCTTCGCCCTCAAACGGCACGCGCCAGCTATCCTCGACGTTCTCGAGGGCTGAGTACTTCAGTCCGGTGGCCTTGAGCAGTGCGCCCAGGTCGGGGTTCTGCGCGAACCCCGCGGTGGCGGTCAGCAACAGCCCTGCCAGTAGTGCGATCCCGACCCATCGGTAGTGCTTCATCGTGATCATGCTCCTCTAAGCGATAGTGCGCCTGTTCGCGACCAAGGGAGGTGACACCTGCTGCCGCAGCAGGTTTCGCGCCTTCCGGCGCCGAACTGCCGCGCACGTCTTCAACCCAGGAGTTGAGTTCCTGTGTCTGATCTGCTCCGCATCGGTGTCATGGCTTCCGGCGGCGGCACTGACCTGCAGTCCATCATTGACGCCTGTCAGGCCGGTAAGGTCCCGGCTACGGTGGCCGTCGTCATCAGCAACAGAGCCGACGCCTATGCCTTAGAGCGCGCACGGCGCCATGATGTTCCCGCCGTGCACATCCCCGTGGGCAAGACCGGCAGCCCGGAGTGGGCGCAGGCCGATGCCGAGCAAGTCCGCGTGCTGCGCGACCATGGCGTGGGCCTCGTCTGCCTCGCGGGCTACATGCGCATCAACGGACCGGCGCTGCTGGCGGCCTTCCCGCGCGCCGTGATGAACATCCACCCGGCGCTACTGCCCGCGTTCCCCGGTGTCAATGTACAGGCGATGGCGGTCGAGCACGGCGTCAAGATCGCAGGGACGACGGTGCATTTCGCCGACCCCGAGTTCGACACGGGGCCCATCATCATCCAGGCCGCGGTGCCGGTGCGCGACGATGACACGGCGGACGAACTGGCGGCGCGCATCCTCGCCCAGGAACACCGCATCTACCCCCAGGCGATCAAGTGGCATGCCGAGGGGCGGCTGCAGGTGGACGGGCGCATCGTGCGGCTCACCGGGCCGGGCGCCGAACTCGCCCCGGACACACCGGGAGTCCTGATCAGCCCGCCGCTGGAGGCGCCGTTCTAACCGCGCTATTCGGTGTCCCCGACTTCCTTCGGCTGCCCACCCCGTACCGACCCCACCGTCTCGGCCATGGTGGACATGCTGCGCTGCAGTTGGGCGAAGCACTCCTGCAAGTTCTCCTGCGAGGTGAGAACGTTGTTGATGGCCTCGGCCACCGGGTCGGGCAGGGCCGCGTGTTCGAGGTCCACGTCGGGCCGCGGCGCTGTCTCCTCCACCACCCGACCGGGGATGCCCACGACGGTCGCCCCCGGCGGGACCTCCCGGATCACCACCGACTGCGCGCCGATCTTCGCGTGGTCGCCTACGACGAAAGCGCCCAGCAGCTTGGCCCCCGCGCCGATCACGACGTGATTGCCGATCGTCGGGTGGCGCTTCTTCTTCTCCAGCGACGTCCCCCCGAGCGTCACCTGGTGGTACATCAGCACATCGTTGCCAATCTCCGCCGTCTCGCCGATCACCACGCCCATGCCATGGTCAATGAAGAAGCGCCGGCCGATCGTGGCGCCGGGGTGGATCTCGATGCCGGTGCGCCCCCGGCCCCAGTGGGAGACCAGCCGGCCCGCCAGCTTGAACCCGTGCCGCCAGAACCAGTTGGCGACCCGGTGGGTCCAGATGGCGTGCAGCCCCGGGTAGCACAGCAGGACTTCCAGGACGCTGCGGGCCGCCGGGTCCTTGGTGAACACGGTGCGAATGTCTTCACGGATGCGCGCGAACATGGCTCTTCTCTCTCCGCCCTAGCTGCTCTTGAATAGCTCGGTGCTCAGGTAGCGCTCACCGGTATCGCACAGGATGGTGACGATGAGCTTGCCTTCACTCTCCGGACGCGCCGCCACTTCCAGCGCCGCGTGGACGTTGGCGCCCGAGGAGATCCCCACGAGGATGCCCTCTTCGCGGGCCAGCCGCCGGGACATGGCGAAGGCGTCCTCGTTGGCGACCGCAATGATCTCATCCAACAGACCAGTCTGCAGCACGTCTGGGACGAACCCCGCCCCGATGCCCTGGATCTTGTGCGGGCCGGGCTCCCCGCCCGAGAGCACCGGCGAACTCGCCGGCTCGACGGCCACGACCCGCACCTCGGGCTTGCGGGCCTTGAGAACCTCCGCCACACCCGTGATTGTCCCGCCCGTGCCCACGCCGGCGACAAAGGCGTCCACCTGCCCGTCGGTATCCTCCCAGATCTCCTCGGCGGTCGTCTGGCGGTGGGCGTCAGGGTTCGCGGGGTTCTCGAACTGCATCGGGATGAAGGCATCGCCGATCTGGTCGGCCAGTTCACGGGCCGCGGTGATGGCGCCCTTCATGCCCTGCGCGCCCGGGGTCAGCATGACTTCGGCGCCCAAGGCCGCTACCAGTTGGCGCCTTTCCATGCTCATCGTCTCCGGCATGGTGAGCACGAGACGATACCCCCGCGCCGCGCAGACAAACGCCAGCGCGATCCCCGTGTTGCCGCTGGTCGGCTCGATGATGGTCGTCTCGGGCCCGATGGCCCTCGTCGCTTCCGCGGCCCGGATCATGCTCAGGCCAATACGGTCCTTCACGCTCGCAAGTGGATTGAGGAACTCCGCCTTGCCCAGCACCTGACCGGGCAGCCCCGCCCCGACCTTGCTCAGCCGGATCAAGGGCGTGTGGCCCACAGCCTGCGTAATGTCGTCAAGTATCTTCATGGCCCAATCATCCTTTCGGATCGCACCGCGGGGGTTCGCCCCCCAAGTCGGCCAGCGTGTGGTCCGCCAGCACCTGGCTTACGGCCCGGGACACCTGCTGCCACAGGTGGCGCGTGGCGCAGGTGTCTTCTTGTGGGCAGGGCACCTCATCGTGCAAGCACTCGACCGGGTCCGGCGGCCCTTCCAGCACCTCGAAGACGTCGAGGAGGCGCGTCTGCTCCGGCGGCTGTGCCAGCACGTAGCCCCCGCCCGCGCCACGCAACGCGATCACCAGGCCCGAGGCCTTTAGCACGACGAACAGCCGCTCCAGGTATTTCACGGGCAGATGCTGTGACTCGGCGATTTCGCGCACGCTCACCGGACCCCCGCCATGCGCTTCGGCCAGCGCCGCCAGAGCGCGCAAACCGTATCTGGTCCGTTTGGACACTCTCATCATGGCCATATTTCCTACCTTTCAGGTCTGATTTACAACATATTCCCCTCCATGTCAAGTGGGAATGACGTGATTCGGGACCGGGAGGTGCTCGGCCACCCCGAACGAACCTCCATCCATGGATAATCCTACGACCCTCAACGCGGCGGACTTCTCTCACCTGCAAGCTGCCCTGGACGCTCTCCCTGAGACGGGCGGCGCGATCTACCTCCCCACCGGCGAGTACCACGTGCCAGACACGCTCACCCGCGCCCTCGCCGAGAAGCAGCACCTGTATCTCTACGGGGAAGGCCGGGGCAGCGTGCTCATCAACGACACCGCGCACGGGCAGCCGCTCCTGCACATCACCGGCGTTGTGGGCAGTTGGTGGCCGGACCTTAAGATCACCCTGCGCGATCTGACGTTCGTGGGCAGTCATGCCAGCGGCGATGCGCTCATCCTGGACTACCCCAACGACGCCCTCGTGGATGCCTGCTGCTTCATCGGCCACGGCGGCACGGCGGTGCGGCTGGGGCCCCAGGGCACGAACGTGACCGTGCGCGACTGCTGGATGCGCGACTGCAGGCGCGCCCTGTGCGCCGAGAACATCCACCACCTGAGCTTCCACGGCAACCAGACCCGGAGCTTGCGCGAGGGCCAGGAGCAGGCCGAGCACGTCTTCCTGGGCTGGGAATGCCGCGAGGTGCGGATCGTCTCCAACCACCTGGCGTACGGTCACGCCCAGGCGATCATCCTGGACGGCACGGCCCAGCACGTCATCGCCAACAACACGATTGAGGGCTTTCCGGTCGCCATTGAGGGCCGCGGCAAGGGCCAGACGAACCCACCCGACCACTGCCGCGACATCGTCATTTCGGGGAACTACCTGCACGCCGACACGGGTGTGCTGCTGCGGGGGCAGTGCCGGGGGTTCGCCATCACGGGGAACACGTTCATCAACAACCCGGTGGCGGCCGTCCGTTGCGAGGACGCCACCGCCGGGGGCGCCCACGCCATCACCGGCAATGTGATCCGCAAGAGCGTGTACGACGGGGAGTACGTCAAGACAGCCTCACGGGAACAAGGGGGCATTGACCTGGGCGAGGCGCAGGGGTGTGTCGTGACGGGGAACGTGCTAGACGGCGTGACTTCGTAGGTACTCCTCGGCCAGCACCACCGCCGCGTAGTCGTCCACCGGGCGCGGGGGAACCCTCATGCCGCGGGGCAGCAGGCGCTGCCACCACGGCCCCGCGTGTTCTTGCAGGTAGCGCTCGCGGGCGCGGCGGGTCGAGTCCCGCTCGGGCACCCGGGTGATCTGAAGGCCCGGCTGCGACACCAGGATGGCAGCGACGACACGTTCCGCCCC
>CAZZDO010000027.1:5884-22237 GCA_964653205.1 uncultured Armatimonadia bacterium | reverse complement strand
CCTGCCTCTACATGATCTGCATGGGCATCAGCACATACAGGTAGCTATCGTCGCCGACCGGCTTGAGCGCCCCGCTGTTGAGCTGCCCGGACAGCTCCATGGCCACCTCGGCGGTGTCTATGGCCTCGAGCATGTCGAGCATGTAGCGGGCGTTGAAGGCGATCTCGATGTCCTCGCCCTCCAGCTTGATCGAGACGATCTCCTCGACCTCGCCGCGGTCGGGCGCTTCCGCCGTGATGCGCAGCGAGCCATCGTCGGTGCGCAACACCACGCGGTTGTTATCGTCCTTGGCGATGATGACAGCTCGCGCCAGCGCGTCGGCCAGCTCCTGCCGGTCGCAGATCAGACGGCGCTGGAAGCCGCTGGGAACGACTTTCCCGTAGTTGACGAACTGCCCCTCGATCAGGCGCGTGGCCAGCTTGACCGCCGGCAGCGCGAACTCCGCCTGGCTGTCAGAGATGGAGACGGTAACCGGCTCGTCACTGTGACCGAGTATCTTGAGCACCTCAGCCAGCGCCTGCCGCGACAGGATGACCGAACGGCTTTCGGGCATCTCCAGCGTTGGCGCCTCGAGCGTCTGCAGCGCCAGGCGGTAGGTGTCCGTGGCGACGACCTCGATCTGGCCGGTGCTCAGCCGGAACAGCGCGCCGGTCAGGATCGGGCGGCTCTCGTCGCGCGACGTGGCGAACACCGTGCGCTGCAGCAACTGACGCAGACCCGCCTGGGGCAACTCAAAGCTGAACGCGTCAACCGCGGGCGGCAACGTCGCGAAGTCGCTCGACGGCTTGCCAGGCAAGTCGAACACGGCGCGGCCGCACGTGATGTTCATCCCGTAGTTCTCTTTGGCGGTCAGGCGCACGTCGCTGCTGGCCAGGCGCGCCATGATCTCCACCAGCTTGTCGGCCGGAACCGTCGTCGAACCCTCCTCAACGACGTCAACCGGCAGCACCCCCTCGATGTTCAGATACTCCAGGTCACTGGCCGCCAGCCGCAGCGTCCCCTCCTTGGCCTCCAGCAAGACGTTGCTCTGGATGGGCTGCGTGCTGCGACCGGAGACTCCGCGTGCCACGATGCTGACCATCTCGGCAAGATCATGCTGGGGACACGATACCTTAAGCATCCGTAGGGAACCTCCGAGCGAATTCTGCCACCTCTGGACGTACCGCCAGAGCCGCCGGTTGCGATTTTACATGGGAGAGGAAAGACTGTCAAAGCGTAGTTTTGTCCAGAGATGAAGGAAAGGCTTCTACATATATAATTATAGTAGTAGTATTAGTAGTTCTGTTGAAATTGTTGACATGTGCCTTCTCCCCCTGTGGCTGTCGCGCTGAGCGTGTGGGTGATTCCGGAGGTAAGTCCCGCCGGCTTTGCACACTGTCCACTAATGGCGGGAGAGACGGGGGTTCTCCAAGATTCGCCTTCGGTGACTTGAGAGCCTTTCCACAGGGCCTGCACCGGGTCGTCAGGGCCGCAGGCCAGGCGCGCGGCTAGTGGGCGCGCAGCGTGGCCTTCAGGTCGTTCATCTCCCACAGCACCTTCTCGTCCTCGGCCACCATGTCGCTCACCTTGTTGTAAGCGTACAGGATGGTCGAGTGGTCGCGGCCGCCGAAGAAGTTGCCGATGTCACTGAGGGAGTGGTCGGTCAGCTCCCGGGCCAGATAGACGGCGACTTGGCGGGGCCAGGCGATGTCCTTGCTGCGCTTGGGGCCGACCAGCTCATTGACGGAACACTCAAAGCGGTTGCTGATGAAGGTGGCGATCTCGTTGAGGCTCACCCGGCGCTCGGAGGCCGAGGAGGAGTAGTCCGCCACCATCTCATCCACCATGGCGAGCGTCAGCGTCCCGCCGTGCAGCGAGGAGTAGGCGCACAGCTTTAGGAGTGCCCCCTCGAGCACCCGTATGTTGGACTCAATCTTCTTGGCGAGGTACTCCAGCAGGTCGCGGGGGATGTGGACCTGCTCGGCCTCGGCCTTCTTCTCCAGGATGGCCACACGAGTCTCGACGTCCGGGCAGCGCAGGTCAGCAAGGATGCCCATCTCCAGCCGGGAGCGCAGCCGGTCGTTCATGATCTGCAACTGCCGCGGCGGCGCGTCGGAAGCGATGACCACCTGCTTGTCGTTCATGCACAGCGTGTTGAAAGTGTGGAAAAACTCCTCTTCGGAGGCCGGGCCCTCAATGGCCGCGATGAACTGGATGTCGTCCACGAGCCAGACATCCACATACCGATAGCGGCGGCGGAATTCGGCCGTACGGTTGTCACGGATGGCCGAGATGAGCTGATTGACGAAGTCCTCGGCCGAGACGTACACCACCTGCATCTGCGGGTGCTGCTCGCGGATGCTGTGGCCGATCGCCTGCATCAGGTGGGTCTTGCCCAGGCCGGCCTTGCTGTGGATAAACAGGGGATTGTACGCGCGTCCCGGGTTGCGGCAGATCTGCTGGGCCGCGGCGTGGGCGAAGCGATTGCAGTCCGCGACAACGAAGCTGTCGAAGGTGTACCGGGGGCTCAGCGGCCCGGTCTCATAGACCTCATGCATCGGCGGCGGCGCCTGGACGGGGGCGCGCTCGACGGCCTCGCGAGTGGTCTCCACGACGCGCATCTGCAGGTCCACCGGCGCCTCGAGGACTTCCTGCAGGCAGGCGGTGATGATCGGCCGATGCCGCTCCTCGAGCATGCGGCGGATGAAGTCGTTGGGGACCGAGAGGGTGAAGGCGCTACCGTTGTAGTCCAGGGGCGTGGCGCTGCGCAGAACCGCGTCGAAGGTCGCCTGCCCGATGCGGTCTTTGAGCATCGGCAGGACGTGCGACCAGATCTCTTCGCCGTTCCTGGTCAACTCAGACATGCGCCCGCCTCCCGGATCTGTGAAGTTCACGACGGCGACAGATGGGGGCCACTTCAGCCGGCGGCCGGCTGCGCCGCGAGAGCTGACGAAGCCAGGGCACCGGCGGCCAAAGGGCCCGCGCGGCCAGGGTGGGCAGAAGCGGTGCGGCGGTGGTGTGGTTGACTTCCGGTGGTGCGGGTTGATCAGAGCGATGGTGGAAGCCGGAGCATGACTTGCGCCCCACGACACGGCTAGAGAAAAGCGGGAGAAGCGGTGCTGGTGCGAGGTCTCCCCACCGCCGGCGCAGCCCCCTCCAGGACTGCGCTCTCGACAGCCAAAACGCCAACAATACGACCGGCCATTGCGCCCATGTCAGGCCCGTCACTGCCCTCTGCCCAGTGCATGTGACGGAATAATGTCAATTACGAACAATAACTCACAAGAACCCGCTGCTGTGGAGAAAACAGCCCCCAGAACAGACCTGCCTGAACACGATTACACGTTGAGAGAGTTTACATAAACAGTTTTCCACAGGCTTATCAACAGCTGTGGAAAAATTGTGTATTCCCTCCGCAACGGGCTCAGTATATCCCAACCTCATGGGCAGGTCAAACGGTATTTCTGCGACATTTATTGAACAAATTGTGTCTAAGATGATGAAAAGGTAAAGGCTGACAAGGCCTGGCATCGCCACCCTCCTTCCCCACTGCACTGACACACACCTGCGCACGTCGCCAGGGACATTCCGGCCGTTCGTGCGAAGCCCTGAGACTGACCGGATCACCGCCTGCAAAGACGCTCAGGCGCGAAGGGCAAGGGCCAGCGGTGGGCGAACCAACGTCACCGGTCGGCGTGCGCGGATTCATTCACGACTGCCGGAGGATGTGGAAAATGTTCTTGAAAGTGTTAGGGAGTGCTGCCGCCGAGGGCTGGCCGGCGACGTTCTGCGCCTGCCCGGTGTGCCGCGAGGCCCGACGCCGCGGCGGCAAGGACATCCGGCGCCGCACGACCTACCAGCTCGGTGAGACCGTACACATAGACTGGGGCCCGGACTCCTATGCCAGCATGATCGCCCTGGACATGGACTACGCGCCCCTGCGCCACCTGTTCGTCACCCACTCCCACGAGGACCACTGGAGCCCCCACGAGTTGGCGTGGCGGCAACCCGGCTTCGCGCGACTGCCCGAGGACTCCTGGCTAACGGTCTACGGCAACCGGCAGACCGAAGCGGCCTTCGCGCGGCGGTACCCGGATCCCGAGCCCCTCCGCATGACCTACCGCCGGGTCGCGCCCTTCGAGCGCCTCGAACTGGACGATGACCTCGTCGCCTTCCCCCTCACGGCCAGCCACGCCAGCGAGGACGAGGTCGCACTCAACTACCTGTTCCTGTATGAGGGCCGCGGCGTGGTCATCGGCAATGACACCGGCTGGTGGATCCCGGAGGTCTGGGACTTCCTGTCTCGGCACGAACTGCACGTGGTCGTGATGGACTGCACCTCCGGGCCGCTGGGCACCGGGCCGCGCGACAGCGAGAAGTCCTGGGTCGGCACCCACCACCTCAACTGCGAGTGGGTGGTCGAGGTGCGCGACGAGCTGGTGCGGCGCAGCGCGCTGGCCGAGGGCTGCCGCTTTGTGGCCAACCACTTCTCCCACAACGGCGGCTGGCTGCATGATCAGCTCGAGGAGTACTTCGTTCCGCGCGGGATACTCGTGGGGTATGACGGGATGACGGTGGACGTCTGAGCGGGCGGTCGCCGGCAGGCGCACCTCACACGCAGGGGCACGGGCTACGACATGAGCGCTATCGGGTTCGACAACGAGAAGTACCTGCAGGAACAGACGGAGGCCATCCTCAAACGCGTCCACCGCTTCGCCGGCAAGCTCTACCTGGAGTTCGGCGGCAAGCTGACCTTCGACTTCCATGCCGCGCGGGTCTTGCCCGGCTACGACCCGAATGTGAAGATGCGACTGCTACAGGGCCTCAAGGACCGGACCCAGGTCGTCTTCTGCGTCTGCGCCGAGGACATCGAGAAGGGGCGCATCCGCGGTGACTTCGGCATCACCTACGACCTGGCCACTCTCCGGGCCCTCGACGACCTGAACGACTGGGGCCTGGGAACCGCAGCGGTGGTCATCACCCGCTATCAACCGGGGCCGGGCTGTGACCGCCTCACGCGCCAACTCGAGCGCGCCGCCATTCCGGTGTACGCCCACTATGCCATCGCCGACTACCCCAACGACGTTGATCTGATCGTGTCCGGCGACGGCTACGGACGCAACCCGGACGTCCAGACGACGGCGCCGTTGGTGGTCGTGACCGGCACGGGCCCGGGCAGCGGTAAGATGTCCACCTGCCTCTCGCAGTTGTACCACGAACATCAGCGCGGCGTCACCGCAGGCTATGCCAAGTTCGAGACCTTCCCCATCTGGAACCTGCCTGTTGATCACCCGGTCAACATCGCGTATGAGGCCGCCACGGCGGACCTGGGCGACATCGTGATGATTGACCCCCACCACCTCCAGGCGTACGGGCAGACGGCCGTCAACTACAACCGCGATGTCGAGAACTTCCCGATCCTGCGGCTGATCATGCAGCGCATTGTCGGTGCGGAGAACGCCTACCGGTCCCCCACGGACATGGGGGTCAACCGCGCCGGCGCGGGCATCGTGGATGATGTCGTGGTGCGGGAGGCCAGCACCCAGGAGGTGATCCGCCGCTACTTCCGCCACACCTGGGAGGCACGGCGGGGGCTGGTGTCGCGCCATTCGGTGGAACGAGTCGAGCGCCTGCTGGCCCGGCTGGAAGTGACGCCGGCGGACCGGCCGGTCGTCACCCCGGCGCGCGCGGCCGCGTCCGCCGCCGAACAGGCGCGCCGCGGCAACGAGGGCTTCTACTGCGGCGCCGCCCTGCAACTGCCCGACGGCGGGATCGTGACCGGCAAGAACTCGGCGCTGTTCCACTCGGCCTCGGCCGTCCTGATCAACGCGCTCAAGCAACTGGCCGGGATTCCGGACGCCATTCATCTCCTGCCCGAGGCTGTGGTGGAGAGCGTGACGGGATTGAAGGCCAACTACCTGGGCTCACACTCGCCCAGCCTCAACGTCCAGGAGGTGCTGATCGCCCTGGGGATCAGCGCGGCCGCCAACCCCGCCGCGCGTGCGGGCCTGGACCAGTTGCCGCATCTACGCGGCGCTCAGATGCACCTGACCCATGAGCCCGGCCCGGGCGATGAGGCGGGCCTGCGCAAGCTCGGCATCGCCGTGACGACCGATGCCAACCCGACGGCGCAGGGGTACTTCCTGCGCTAGCGGCGGCGCCGCCGCCCCCTCAGATGACCTCACCGTCGGTCAGCGGCACCTCCGGCGGCGGCGTGACCCCCGACACCGGCGCGTGGAAGGACTCCGTCACGCGCATCGTTCGCCATTTCCCCTGCAGGAACCGCAGCAGAAACGCCACCGCCAGCCCCACGATGAAGAGCGTCAGAGAACCCCACGCCCACCACACGCTGCCGCGGCCGTCGCGGCAGATGAGCCACGTCGGCAAGACCATCACCCCGAAGCTCAGCCCCGCCGAGACCAGCATCGGGAAGAGCGTGTCGCCGGCGCCCTTGAGCGCGGCGGAGAAGATCAGGTTCACCCCGTCACACAGCGAGTAGACCCCCACGAAGATGAGCATGATCGCGGCCATGTCGGCCAGTGGGGCGAACTCCGCCGGGTTGGCGCGCGCCCCGAACGGGGCCAGAAAGACATGCGGGACCACCAGGTACAGCACCGCGAAGATGGCCATGTAGCCCACGGTCAGATGGAAGGCGGACCACGTGGTGCGGGCGGCGAGATCAGGCTGCCCCTCGCCCAGGCGCTGGCCGACGAGCGTGGCGGTGGCGATGGACATGCCGATCATCGGGACGAAGACGAGGGCGTTGACCTGGAACGCCAGATTCGTCGCGCCCAGCTCGCGTACGCCCAGGCGGCCGACGAAGATGATAAAGAGCGACCAGGCGAGCAGGTCGAGCATGAAGTGCAGGCCGCTTGGCGCGCCGAAGCGCAGCAGGCGGGTGAACAGCTCGCGGTCGAAGCGGCGCCCCGCCCAGACGCCATACTCGTGCCGGTCGCGTCCCGCCAGAAACAGCCCGAAAAACGCGACGGCGCCGAGGGCGGACGAGATGACGGAACCCCAGGCCGCGCCGGCGATGCCCAGGCGCGGCAACCCGTAGACGCCGAAGATCAGCAGGTAGTCGAGTACCACGTTGACCACGGCCACGCCGACATTGACGGCCATCACGGTGCGGGTGCGGCCGCGGCCGGTGAAGAAGGTCGAGACCGCCGAAGACAGGATCCCGAAGCCGCCCCCACACACGAGGATGCGGAAGTACGTGACCTCCAGGGCGACGACACCGGGCTCGTGGCCCGACAGACGGAAGATGGCCGGCCCCAGCAGCGACAGCGGGATGGCCAGCAGGCCGGCGCCGACCGCCAGGTAGATCGCCTGCCACACCGCGGCGGCGATGCGGTCGCGCTGGCCCGCGCCGTGGTATTGCGCGACGAAGGTGTTCGCATACGACGCCGCGCCGATGAAGAAGCAGAGCATCGTGAAGGCGAGCGTGCCGGCGGGCAGCGACGCGGCGAGCGCCTCGGAGGAGTACCACGCGATGAAGATGCGGTTGATGAACTGCTGCACCGTCATCGTGCTGGTGCTGAGGATCAGCGGACCGGCAAGCGCGAGCACCTCGCGGTAGCCCGAGGCGGCGGCCCAACGGCCGCGGAAGCTCAGGATGTCGTGGCGGTGCTCCGGTGACATGACGGGAGTCACTATAGGCTGACGGCCAGGGGCGTCAAGAGGGTGATGAAGACGGCAACAAAATCGAGGCCACAACGGGACGCCTAACCCCCGGCCGGGTCCAGCCCGCCGATGCGCGTGATGGCCTCTTCATCGCCCACCAGATAGAGGCGGTCGCCCTTGAGCATCTCGTCATGTGGGCCGGGCACCATCACGGTCGGCGGGCCGCCGGGCTGCTCCTCGCGGCGGATGGCGACGAGCGTCACGCCGAAGCGCGTCCGCAGCTGCAGCTCGGCCGGGGTGTGGCCGATGAACGGCTCGGGCGCGGCCAGCACCGCCAGACCAATCTCCCCCTCCAACTCCACGAGGTCGAGCAGTTGCGGCGAGACGAGCGCCCGCACGACCCGCTCCGCCTCGTCGTCCTCGGGATAGACAACGCGCGTGGCGCCGACGCGGGCGAGAATGTCGGCGTGCAGGTGGGTGGCCGCCCGGGCCACGATCGTCTGGCAACCCAACTCACGCAGCAGGGCCGTCACCAGCACACTGGCCTCGATCTGCCGGCCGATGCCGACGATGACGCCATCCATCTCGGCGACGGCGAGAGCCTCGAGGGCCTCGCGGCTCGTGGCGTCCGCGACGACGGCCGTCGTCACGTGCGCCTTCACCATGTCCACGCGGGCGGCATCGTCGTCTACGGCCAGCACCTCATCGCCCTGGCGGTACAGGCCGGTGGCGACGTGAGCGCCGAAGCGCCCCAGGCCGATGACGGCGAACTGTCGGGGAATGCGCATGGTCTGCCTCCGAAGGTGTTGTGCGCCGGAGGACCGGCGCACCGACGCGGCGTTCGTGAACCGCTAGCCCACCATGACCGGCTCTTCCGGATAGCGCAACTGCAGCGCGCGGCGCCGGGCCGCCACCGCCAGGGCGATGGTCAGGGGCCCGACCCGGCCCATGTACATCGCCAGGATGATGGCCACGCGGCCGACCGAGGTCAGGTTCGCCGTGCCGGCCGTCGAGAGGCCCACGGTGCCGAAGGCCGAGACCGTCTCGAAGAGCAGATCCAGAAAGCCGGAAGTCTCGAAGATCGCCAGGGCGAAGGTCCAGATCAGGACGGACATGCCAAACAGGATGATGATCGCCATCGCCCGGTGGCGGACAGACTCGGGGATCTCACGGTCCAGGACGTGCACGCCGGCGCGCCCGTGGATCATCGCCCCCGACAACACCGCCAGCACCGCGAGCGTAGTGGTCTTGATGCCCCCGCCCGTGGAGCCCGGCGAGGCGCCGATGAACATCAGGATGACCATCAGGAAGCGCGTCGAGTCCGCCAGGGCGACCATGGGGACGGTGTTGAAGCCGGCCGTGCGCGGGGTGACGGACTGAAACCACGCCGCCTGCAGACGATCCGGCAGGGCGAGGTGGCGGAGGCTGGCGCCCCATTCCAGCACCAGGAAGCCGAAGAACCCGATGAGCAAGAGATAACCGGTGGTCATGAGGGCCAGCCGCGAGTGCAGGGCCAGCCGTGCGCGGTGGCCCTGGGCGCGCTCGCGGTAGAAACGCAGCACATCAAAAACGACGGGGAAGCCGATCCCACCGACGAGGATCAGGGCGGTGATCAGCAGGTTGATCCAGATATCGCCCACGTGGCGCTCGAGGCTGTCGGGGAAGAGCGAGAAGCCGGCGTTGCAGAACGCCGAGACCGAATGGAACACCGCGAGCGACGCGGCCCGCAGTGGGGCCTCGCCCAGAGCCCACCAACGGGCGAAGAGCAGCACCGCGGCGACCGCCTCGCACACGAGGGTGTAGTAGGTGACGTTGCGAAAGGTGTCGGCCAGGCGGCCACGCTCCCGGACGATGATCGTTTCCCGGGCCAGCACGCGCTGCTGCAGCGAGACCCGCTGGCCGATGGCGGCGCTGAACATCCCGCCCAGCGTCATGATCCCCAGGCCCCCGGCCTGAATGAGCAGCAGGATCACCGTCAGGCCGAAGCGGCTGAAGGCCGCCGGGGTGTCGAGCACGATCAGACCGGTGACACACGTGGCCGAGGTCGAGGTGAACAGCGCATCGAGGGTGCGCACCGGGTCGCCACCACGGCCGGCCTCCGGGAGACTGAGCAGCAGCCAACCCGCGCCGATGGCGACGGCGAAGCTGATGGTCACGGCTGCCGCAGGGGTGATGACGACAGCAGGCTGCACGACGCCGGAACGGACGCGACGCTGCGTGCGCAGGCGCAACAGCAGCGTCATCCCCATCAGCAGCGCCTTGCCGATGGCACTGACCGCGGTCGCGCCCGGGACGTCCGTCCAGGGGCGCACCACCAGCGCGGCGATGATGACGAGGGTCACGATCAGGAACGCATACGCCGACAGGCGTTCCGGCCAGGCCAGGATCGGGTCGAGGCCCAGCCGCTTGAGATCACGCTGCGACTGCCGCACCGCGTGCAGCAGCACCAGGGGCAGCAACACATCGCCGATCCGGAAGACGACGACGGCGGCGGGGTGGGTGAAGCCAATGAAGATCTGGCCGGCGACCAGCAGCGCCCCCAGCCCCATGGCCAGATTGAGCCAGCGGATGCTGCGCAGCCGGGGCATCACAGACGGCTGGGGTTCCGGCGTGGAACCCGGGTCGCGTCGGAAGGGTGCCATCCGGGCGAGGATAGGCTGCACCGCCCGGCATGTCAAGCCCGCGCGTTAGTGGGCGACCACCAGCACCTCGATGTCCTGCAGCGGTAGTGTCACCTCGGTGCCGGTGGACATGCCGCGAATCCGCACCGCCGCTCCGGACACCGCCGTGATGCGCCTGCCCCTCACTCCGCGGAGGGCCACCGTCAGCGACCCAAGGTCGCCGCCGCTCCAGTTGGCCAGGCAGACGACATCGGCCTGGGGCCCCGTGAGCAGTCGCGCCTCGACTAGCGGCTCGGAGACTGACAGCGGCGGGGCAACCTGCGCCATCTGCACAGGCAGCGTCAGGAGCCAGTGCTGCTCGCGCTTGTGGCCGGTGATGAGGCCGGTGGCCTTGATGTCCGCCGACTTCACGTGGCCCAGCCCCGGCATGAAGGCGTAGCGAACCACGGCGCCCTTGCCGGCCTTGTTGAGGAAGCCGGCGGGACTGCCGTCGGCGAAGGTGGCGATGACCGTGGCGCCGGCGGGCGCGGCCTGCTCCGTGTAGCCCAGGACAGGGAAGGTGACAGCCGACGGCGGGGTCCCCGTCGCCTGCGGCGACACCCCGCCCTGAACCGTGGCCTCGCCCTTGGGCTGCTGATGCGGGAGGCCGTAGTGCTCGCGGTAGTCGCCCCCGGGCTTGGTCACCTCGCCGACCTTCACGCCGGCCAGTTGCGTGAGGTCGGCCAGCGGCTCGTCATACTCGTCGCGCAGACCAGCCCCGGCGCACATCTGCAAGACCCCGCCGCCCTGCACCCACGCCACGATTTGCCGGGCCACGTCCCGCCGCACGTTGCTCTCCGTCAGGTAGAGGGCCTTGTACCCCTTCAGCAACCCCTCCGCCACGTCGTCCTCGCTCAGCATGTCCACCGGTACGTGGGCATGCTGGGTCGCCAGGTACATGCTGCGGCGCTCGGTGCCGACGGCTGCGTCCCGCTGCCACACCTCGTGGCTCTTGCCGTAGAGGATGGCGACCTGCGCCGGCGGCACCCGCGCCGGGTAGAGCACCGGGTCGGCCTTCGCCAGGAAGCGCGCGAGGTTCCCGACGGTGCGCATCGTCTCGGGGTTGTCCGAGATCATGCCATCGGCGAAGGCGTAGTACGGGCCGTAGCAGTAGAAGTGGAGCGTCTTGGCGCCGTGCATCACCGCGGACAGGGCGCGCTGGGGCATGGTGGGGTTGTTGTTGGCGATGATGTATTCGCCGACCGGGATCTGGCCCGGGCGGCCGGCCGCGCGGAGCATGTCCGCGATGTAGCCGCTGACCTCCGGCCCCAGCGAGGCCCAGTCCTCCGACCACATCAGCGTCGTCGCTTTCATGCGGCCGAACATGAACCAGTCGGGACCCTCGATCAGCCCGCTGCCCCAGCCGCTGAGCGGCCCGTCGGTGAAGTTGGTCATGTTCAGGATCCGCGCCCCGAAGTGCCGCTCGGCCGCCTGCGTCGCCTGCCGGAACAGGTTCGCATTCGTCCAGTCGCGGAACTGGATGCTCCAGTAGTGGAGCTTGCGGGTGATGGGATCCGTGGCGGCGTCACGCGTGAGAGGCTTCACATCCGCCCAGGCGGCTTTGCCGAAGTCTGACGGCTTGAAGCCGCGGTCCGTGAGGAACTGCGCGAAGGCCGCGAGGCAGTCGGGGCACTCAGCCAGGTGCTTGAGGTTGCTCGTGCCGGGCTCATCCCACAGGACGTTGCGGCGGTGGCGCTGCAAGGCCTCCGGATCATCCTTGAGAATCTCCGCGGCGATCCCGGCGAAGTGCGCGTCGAGCAGCTTGGGCAGGGCGGGGGAGGTGGGGCACTTGAAGGCCTGGTGCGGCATCCACTTGGCGAGAAAGCCGCGCCGGACGCCAACGCTCTCGCCGACGCGGGCCCGCACACCGTACATGTTCTCCAAGCAGTTGAAGCCCAGAATGCGGGCGGTCTCCATCTCCTCGCCCAACATCCTCGCGGAGGCGTACGCGTCACCGAAGCCACAGATGTGGGCCTCCAGGTTCATCTGCATCTCGCCGGTCGGCGGCAGCTTCAGGTCGCGGGCCGTCTGCAGATGTCGGGCAGTGTTGGTCGAGCACAGTTCGAGCTTGTCGGCGTACTTCTTGATGTCCCCCGGCACGATCAGGCTGGAGATGTGGCCGTCCAGATCGTCGGTCAACGTGACCGCCTGCGCCTCGGCGGGCGCGGCGGCGACCTGCCACTGCACCCTCAGCCGCTCGAGCTTCGCGCCCCCGCTGGTGAAGGCGAACTTGGCGGTCGTGAGCCACTTGCCCCCGTCCAGGTACGAACTGACATCGAACCACGGCGACCACTGCCCGGCCGCGATCTCCGCGCCGGCGACGCCGAGGCCGGCCGCCGTGATCTTGCCCGGATGATGGTAGTAGGTCGGCGCGCGCTTGAGGTAGGTGTTCAGTTCCGCGATTACGGACACCGCGGGTTCAGCGAGGCGGAAGCGCATGAACGTCTGGGGGGCGAAGTCCTGGTAGCGGGGCTTGTAGTCCGCGTCGGGTGTCAGCAGGACGCAGTCCACGCGCTGGCGGATGCCCGGCTGGGCAAGGTAGAGGGTGAGGGTCGCCGGCCCCGCGGCGAGCTTGGCCGGGAATCGCTCCCACACGTCGCGCCAGTCGTTCCCCTCGGGCCTGGTGCGGTACCTCTCGTCGAAGACGATCTGGCCGTTCTGGGTAATGCGCAGGCCGAAGCTGCCGGCGTAGGCGCCCACCTTGAGGTAGCGCACCCAGACAACGTAGTCGCCGGCGGCAGGGATGACGACCTCCCGGGTGGCCTCGCCTTTGCCCCCGCCCCCGTTGGCCAGCACGGCGTTGCCGGAGGTGGCGGTGTAGATGTCGTCCCCCCAGCCCTCACGCGCCTGCCAGTCGTCGTTGGTGGGGGTGAAATCCTCCCCCTCGACGAAGACAGAGCGGTCACGGAGGGCGGCGGGGGCCGCCTGAACGGCGCTCAGAGTCACCAGGCCCAACAGGATGAGGCTACAGAATCGCTTCATGAGGCACCTCCGAACGGGCGTCGCGAGGATCGGTTCCGAGGGCGGAGGCCGGAATCCTGCGGTTCCTTGACGCTGCTGGCCCGGCTTATGTATAATCGGCAGCAGAGCGATCCTCCCCCGGATGGGCTCGAACCCAGGGCGGCGCTTCCGGGCGTCCGCGTCTCGTGCGAACGCAGCAGAGGAGCCGGTCGTGCTGCAGTCCATCAACTCGCTGGGCCGCCGGGTCCTGGCGTTTTTCAGCTTCTTCGGCGAGAACTTCATTCTACTACTTCACACCATCGGCGGCATTCTCCATCGCCCGGCTGAGCGACGTCAGACCGTCTACCAGATGGCGCAGATCGGGATCGACTCGCTCCCGATCGCCGGCATCACGACGATGTTCTCCGGGATGGTGCTGGCCTACCACACCGCCCAGCAGGCCGACAAGCTGGGGGTGGGGAACCTGGTGGGCTGGCTGGTGGCCGAGAGCATGTGCCGCGAGCTGGGGCCGGTGCTGACCGCGATCGTGATCGCGGCGCGGGCCGGCTCGGGCATGACGGCCGAGTTGGGGACGATGAAGGTGACCGAGCAGATCGCCGCGCTGCGCGCACTGGCGACCGACCCGGTCCACTACCTCGTGCTCCCGCGCTTCCTGGCCACCATCGCGATGCTCCCGCTGCTGACCGTCATCGGTGACGTCATCGGGGTGAGCGGCGGGTACTTCATCGCGATGGGCACCGGGAAGGTCAACGAGGTGGCCTACTGGGCCAACATCCCGGGCAACCTGGAGACATGGACGGTGGTGGGGGGCGTCATCAAGACGTTCTTCTTTGCCATCATCATTGCCATCGTGAGCTGCCATCAGGGCCTCACGTGCCGGATGGATTCGGAAGAGGTCGGCCGAGCGGTCACGCGGGCCGTCGTGTACTGCATCATGCTCATCTATGCCGCGAACCTGCTGCTCACGGCGATCATCTTCCCGGGGTAGCCATGTCAGAGAAGCGCGAGCCCCTCATCATTGTGGACCACCTCTCCTACAGCATCGAGGGGAAGCTGGTCCTGGACGAGGTGAGCTTTGAGCTGTACCCGGGCGAGATCTTTGGCGTGATGGGGCTGTCGGGCGCGGGTAAGAGCACGCTGCTGCACAACATCATGCGGCTGGTGCAGCCACAATCCGGACGCATCATCGTCCACGGCGTGGACATCACGACGGCCCCCGAGGCGGAGTTGAACGAGGTCCGGCTCCGGATGGGCATGGCCTTCCAGTACTCCGCGCTCTTCGACTCGATGACCGTCTATGCGAACGTGGCCTTCGGGTTGCGGCGGCGCAATGTGCCCGAGCCCGAGGTCCGCGAGAAGGTCACGCACTTTCTGGACGTCGTGGACATGACCGGCACCGAGGATCTGATGCCGGCCGACCTGTCGGGCGGGATGCGCAAGCGCGTGTCCATCGCCCGGGCCCTGGCCACCGAGCCGGAGGTGGTGCTGTACGATGAGCCGACCAGCGGGCTGGATCCCGTGCTGGCCGCGGCCATTGACCACCTGATCGCCCGGCTGCGCGACGACTACGGCGTCAGCGCCATTGTGGTCACGCACGACGTGTCACATCTGTTCGCATATGCCAACCGCGTCATGATGCTGTACGAGGGCAAGGCGATTGCCTGCGGCACGCCCGCGGAGCTGCAGCAAAGCGAGCACCCGGTGTTGCGTCAGTTCATTACGGGTTCGGTACACGGCCCCATCAAGGTCTAAGCTCCAGGGCGTCCCGGCCACGCCCGGTCAGTGGTCTCACGGCGGTTGATTGGCCTGTCATAGGGGTGACCCATTGTGTCCGCCGAAGCGAGAGTCGGGCTCTTCTTCCTGATTGCGCTCATGGTCGTCGGTGTCGTCGCGCTGTTCCTGGGCGACTTCTGGGTGCGGGCCCGTAGCTACACGATCACGGGTTACTTCCAGAACGTGCAGGGCCTCGTGTCCGGCGCCGAGGTACGCATGGCCGGCGTCAAGATCGGCCGAGTGACGGCCGTCACGCTGACCCCGGATGCGCGGTTTCCCAAGAGCCCCGCGGCGGTGCGGATGGCGATCTTCCGCGAGGTCATCATCTACGACAACGACGAGTTGCTCATCCAGCAGGGCGCGCTGTTGGGCGACAAGTACGTCGAAGTGGTACGCGGCCCGGGGAAGCCCACGGCCCGCCTCACGCATGGCCAGTGCATTGCCGGTGGCAAGGCGGTAGGCATCGAGGACCTGACGGAAGAGGCGCGCGCGCTGGTGCGGGAGGCGCGGGGCGCCCTGACCTCGATCCGGGGCCTGTTCGCCACCGAGTTCAACGCCCAGGCCATCCGCACGATTCTCACCAACGTGGTCGCCGCGACCACCAAGGCGGACCAGATGGCCGCCCAGGCCCTACAACTGTCGGCCTATCTGTCGGCCGAGGCCCGGCGGTCCGGCCCCAAACTGGCGCGCCTGGCCGACAACATGGCGCAGACGTCGGAGTCGGTCCGCAGCACCGTGGAGACCGTGCGCCACCTCCTGGCCACCTCGACCATCCCGCGGGATGCGAGCATCGCCACCGAGAACATGCGCGACATCTCCCGGGATGTGGCCGCCATCACCGATAGCTTCTCGCAGGTGCTGGCCACCCCGGAGACGCGCCAGAAGATGCAGGGCGCGATGGACAACATGCACCAGGCGACGGCGCACCTGGCGAACATCACGGGCGAGGCCGAGAAGCTGCTGACCGATGAAGAGACCCAGGCCAATCTCAAGCAGGCGCTGGCGCGGCTGCGCGAGACGGCCGATCACCTGTCCCACATCGCCGCGGACTATGACCGGGTCCTGACGGACCCGAAGTTCAAGGACGATGTGGCCGGCACCGTCAGCGCCGCCCGGCAGGCCGCCGAAACGGGCACCCGCACGCTGGCCAAGGCCGAGGAGTCGCTGGAGCAGGCCAACAGCGCCATCAAGGGGCTGTCGCGGATGGGGCGGGCGCTGGTGCCCGAGGACGTGCGGGCCCGGGTGGCCCTGGAAACCCCGGTCCGAGCCGACCCGCGGGTCAACGCCGATGTGGACCTCCAGTACGGACGGAAGCGCGATAGCTTCTGGCGCGTGGGCGTCAAGAACGTCGGCCAGA
>CAZZDO010000027.1:0-5784 GCA_964653205.1 uncultured Armatimonadia bacterium | reverse complement strand
GACCTCCTCAAGGTGTCCGATGGCTATGCCCGCAACTACCTGATCCCGCGCAAGCTGGCCGTGTTGGCCACCCGGGGCGCGCTGAAGGACCTGGAGAACCGCCAGGGCGCCATCGCCCGCCGCGACTCCGAAAAGCGCGAGGCCGCCCAGGCCCTCGCCGATCAGCTCAAGGACAAGCTCATCATCGTCAAGCACGTGACCGGCGAGGGCACCAAGCTGCACGGCACCGTGACCACGGCGCAGATCGCCGAGGCCGCCACCGCCCAGCTCGACATCAAGCTGGACAAGCGCGACCTGGAGCTGCCTGAGCCGATCCGCGAGGTCGGCGACTACCTCGTGTCCGCGCGGGTCTACAAGGACGTACACGCCCAGTTGCCGATCCGCGTCGTGCCCGAGAAGAAGGCGCACGGCGAGGAAGAGGCCGAGGCCGCTGAGGTCGCCGTGGCAATGGCGACCGAGGACGTCGAAGAGGCTGAAGAGGCCGACGAGGCTGATGAGGCCGACGTCGCGGAAGCAGTCGCGGCAGAGGACGAGGCCGAGCAGTAGCCGTCTTGGCTGTACGGTTGAGCATTCGCGGGAGGGGCTGACGCGGCGACGACAGCCCCTCCCTGCCGCTAGGCAGGAACGCTAGCGGGTCCGGCAGCCCCGCCGGACTCGCCGCTCAGGCACATGGAGTCACAGGTGGCCGAACAACGCACCCCAAGCGGCGGTGAAGGCGTCGAGCGCGTGCCCCCACGCGACTTCGATGCCGAGCAGGCGGTGCTGGGCTCGATGCTCCTGGAGCCCGGTGCGGCCGCGCGCGCCTTCGCCATCGTCGGCCCCGAGGACTTCTACTGGGAAGACCACCAGATCATCTGTCGCGCCATGGTCGCCTGCGGGACGCGCAACGAGCCCGTGGACCTGGTGACCGTCAGCGCCGAGCTGCGCCGCAACGGCCAGCTCGACAGGGTCGGTGGCGGGACGTACTTGACGGCCCTCATCAGCCAGGTCCCCACCGCCGCCCACGTCGTGCGCTATGCCAACATCGTGGCCGAGAAGGCCGTGCTGCGCCGGCTGATTGAGGCCGGCGGCAAGATCCAGGGCATGGGGTTCGACAACCCCGAGGATGTCGGCGACGTGCTCGACCGGGCCGAGCAGGCCATCTTCGAGATCGCCGAGCGGCGCCTGAGCGGCGACTTCGAGCAGATCGGCAACCTCATCACCGAGACCGTCGAGAAGCTGGACAAGACGCTGCACCAGAAGGGCGCGCTCTCGGGCGTGGCCACCGGCATCCACGGCCTCAACCGCATCACCTCGGGGCTGCAGCCGGGCGACCTGGTCATCGTCGCCGGCCGCCCCTCGATGGGCAAGACCTCCTTCGCCATCAACTGCATCGGCATGCACACGGCGCTCATCCAGGAAACGACGGTGGCGATCTTCAGCCTGGAAATGACGAAGATGCAGCTCGCCGAGATGATGCTGTGCGCGCAGGCCCGGGTCAACTCCTGGCGGCTGCGCACCGGCCAGGCCTCGCCCGACGACTGGGTGCGCATCAGCCACGCCCTCGGCGCGCTGCCGCAGGCGCCGATCTTCATTGACGACACCCCCAGCATCTCGATCCTCGAGCTGCGCTCCAAGTGCCGCCGCCTGCAGGCCAAGGTGCCGCTCGGCCTGATCATCATTGACTACCTGCAACTGTGCTCCGCGCCCGGCTTCCAAAGTGACAGCAGCCGCCACCAGGAGATCGGCTACATCGCCCGCAGCCTCAAGGCCCTCGCGCGTGAGCTGCAGGTGCCGGTCGTGGCGCTGTCCCAGCTTTCCCGCCGCGTCGAGCAGCGCGAGGACAAGCGGCCGATCCTGTCGGACCTGGCCGAAAGCGGCTCGATCGAGGCCGAGGCCGACCTGGTCTGCTTCCTGTTCCGCCCGGTGTACTACGAGCGCCGCAAGAAGCTCGAGGAAGCCCAGAAGCGCGGCGAGGCGGCCCCGCAGGCCCACGAAGAGCAGCGCCCCGACGTCGCCGAGATCATCATCGCCAAGCACCGCAACGGCCCGGTCGGCTCCATTGACACCATGTTTGACCCGGGCTTCCGCACCTTCCACGACACGGATACGAGGAGCTTCGAGTAACCATGCGGGTCCTGGTCATCGGTTCCGGCGGACGCGAACACACGCTGTGCTGGAAGTTGGCCCAAAGCCCCCGGTGCGACCAGCTCTACTGCGCCCCCGGCAACGCCGGCACGGCGCTCGAGGCCGCAAACGTGGCCTTTGATGTCGAAGATGTCGCGGGTCTCGCCGACTTCGCCACCCAGCAGCAGATTGACCTCACGGTCGTCGGCCCGGAACGCCCGCTGATTCTCGGGATCGTGGACGAGTTCCGCCGCCGTGGCCTGCCCGTCTACGGCCCCACCGCCGCCGCCGCCCGCCTCGAAGGCTCCAAGGCCTTCACCGACGAGATCCTCCAGCGCCATGGCATTTCGCAGAAGCGCTTCGAGGTCTTCACCAACCTCGCCGCCGCCATCGCCTATGTTCGCGCGCAGGGCGCGCCCATCGTCGTCAAAGCCGATGGCGACGCCTTCGGCAAGGGTGTCAAGGTCGCGGCGACGGTGGAGGAGGCCGAGGACTTCCTGCACCGCTGCCTCGTGGACAAGGAGTTCGGCAAGTCCGGCGAGCGCGTCGTCGTCGAGGAGTGCCTCGTCGGGCCGGAATGCTCGATCAAGGTCTTCACTGACGGCGTGAACCTGCTGCCGATGGTCCCCTCGCAGGACCACAAGCGCATCGGCGAGGGCGACACCGGCGACAACACCGGCGGCATGGGCTGCTACTCGCCGGTGCCGGCCGTGGATGACGCGCTCTTCAACAGCATCGTTGATAGCATCATCGCCCCCACCATCGAGGCGATGGCCGCGGAGGGCCACCCGTACACGGGCACGCTCTACGGTGGGATCATCCTGACGGAGACAGGCCCCGAGACGCTCGAGTACAACTGCCGCTTCGGCGACCCGGAGACGCAGGTGGTGCTGCCACGGCTGCAGAGTGATCTCCTCGAGATCCTCCTGGCGGCGGCCGAGGGGCGGATCAGCGAAGTCACGCCGGTCTGGTCGCCGCAGGCCTGCATCTGCGTCGTTGTCGCGTCCGGCGGCTATCCCGGGTCGTATGAGAAGGGCAAGGTCATCACGGGGCTGGAGGCCGCGAACGAGGACCCGCTGGTGCAGGTATTCCATGCGGGCACGGCCCTAGTGGATGGCAAGGTCGTATCAGCCGGCGGCCGCGTGCTCGGCGTGACCGCCCTCGGCGACGACTTGCGGCAGGCGAAGGACCGGGCCTACGCGGCGATAGACAAGATCCATTTCGACGGCATGTACTGCCGGCGAGACATCGGCTGGCGGGCGCTGTAGGCCGTGGCCGTTGGAGGGGCCGGCTATTAGCCGGCCCGCCGTCAGCACCGATAGCCTCAACCCGACATGATATCAGCTACGCGCCCGGAACGGCGGGCCGGCTAATAGCCGGCCCCTCCAACGGCGTGCCGCCTGCAGGAGCGTCAACATGGCACAAGTCGGCATCGTGATGGGCAGCGACTCCGACGCGAAGGTGATGAAGGACGCCGCGGAGGCGCTGAAGGAGCTGGGCGTCAGCTACGAGGCCACGGTGGCCTCGGCGCACCGGTCGCCCGAGCGCGCCGCCGAGTGGGCGAAGACCGCCGCCGACCGGGGGATCAAGGTCATCATCGCCGGGGCGGGCATGGCCGCCCATCTGCCCGGCGTGCTGGCGGCGTTCACCACGCTGCCGATCATCGGCGTACCGATCAACTCCGGGGCGCTGCAGGGCGTGGACGCGCTGTACGCCATCGTGCAGATGCCGCCGGGCATCCCGGTGGCGACGGTGGGGATCAACAACGCGCGCAACGCCGGGCTGCTCGCGGCCGAGATCCTGGCCCTCAGCGATGAGGCCCTCGCCGAGCGCCTGCGGGCGATGCGCGTGACGATGGCCGAGAAGGTGGCGGAGAAGGCCGCGAAGGTCGAGCAAGAGCTGTAGCGGCGCGATTCATCGCGCCCACTGAGCCGCAACCGGCGCGATGAATCGCGCCCCTACGGAACCCGGCGCGATGAATCGCGCCACTACGAAAGGTCCGACTCATGTTCGAGGACACCGCGTGCGGCCGAAGCTGCTTCGGTTGGTGCGGCGAGGACGACGCCTGGCGTGATGCCTGCGGCGTCTTCGGCATCTACGCTCCCGGCGAGGATGTCGCCAACTTCACGTACTTCGGCCTGTACGCCCTGCAGCACCGCGGCCAGGAGGGCGCCGGCATTGCCGTCTGGGACGGCAAGAGCCTCCGCCACCACAAGGGCCTCGGGCTGGCCGCGCAGGTCTTCAACGAGCAGATCATCGAAGACATGGCGGGGGACATTGCCGTTGGCCATGTGCGCTATTCCACGACCGGCGGCAACACCTTCGTCAACACCCAGCCGATGGTCGGCGAGGGCAAGTGGGGGCCCTTCGCCGTCGCCCACAACGGCAACCTGATCAACAGCGCGGCCCTGCGGCACGACCTGGAGGCGCGGGGCATCGAGTTCCACGCCACCAGCGACACCGAGGTCATTGTCAAGCTCATCGAGGCCACCGACGAGGCGACGATCGAGGGGGCGGTTGCCGAGGCGATGAAGCACATGCGGGGGGCGTATTCGCTCGGGATCGTCGCGCCCGGCAAGCTGCTGGCGGTGCGTGACCCCAACGGCGTGCGGCCGCTGGCCGTCGGCCAGTTCAACGGCAGCGGCTGGATTGTCACCTCCGAGACCTGCGCCCTGCACGTCATCGGCGCCGAGTTCGTCCGCGAGGTGCAGCCCGGCGAGATCGTCACGCTCAGCGCCGACGGCCTCAGCGCGATGCAGGCCGTGGACCCGGGGCGCAAGTCCTGCTGCATCTTCGAGTTCATCTACTTCGCCCGCCCCGACAGCCACATCTACGGCAAGTCGGTCTACATGGCGCGCCTGCGCATGGGCCACCTGCTCGCCCAGCAGGCCCCCGTGGAGGCCGACCTGGTCATGCCCGTCCCCGAGAGCGCCCTGCCGCACGCGATGGGCTACGCCCAGGTCTCCAAGATCCCCTACGGCGAGGGCCTCATCAAGAACCGCTACATCTTCCGCACCTTCATCGCCCCCGACCAGCGGCTGCGCGACCTGGGCGTGAAGATGAAGCTGTCGCCGCTACGCGAGAACCTCGCGGGCCGGCGCGTCATCGTCGTGGATGACTCGATCGTGCGCGGGACAACCACGGGGCCGGAGGTGGAGCTGCTGCGCGAGGCGGGCGCGCGGGAGATTCACCTGCGCATCAGCAGCCCGCCGATCAAGTACCCATGCTTCTACGGCATTGACACGTCGGCGGGGCGCAAGGAGCTGATCGCCGCGCGCCTGACGGTGCCGGAGATCCGCGCCCACCTCAATTCCGACTCGCTCGAATACCTGGACATCAAGAACCTGGTCAAGGCGGTGGGCTTGCCGAAGACGAACTTCTGCACGGCGTGCTTCGACCGCCAGTACCCGATCCCCGTCCCGCGGGAGATCAAGGTGACGAAGTTCGATCTGGAGAAGGCGAAGGAGAAGGCGGAGGCCGAGGTGGCGGGGTAAGGCGCGTAGGCGGGTTCGTCCCGAACCCGCAGTCTCGTTACCCCCTTTCCTCTCTCTCCTTGTCGGCCAGTATTTGCTTGGCCTCTTTGAGGTCAATGCGCGCCTTGTGGCCGTGCTTCTCAAGCAGGTGCAGAAGGTGGTTCCCGCTAAGGAGGACGAGTGGCTTCCCTTGCGCGAACTCGTG
>CAZZDO010000026.1:18969-22423 GCA_964653205.1 uncultured Armatimonadia bacterium | reverse complement strand
GCGCACGGGACGGCAGCTCGCGTAGGTGCGCCGGTCCTCCGGCGCACAATCACAGGTACGCGCCCGACCCCCTACCCCACCACGGCCATTGGGAAGGGTCGTCTATCAAGCCCTTAGCATGCGGATTGTTGTAGAGGTACTTCGCCTTCTCTTCGTAGTCCTCACGCTTGCGAAGAAGATGGTCGTGACTCTCCGCCTGCCAGACATGCCCCGCGCGGTCCAGCATGCCGTTGATCTCACGGGCTGTGAACTGCTTCAGGTTGTAGAGTAGACGGGCGAGGCAGTACCAGCCCCGACGCGTTTGTATCGGCTTGAGGATCATGTGCACGTGGTCAGGCATGACCGTGTAGTCAAACAGATAGTACTTCTGGCCGTCATGGTAGCGGATCGCATCAACCAGCATCCCGCCAGATGGAGCTTGCGAGAGTACCGTGACAGCCGGGCGTTCCAGGCACAATGTGACATAGTAGGTCCCGCCGGGTTCCTCGATGTGGGGCAGGCTTCCCCGGGTGATGCGGACCTCGTGGATGAATTCGGGTGGCCGTTGGGGTTGCATGTGCCATTGTCCATCCGCGCCATGCACCCGCCGGGGACCGGCGGGCCTACGCGGCTCGATGTGGGGAGGTTTCGCCGTTGGAACGCGGGAACCTGTGTCCACTGGCCGCGCCGTTGTTTGCCGGCCCACGGAGGGTCCTGTCCATGTCTGCGTTGCCTGAGGTGCAGTTCCACGAGTACTACCGGCATGAGGCCCTGTCGGAGCATCTCCGCCAGGTCGCGGCCGCCGCGCCGGACCGGGTCAAGCTGCACAACCTGTGCACGACCGCCGAGGGCCGCGAGGAGTGGCTGGTCGAGGTGACCGACTTGGCCTGCGGCGACGCGGCGACGAAGCCCGGCTACCTCGTCCAGGCCAACGTGCACGCGGTTGAGGTGTCGGGCACGACTGCCTCCCTGGTGCTCATCGAGCAACTGCTGACCGATCCGGCAGCGGCCGATCTGCTGGCCGAGGTCGTCTTCTACGTCATCCCCCGCGTCAACCCCGACGGGGCGGAGTACGCCCTGACCACCTCGGGGCAGATCCGCAGCCGCTACGACTATCGGCCCCGCAAGAACGGCCTCATCGGCCAGGACCTCAACGGCGACGGGATGATCCTGACGATGCGTTGGGAAGACCCCTTCGGCACGTACCGCTGCGATGAGGAGGATGGCCGCCTGATGCTCCGCCGCAAGCCCGGCGACCGCGGGCCCTTCTACCACATGGTGCGCGAGGGGATGATTGAGGACTACGACGGCGGCGCGATCCAGGAGGCCGTGCGCGGGCATGACTTCAACCGCAACTGGGGCGTCAACTGGCAGCCCGAGCATCTGCAGTACGGCGCAGGGGACCATGCGTTCTCGAACCCGGAACTCAAGGCCATCGCCGACTGGGTGCGCGAACACCCGAACATCTTCGCCATGCTGGGCTTCCACAACGGCTGCAACGCGGTGCTGCGCCCGTCAGCTACGACAGCGGATGACGACATGAACGCCGGCGACGTGCACATGATGAAGGAGATCGGTGAGATCGGCGCGCGGCTGACGGGCTTCGGCCTCCGCGCCGTCCGCGATTACCGCCTCGACAGGGACAAGCCGATCTCGCTCAAGGGCCACTTCACCGACTGGGGGTACTTCGGGCTGGGGCTGTCGGTGTTCGAGATCGAGCTGGGCAGTGTCTACAACGCTGCCGGCATCAGCACCGCGGAGTATTTCGCCGCCGACGAGCACACCCGCGAGGTGGTGTTCATGCGGCAGGTGCTCAAGTACGCTGACGCCCAGCCGGACCCCGGCTTCGTGGACTGGCAGCCGTTCGACCACCCGCAGCTCGGGCCGGTGGAGATCGGCGGGCTGAAGTCGGTGTTCTGGGGCACGCCGCCCCCGCAGGCGCTACGGGCCATCGGCGGTAATTGCGCCAAGTTCATCGTCGAGCACGCCCGGCGCCACCCGCAACTCGCCATCCACAGCTTCACGGCCACGCCGGTGGAGGGGCAGGTGTTCCGCCTGCAGGCCACGGTCGCCAACACGGGCGGCTTGCCTACGCAGGTCACGGAGCACGGCAGCCGCATCGCGGCCAACGGCCCGGTCGCGATCCGCCTGAGCCTCGGCGAGGGTGTGGAGCTGTTGTCCCGCACGGACCTGACGGAAGTGGCGTCCCTCCCGGCCCTGACCGGCCACGCGGACCTGGAGTGGTTCGTGCGCGGGCCGGCGGGGGCGACGGTGACGGTCGAGGCGAAGGCGCCGAAGGCGGGGTCGGCGCGGGCGAGTGTCACGCTCTGAGGATGTGTCAGTTGTGAAGTTGGGGTCGCGCAACTGCAGGGCGGGGGCTTGGACCCCGCCCCGATTCGCGCTACCCAAACGGAGGGGCGGGGTACAAGCCCCCGCCCTACAGGACGGCCACCGGCTTGTGAAACACTGTTGCCGATCTTGCGATTGCACGCTATGATGGTGCGACTGCGGGGTTGTCGTCTTCCCGCGGGGGTAGTGTTACGTCAGAAGGTGGGTTCTCTTTGTCCAAACGGATCATGATGATCGGGCCGACCGGCAAGATCGGCAAGCACCTGGTGCGGATGCTCGTCCAGATGGGCCACAGCGTCTCCGGGGTCGCCCGGTTCGGCACGCCCGGCCAGGAGGAGGAACTCCAGTCGCTCGGCGTCACGACCTACAAGCGTGATGTCGCGGACTGGAACGCCCTGGACGATGTGCCCGGCGAGTTCGACATCGTGTTTCACATGGCGGGCCTGAAGTTCGGCTCCAGCAAGAACCCCCCGGCCGCGGTGAACATGAACGTCTTCGTCACCGGCCGCGTCATGGAGCACTTCCACGACAGCGGCTGCGTCCTGTACTCGTCCAGCGGCAACGTCTACCCCGACACGGTGGACGGCTGCAGCGAGGACGACCCCGTCGGCGCCTCGAGCCTCTACGCCACTACCCGCATGGGCGCCGAGTGGATGGTGGACTACTTCTCCCGCCGCAATAACACGCCTGCCGTCAACCAGCGCATCTTCTACGGCTACAACACCGAGTTCGGCGTACCCGTGGACATCGCCCGGCAAGTCCGGGACGGCGAAGCGGTTGATCTGACGACGTCCTACGTGAACGTGATGTGGCTGGACGACTTGATGGACGTCATGTACCGCAGTCACGAAGTCGCCTCCGTGCCGGCGAAGTACCTCAACCTCACCGGCACTGAGAAGGTGGCGGTCCAGGCCATCGCCGAGAAGCTCGGGCGACTGATGGGCAAGGAGCCGCAGTTCACCGGGACGCCGGGCGAGACGGCGCTGTTGGCCAAGACCGATGAGATGGTGCGTCTGTTCGGGAGGCCGAAGGTCTCGCTGGACGAGGGCCTCGCCCGCGTGGCCGAGTCGGTCATGAAGCACGAGCACCCCCTCGACCACCCGACCATGTGGGAGAAGCGGACAGG
>CAZZDO010000026.1:0-18869 GCA_964653205.1 uncultured Armatimonadia bacterium | reverse complement strand
TCATGAAGCACGAGCACCCCCTCGACCACCCGACCATGTGGGAGAAGCGGACAGGATTCTAGACGCGGCGGCGGGAACCTCACGGCGGCGACCTTTCGGGTCGTCGCCGTTTGCGCTTGTGGAGGAAGACCCATGCGTCCCCTGCTCCTCATCTGCGTCATGCTCTACACTGCCTCGCAGCTTCTCGCGGCGGACCCGCCCCTGCGTCATTCCCGCGAGTGGATCACCCAGCGCCTTACGGACATGCTCGCCTGCGATGAGGCCTACCTGTACAACGACGTGCTCGGCGGGCGGGCCATCCACCAGAACAGTTTCGGCAAGCCCGAACCCACCGACGCGTGGGAGGGCAACTTCCACACCCAGCAGCAGGCGTACTACGCGCTTGTGAAGCTGGACCTGTACGAGCTGGGCGGGCGGCAGGACAAGGCGCTGCTCGACCAGGCCCGCGACCTGCTCGACTGGGTCGTCCGCAACGGCTATGACCCCGCCGGACCGGGGTTCTACCTGAAGTACTCCACCAAGACCGGCGTGTGGGAGAAAGGCTTCTACCCCGAGTTCAACCTGATCAACGTGGCCGGGTTGCTGTGCTACACGCACTACCGGCGTCACGGGAACTGGCCCCAGATCGCCGAGGGGGTGCTGGCCCGCATCATCGCCACCGACGCTGCGTTCCGACCTGAGGGCAGCAAGAACCTCTACGGCTCGGGCTATCTCGCCATCAAGTTGCTGGACTGCTACGAGTGCCTGGGCGAGCCGCGGTTCCTGGAGCTGGCGCAGCGGGTCGTCGCCAACACTGACGCGGTGCTGTGGGACGGCGAACACGGCGGCTGGTTCATTGACGGCAAGGCGGGGGGGCCGCTGCCGAAGTACACCACCAAGTTCACGCACACCAACGCCAACATGATCCAGGCGTGCCTGCGGCTGGACCGGCACGGCGACCACCGGTTCCGTGACCACGCGCTGGCGGCGCTGCAGTTCCTGGCCGACCACAGTCGCACGCCCGATGGCGGGTGGATGCGGCACAACGTCCGCGACGGCTCCGACCCTAAGCAGCCCCCCGGCATCGGCGACGGCGGCACCACCGAACCGGGCACGCCGGTCGTCTACGACCGCAACATGCAGATGATCGTGGCCTGCTGCCTGGCGTGGCAAGTTACGGGCGACCCGAAGGTCCTGCAGTGGGTGGACGACACGCTGGACCGGATGGAGAAGACCCACCTGACGAAGTACCCCATCGGTGTGAACTACGGGTACACCGGGGCGAACGACTATGAGAACACGTGGTGCCACCTGTGGGGGTTGAAGGCGTTCATCGCGATGGCCAGACTGTTCGCGTAGGCCCGCCGGTCCTCCGGCGGGCGGACCCGGTGTGCGGGCAACCCGTGTGCACCGGCGCCGGGCCGGGGGTTGAAACCCCCGGCTATGGAAACCGTCCCTCCGGGACGGACGAGAAGCGTCCCGGAGGGACGCTCTTGAAGGGCGGGGGTTTCAACCCCCGACCGGCGGCACCCGATGCCAGCACGCAACCGACGTGCGCCGGAGGACCGGCGCACCTACGCGGCATGTGGAAGGTGCAATATGCGCGAATCCAAGGCCAAGAGACAAGCCCGCGCCTTGCAGATCGCCGAGTTGCTCGACGCCGAATATCCCGGCGCGACCTGCGAGTTGCGCTACCGCACCGCCTTCGAACTCCTCGTCGCCACGATCCTCTCGGCGCAATGCACGGACGTGAAGGTCAACGAGGTCACCGCCGACCTCTTCAAGACCCACAACAAGCCCAAGCACTTCGCCGAGGCCGACCCGGCGTGGCTGGAGCAAGTCCTGCGCCCCACCGGCTTCTTCCGCAACAAGACCAAGAGCATCATCGGGGCCTCGCAGATGCTGCTGGCGCAGTTCGGGGGCAAGATGCCACAGACGATGGCCGAGTTGATCCAGCTCCCGGGCGTGTCGCGCAAGACGGCAAGCGTCGTGCTGGGCTGCGCGTTCGGGTTGGCGGAGGGGATCGTCGTGGATACGCACGTGGCGCGCTTGTCCGTGCGGCTGGGGCTGACGCCGCCGCAACTGGAGACGGTGGCGGTGAACACGGACAAGATCGAGCGGGACCTGATGGCGCTGATCCCGAAGGAACGCTGGATCAGCTTCTCGCACTGCCTGATCTGGCACGGGCGGCGCGTCTGCAGCGCCCGCAAGCCCGCGCACGAGCGTTGTTGCGTCGAGGGTCTGTGCCCGCAGGTGCTGGTGGACTGAGATCCTCTACTCCAACACCACCACGCGTCGGCCCTGATTCGCCACGAACACCTCCGGCGTCCGCCAGGGAGGAGTCCCCCGCCCTGCGCGGCAACTATCCTGCACTCTTGATCGGAGGTCCGGCCATGTTGCGCCTCTGCCTGTTCCTACTCGCCCTGCTGTGTGTGACGCTCGCCTGGCCCGCTGTCACCGTCCGCGTCCAGAACACCCCCGGCGGGCCGCAGATCCATCTGAACGGCCAGCCCATCCCCCCGCGCTTCTTCTGGGGCTCGATGAACAGCGGTCCCGTGGCCATCAAGCCCGCATGGCAGGAGATCAGCTTCGAGGTCAAGCCCGGCCATGTGGATGGCACCGGGACGCTGCACTTCCGCTTCAACCAGACGCCCGGGGAGGTGTGGCTGGCCGACGTGCGCATCGTGGACGCGGAGACCGGCGCGGACATCATGCCCCCCGGCAGCTTCGCCACGCCGGAGGGCCTGGCGGCCAACTGGAGCACCTGGCCGATTGCCGAGGCCAACACCGTGGGCAAGTGGGAGGTGGCCGACGGGGCGCTGCATGTGACGCTGAGCAACCCACCCGGCGGGGGCAAGTGGCCGGACTTCCACTTCCACAGCCGCATGAAGCTGAAGTTCGAGGAGGGGCGGGCCTATCGCTTGAGCTTCCGCGCCAAGGCCGACCCGGCGACGATGATCCGCCCGCAGCTCTACAACGTGTTCGGCGGGGTGTGGAGCTACGTCGGCGGGCCGCCGGGGCCGTTCCTGAGCCAGGTCGCGCTGGCCCGCGATGCCAGCGTCAACCTCGTCTCCTACTCCGCGCCCAACTGCTGGCAAGAACCGGAGAAGCCGCAGGACTGGCGGCCGCTGGACACGCTGTGCCGGCAGATCATCGCCGTCAACCCCAAGGTCCTGCTCGTGCCGCGGGTGGGCGCCGACGCGCCGGGCTGGTGGCTGGAGCGCCACCCCGAGGGGCGCATGGTCTACGACGGCGATCAAGTCATCAACCATTCCGGCGTGTCCGACCGCGTCTACCGCGCCGACGTCTGCGCCCACCTCGAGAAGCTCTGCCGTCATCTCACTGAGACCTTCCCGGACAACTTCGCCGGCATCCATCCGTGCGGGCAGAACACGGGTGAGTGGTTCTACTACAACTCGTGGAGCCATCCCGTCAGCGGCTACGACCCGCTCACGAAGGCCGCCTTCCGGCAGTGGCTGAAGGCCCACGGCGACCCGCAGGCTGACACCGCCGAGCCGCCGACGGCGGAGGAACGCTATGCGCACCCCAACGGCTTCCTGCGCGACCCGGCGACGGAGCGGCGACTGATTGACTTCGCGCGCTTCCAGCAGCAGGAGATGGCCGAGCACGTCCTCGCCATGGCCGACGCCTGCCGCCGCGGCACCGGCGGGCAGAAGCTCGTCGTCTTCTTCTACGGCTATCTCTTCGAGTTCCCGCCGCTGCAGAGCGGCGCGCCCACCAGCGGCCACTATGCGCTGTCCACGGTCCTGCAGGGCAAGGACATTGACATTCTCTGCTCGCCGATCTCGTACTGGGATCGCGACTGGCTGGGCACCGCGCCGTGCATGACGGCCGCCGAGAGCGTCATGCAGGCAGGCATCCTGTGGCTCAATGAAGATGACTCGCGCACGTTCCTGGACCCGCGTCAGCAGGAGCACGTGCAGGAGGGCGGGCTGGTGGACCTGCTGCAGACGCAGCAGGTGATGCTGCGCAACACGGCCCAGGAGGCGTTGCGGGGCTTCGGCTCCTGGTGGATGGACCTGCCGGCCCAGGGCTGGTTCAACGATGCGCGCATCTGGGAGCAGATGGTGCGCCTGCAACCGGTGGATGCGGCGCTGGCCAAGCGCACGAAGCCCTTCACGCCGGACATCGCGGCAATCCTGGATGAGGACAGCATGTGCCACCTGACGGGCGGGTCGGCGGCGTGTGCGCGGCCGTTGATCTACGACTCGCGGGCCGCGCTGGGCCGCTGTGGCGCGCCGTACGGGCAGTATCTGCTCGACGACGCGCTCGCCGGCAAGGTCCGGGCGAAGCTGCAGTTCTTCCTCGCCGCGTGGGCGCTGACGCCGGCGGAACGAGCACGGCTTAAGGCTGATGTGCCGGCTGGAAGCCGGCGCTCCCAGGTCCGCGTGTGGTGCTATGCCCCCGGCTACATCACCCCCGACCGGCGCGAGGTCGCGGGCATCAAGGAAGTGACGGGCTTTGAGGCCAAGCTGCTCCCGCCAGCCCTCGTCAAGGTCACGCCGACCGAGGTCGGGAAGCAGGCGGGCTTGACCGAGGGCTGGGAGGCGGCCAACAAGTGGGGGCCCAAGACGCCCATCGAGCCGCTGTTCACCGTCGCGGCTACGCCGGCCGAGACGTGGGCCACGTATGAAGACGGCTCACCGGCGGTCGTCGTGCGGCGTGGACCGCAGGGGACGGACGTGTTCCTCGGCGTCCCGGCGCTGACGCCGGAACTCGTGCGGGCGCTGGCGAAGCTCGCGGGGGTGCACGTCTTCACCGAGGATAACTCGGCGGTGTGGGCGACGGAGCGGTACCTCTCGATCCAGGCGCACGAGGCGGGGCCAGTGGCCATCCATACCGGCCGGCCCGGCCCGGTGCGCGACGCGCTCGACGGCAAGACGCTGGGCACGGGCCCGCAGGTGACGCTGGAGTTCGTCAAGGGTGAGACGAAGGTGCTGGAGTACGGGCAGTAGCGCGCGCGGCTAGGGCAGGGGGGCGATGTGGGCGAGCACCTCGCCCGGCTCGACGTAGGCATGGCGGGCCTGCAGGTTGTTGTGGGCGCCGGGGCGGTTCGGACCCAGCGTGTGCAGGATGCCGCCGACCGGGGCCTTGATCGCCGTCGCGCGCCAGTCGCGCTCGCGCAGCAGGCGGCAGACGGTCTGCCCCGCGCGCACGAGGTCGCCCGGCCGCGGTCGCGAGGACATATGGAGCCCACTCTCTCCCGCCTTCACAGGGACGAGGTCATCAGGCGCCACCCTTAGTGACGGCGGGTCCAGCTCAATCTCGCCGGGCATCATCCCCAGATGGCGCGCGATGTTCAGGCACGCGCGCAAGCCCCGCCGTACTTCCCGCTCGGTTATTTCGTATGTGCCCGACAGCTCGAGCGTCACCCCGGCGCGGCCGGTGCTGTTGAAGTACCCTGTCGGCGTCCAGTCAATCGGCTCGCTCGGCCGGATGATGCGGAAGGCGCACAGGTCGGCCAGCTCCCGCGCCGGGGCGTAGCCGATCCGCTCGATGGCCCACGAGGCGAAGGCCGGCTCGCCGCAGTGGATGTCCACACAGACGTCCAGCGAGGGCTCATCAATCACTTCGCGGAGGCGATGAATCAGTCGCTCGGAGTCGTCGCCGTCCGGCCTGCCCGGCCAGCGGCTGACCTGGTTCGGGCCCTCGGGCGGCTGGTAGGTGTACGTCCGGGCATGGAGCGCGAGGGGACTGGCGACGGGGACGACGACGACGCGGCCGCGCTGCAGCTCGCGCCGCGCCCGTAACACGAACCGCCGCGCCACCTCCGCCCCCGACAGCTCGTTGCCGTGCCGCACGGCGTGGATGAGCAGCCCCGGGCCGGGACGCCCGGAGTCGAGGTGATAGACGGGGATCGGATCGGTTGTCAGGCGGGTGTGGGGCATGGCATTCGGCGTGCCGGTCGCGGGGCCCCGCCCCTGCGGGGCACCCGCGACTCGCGACGGCAGGGGCGCGATGAATCGCGCCGCTACTCCGGCACGGTCAGCTTCAGATTGTCGAGATAGAACGACGCGTCGGCGTCACCGCCGGAGATGACATACAGGTCGGTGACGACCGCGAAGTCCTGCTTGACGAAGGGCAGCTTGACGGTGACCGGCTGCCCGCCGCCGGGCGTGACCGTTAGCTCGTATTCGTTCGCGGCGCCCTGGCCGACGCTGAACGTCACCTTGAGGTGGCTCCACTGGCCGGCGGGCAACTCCGCCTGCGTCTTGCCACCGGCGTTGAGCTTGCCTTCGGGCGTGATGGTCAGGCTGGGGCCGACGCTGAAGGCGCCGGGGGCCTTGTCCTGGTAGTCGCGGAACTCGAGGCAGGCTTCGCCGCCCGGGGCGCCCTGGCGGAAGTCCAGCTCCAGCGCCACCGCGCCCTGCGTCACGTTCAGCCGGTACATGGCATACGGGTAGAAGGTCTTGGGCAGGCCGGCCTTGTCGGTGACCTTCAGGCTGCGCTGCCCGGCGGCGGCCAGTTCATCGGTGACGGCGAAGGTCGCGCCCTCCGTGGCCCCGGCCAGACTCCAGCGGCGCGCCATGTGCCCGACCGGCACGTCCTCGAAGGTCAGGTCGAGGCTGTGCGGTACCGGCGGGAGGGTCGGCCACTGCATCGCGTACACCGGGTTGGGCGTGAGGCGCACGGGGAAGGCCACGTCCGCCCAGGCCTGCTCCACGCCCGCCTGCGCGGCGATGTCTTTGGGGAACTGCGGGTCGTCGGGCTTGACGCCCAGGCTGTTGTTGCGGATCGTGTGGTCGCTAACCGTGTTGCGGTTCTGGGCGATCTCGGAGTTGTTCCAGTCCACGTCATAGACGATGTTGTCCTCGACGAGGAAGCCCGTGCTGCCCTCGTCGAAGTACAGGCCGCACTGGCCGTCGGCGCACGCGAAGGCGCTCCGGTGGTTGTCGTGGATGAGGTTGCCGCGGATGATGTTGCCGGGCTGGCGGCCGAGGGTGTAGATGCCCCCGCCGTCCTGCACGAGGTCCATCACATGATGCACGTGGTTGGCCTCGATGACGTTCCCACCCGCCGAGGTCGGCGTCGGCGACCAGTTCCAGCCGCACGCGATGCCGGTGTACGGGCCGTGGCGCACCTCGTTGTGCCGGATCTTCGTGTCGCGCACGATCCCGGCCCAAATACCGTTGGCCGAGTAGTGCACGACGCCGTAGTGGCTGATGAGATTGTTCTCGACCATGTTGCCGACGGGCAGCAGCGGCGGCTGGGCCTGCTGGTTCATCGTGTGCACGCCGACCTTCACGCCGCCCCCGCCCAGGTCGTACAGGAAGCAGCCGCGCACGAAGCACTGCTCGCCGCCGAGGCCCAGCGACACGCCGTAGGCGCCGGTGTTGGCCACGACGCACTTCTCCAGCCCGCAGAACCGCGCTCCCGTCAGTTCGATAGCGGCGGGGAGTTGCGGCTGGCCCTGCGAGGTGTCATAGCCCGCATCCGGGACGGGCCATTCGTTCTGCCCGAAGCGCAGGCCCTCAAAGCGTACATGCTCGACGAAGGGGCCCTTCTCCGGGTCCCCGTTCAGGACGATCAGCTTCTCCAGCAGCGGCGCGACCAGCGTGGTGTTGGTGAGCTTCTCCTCCGCCAGCGGCAGGTAAGTCAGCACGCCTGTGGGGCGGTCGAGGTACCATTGGCCCGGCTGCTTCAGCTCCTCGCGCACGTTCTCGACGGTGTACGGGTTGCGCTCGTCCTTGTACCAGGTGCCGATGCGGAAGGTCGGGACAGACGTGAACGTGACGATGTTGTTCTGCAGGTCCAGGTCCTTGATCTTCAGGCGCGAGGCGCTCCAGGAGTGCAGGGCCACGACCTCGACGTCCGAGAGGTTCGCGAACTGCTGCAGGTCGCCGGGGAAGAAGATGAAGTCCTGCTGGGCGGCGCGGTGGGCCATGCTCTTGCGCTGTGGGGAGTACGTGAGCCCCGCGACCACGAGCATCCCCTTCTGCGGGCGGAAGCGCCGCATGAAGAAGCTCTCGCCCTGCTTCTGGACGAAGAGCTGGCGGAAGTTCCACTCGGCCGACTTGACGGCCGGCAGCGTCGTCTGCCACGCCCGCAGGCCGTCCAGCTTCGTCTCTTTGAGGTCGGTGATGGGGCGGCCGCCGCTGATCAGCACCGTCTCGCCCGGATAGGCCTGCCACGTCACGGGCGCGGCGGCCGTGCCGCTGTCTTCCGTGCCGAAGACGAGCGTCTCGGGCAGGTAGTGCGTGCCCCCGCGCAAGATGACGTGGATCGGCTCGTTGGGGCTGGCGACGCGGAGCTGCCGCACCTTGTCCCGCGCGGCCTGCAGCGTCTGCAGCGGGCCATCGGTCTTGGCGGCGTTGGCCTTCTCGGGCTTGCCGGACCAGGCGTCGTTGCCGCCGGTGGCCACGTACAGGTTCATATCCCCGGCGGCCAACGTCGCCCCCCCGATAAGCGCGAGCACTAGACAGGCAAGTCGGATCATCTCACTGTGCCTCCACCTTCAGATCGTCCAGATGGGCCTCGACGACGGCCCCGTTGTAGCTGTGAATCCAGAGCTGCATCCGCGCCGTCCCGGCGGGGGTGCGGAAGGGATAGCGGAAGTCCACCCACTGCCCGGCCGCGCCGGAAAGGCTGCCGACCGGGGCGATGTTCCCCTTGTCGTCCGCCTCGGTCAACTGCTTGCCGTCCGCGTCGTAGGTCTTGATGTACATCCCAATGCCGCTGCCCGTAACGTGGAAGACCTTGCCGCTCAGGACGTAGCCGGTCTCGGGCTGGGCGGGCATCATGCCCGAGTTCACATTCGAGCCGGTGTCCTTCTTGTCATCCGCGATCTTCAGCGAGGTCGTCCCGCCGGCGGCCTGTTCGGTGGACAGGGAGCTGATGCTGTCGCGCAGGTCCCAGCCGAAGCTGCCCAACTCGAAGTCGCCGTTACGCAGCACGCCGGCGCCCTGCGGCATCGCCAGCGGTCTGATGATGGCCTCGATGGTCGCCGTCGTGACCGGCTGCTTGAGCCGCAAGCCAAGGCGGATCGGGTGCTCGGAGGCCTCCTCGTTGATCTGCTCGGGCACGATCTCGATCTCGCCGCCGGTGGCCTTGATCTCCACCTGCACGGCCTGGTCCATGTCGTAGACCATCAGCTTGCCGTCGGGCAATTCACGCCAGCCGGTGCGGACGATCAGCGCGGTCTCGAACGTCTGCGGCGCGGTCAGCTCCACGGTGTCGGTGACGGTGAGGCTGCCCTGCCCGGCGCGGGAGAAGACGAACGCGCGCTCCAGCGTCTTCAGCTCCGGCACGGGGTAGGCCGCCTTGAGGCTCATGCGGATTGTGTCCTGCTCGGGCTTGAAGTCGGTGGCCAGGATCTCAGCCTTCGCGTCCCCGCCGGGGCGCTGCATCTTCCCGGCCACGAGCGGCACCGGATGGCCGAACGAGTTCAGCAGCTTGCTGTCATAGCGCTTGCTGCTGAAGGTCCGTCGCGTGTACACTTCCGCCCCCGGGTCCAGCAGCGGCATGCGGCTGCCCAGGAACACCGTGTAGGAGCCCACATCGTTGTGATTGTGGTGCTCGTTGTTGTGGCCGCCCTTGAGCGCAATGGCCAGCTTGTCGGTCGGGTCGCCCGCGGGCCGGGCCACGAGGATGCCGGCATCACCGAACCAGTCGCGGAGCGGCCGCGTAGGCGCGTCGGTCCCCGACGCGCGAGTGGCCGGCATCTCGGAGGCCTTGTTGGGGAAGCTGAAGAGCATCTGCTCGAACAGGCTGCCACCCATCTGCCCCGCCGTCAGGCTGTCCCAGCGCGCATAGCCCAACTGGAAGTACCGGTTCAGGTAGTACATGCTGCTGGACGCGGGGCGGGCGGTGGTCCCGCAGTCGGCGAAGGCCGGGCCAACCTGATCGTCCACCATGATCCGCGTCGGGAACAGCGCGGGGGCCTTGGCCTCGGGCCGGGCGAGCAGGTCCAGCTTCCCGCCGGTCGCCTGCCGCACCGTCTCGCTGAGCAGGATGAAGTGCCCGAAGCCGTAGTTCCAGTAGCCGAGGCCCTCCGAGCAGTAGCCGTCAGGCGTGAAGCCCTTCAGGAAGTTCTGCGAGAACTTCTCGGCGGCGGCGACGAACTCCGCGCGCTGCTGCTTGCCCTCGACCATCACCAGCCCCGTGCCGGTCACACCCGCGAGGCATACCGCATTCCAGTTGTTCGTCGTGAGGATCCACCAGTTGGGCGGGCGCTGGCCGGTGTACATGTCCCGGTAGGGCTTGAGGATGAAGTGGTCCACGCGCTCGCGCAGGAGCTGCCGTGTGGCGGGCGTGAGCTTCTCCCCCAGCAGCCAGTCGGTTGTCGCCAGCGCCCAGCCCAGCGCCGAGGAGGCCAGATCAATGTCCACGGACTCGCCCTTGAAGTTCGTAAGCTTGCTGTCATGGGCGGGCATGACCCACGTCTTCTCGACGCAGAGCGCCTGAATGAGCGCCTCGAGGGCCGGCAGGAAGCGCCCCTTGTTCTCGACGCACTCGGCGATCACGAGCGGGGCCAGCCGCCCGCGGCGCTTGCCGGAGACGTTCTGCCAGTGCGTGCGGTTGCCGGTCTTCGAGAACTCGAGGAAGAGCTCGTCGGGCTGCTCGGGCAGGGGCTCGGTGAGATAGCGTTCGACTCCCCCCGGGATGTCCCGGCCCTGCCAGGCCGCGCGGTCGGAGAGGGGCTTCCCCAGCCCCACCGGCTGGTCGGGCAGCATCTCGGCGACGGCGGCCACGCGCGCGGGGTCGAGCGGGTCGGCCACTGCCTCCCCCACCGTCAACAGCGCCACCACGGCGCACAACGCCAGTAACAGGTCCAAAGCCATAGCGCACCTACTTCCTGGTCTGTACAATGACTCCAACGCCGCGGGGGCCCAGTGTGGTCCCCAACGTCGCCATCCCCTGCGCGATCTGCGGCTGTATTGCCTTTCCGGTCCACACGTCCTGGTACGTCGCCCCCGCCACGTGTTTCACCTTCAGGACCGGCCCGCTGCAGGTGTCGTAGCGCCCGTTGAACAGCGTCCACACCGTGCGCTTGGCGCCGGGGAATTCGTTGGCGTAGACCTCGGCTTCCTCGGTGTCTACGAACGGCCGCGGGGCCATCGTGTTGAACTCCGCGCCGTACTCGTGCAGGATCGCGCTGTACTTGCGGAAGACCGGCAGGCACTCCTCGTCATGGCCCCACGACAGCGAGTACAGCGGCACGCCCGAGAACAGGCTGTACTTCATGCCCTCCCAAATGCCGTCATACATGCTCCCGCCGTTGCTGATGGTCAGCACGCGGAAGTCCGGGAAGGCGAAGCGCGCGGTTTGCAGGAAGCCCGGCGACAGTTGCGGGTCCGAGAAGCGCAGGCCGGCCTGGTAGGCGCCGTCGAGATAGGGCATCAGGGCGTCGGGTGGGACCCACTCGGTGTAGAAGGCGACGTCGTGGGGCAGCGCCGCCCGAACCTTCTTGCACAGTTCCAACAGCCCCACCTGGTTGACGCCGGGCACGGGGTGGCCGTGGTCCTTGCGCCAGCACCAGTACCCCTGGTAGTCGCTCATGCCCTCATCGAGATAGATGCCGTCGCAGCCCGTCTCGCGCGCCACGCGGGCGCACGTCTGCGCCAGGTAGTCCTGCCAGCCCGGGTGGTTGACGCACAGGTTGAGCATTGGGTCATCCGGCTGGCTGTAGCCGGTGCGCACGTGGCCAGCCTGGTCGAAGGCGGCCCATTCCTCCCCGTGCGCCTGGCCGATGAGCGACTTGCGGCTGCACAGGTACGTGTCCAGGTACAGCCCTACGCGGATCCCCTTGCCCTGTAGGTGGTGGATCATCCCCCGGAACTTGTCCAGCCCGCCGAGTTCCTCGTAGTGGCTGTAATCCCCCCACAGGCCGAACTGCTTGGAGATGCGCCAGTCGAAAAAGTGGATCATGTCTATGCCGCCGAACTGCTCGCGGTCACGCGCGACGAACTTGTCGGTCTGGTACTCCTGCTGGTCGGCGTCAAACAGGTTGCAGTCCTTCCAGCGGTCCTTGCTCACACCCATGGTGTGCGTCCACCACGTGCGGAAGTTCCACACGTCGCGGTACCACGGCAGGCGCGGGACGGCGGGCTTGTACCAGGACTTGAACCACTTGTTGTACTCCGCCCACGGCACACGCCAGTCGCCCGGATGGGTGCCAAAGACGGTGGTCGGATACTGCACCCACTCGTTCGGCGCGAGTGGCGGGTTGAAGCGGTATTCGATCCGGAGGGTGGTGTTCACTCCCCTCTTGATGAGTTGGAGGTAGCGCTGGCGCAGGTCGCGGTCGCGGGTTGCCAGATACAGGCCGCCACCCGTGCGACGGTTGTAGCAGTCCATCCACTGCACCGGCAGGTGGCCGCTGTAGGGCGCCTCGAAGGTCGTGTCCTTATTGCTCCACACCGCGCACTGATACGGAATGAAGTACCACGGGTCATCAGCGGGCTCAGCCGTGGTGCGCAGTTGCGGGCAGATGACGTCGAAGGTGCGCGGCTGCGCGGCCAGATTGCGGAGGCTGAGGTTGAACTGGACGGCCTGCGGCGGACCGGGGAGCTGCTGCAGACGCAGGCGCGCCTCGAGCTGCGCCTCGGCGTTCGCGAAGGTGAGTTCGGTCCCGGCCTGGTTCTGGGTCTGGCCGGTGAGCTTGAACGTGTCACTGGCCCACGTCTTGCCCTCGCTGGTGACGGAGAAGAACGGGGCGCCGTTGTGGACCGCGCCGCTGGTGAGCATCTTCACGACGTTGCCGACTTCCAACTCCGCGTAGACCCCCGGCGGCGTCCGCAGCGGCGGCCCGGCGACTTCCGGCGCGAGGGCCTGCGGGCACACGGTCGCGGCGACGAGATGGAACGACGAGGTCCTCATGCCGTCATACAGCCGCAGCTCCTTGAGCGCCTTGCCCTGCTGCAACGGCACCGCGTAGGCGTTCAGCCCCCGCCACATGCCGTTCCGTTTCTGGCCCAGGCAATACGGCACGTGCTCGTCAACGGTTCCGTCTTCATAGGCCAGGCGCACGATGAACTGCTCGGGCCGGTCGGTCATGTCCGCCGGCTCCCAGCCGCTGTAGCCGAGCATCTGCGGCGGGAACTTCGCCGCGATCAGCAAGCCCAGCGCCGATCCGTAGGAGCGCCAGCTTCCAGCTGGCACGGTCGTCTCCCCGCGCTCCTGCACCGGTGTCGTGACAGCCGCCGGCCCGCCCACCGGCACGCGGAAGTTCACGCCGTAGCTGGTGACGTTCGCCTCGCCAAACCAATCCTCCAAGTCGAGGTCCTTGCGCACCTGCGCCAGGTCGGTCTGCAGGGGCAGCGCCAGCGGCTCGCCCGCGCCCTGGCGGCCGTTCTGCCAGGCGAGCGTCTCCGATAGCGAGGAAGGCAGGGGCTTGTCGGACACCTTCAGCCAGGCGACATCCAGACGCCCCTCCTGGCCTTCGAGGGCCCGCAGCCGCAGCGCCACCGTCTGGACCGTGTCGAAGTCCTGCAGCGTCGTGCGGGCGGTGTGCCACTGCCCGTCGTGCAGAAGATTCTCGGCGCCGAAGATCAGGTTGCGCGCGAGCATCCCGCCCTCGCCTTTGTCGGCGAAGTAGACCGTGTACGAGAACAGCTTCGGGTCGGTGTTCATCAGGCGGTAGCGGAAGGTGACGTAGCGCCGGCCCTTGAGGTCCAGCACGGGGTCGAAGTGCCGCACCCACACCATCGTGCCCTTCCCGCCGGCGGCCTTGAAGGAGATGAAGCCGTCGCCCTTCTCGGCGCTGTACTGCTCGGCCTTGTCATAGGGGGACCACTGGGGATACGCCGGCCAGGCCTCGGTGACGGGGATCTCGACGACCTGGGCGAAGGCAAGGCCGACGGCAAGCAGAACGGTCAGGAAGATGGCGATCCGGCGCATGGGAAGCTCCGTGTCTCCGGCAGTAGCGGTAAGTTCACGTCGCGGCGCAAAGGGACCTGCGTGCCGTGGGAGCGCGGGCTTTCCAGCCCGCGCCTTGGTCGTGCAATACGCGGGCTGGAAAGCCCGCGCTCCAATGTCCACCCGGCCGGCACGCAGGACACCCCGCCGCCGACCGCGAACCGTCGGCCTCATGGACCTGCTCTTCGTCGGCACCGCCGCCGCGGACGTCGAGACCGCGCTGAAGTGTGACTGCCTCCGCTGCCGCGCCATCCGCCGCCTGGGCGGGCGCAACCTGCGCCACTATGCCAGTCTGCTACTCGACGGCCGCCTGCTGCTGGACTGCGGGCCGACCGTGCCGTGGCGGCTGGCTGAACTCGACGTGCCCCCCGCGCAAATCGCCGCTCTCATCATCACCCACTCCCATGAGGACCACCTGGACCTGCGGGCCGTGGCGGACTTGGTGCAGGCGCGGCCGGCCGACCGCGGGCCGCTGCCCGTTTACGGCAACAGCGGGGCGGTCGGGATGCTCGCGCCGCTGGCCGGGCGGCTGGACTTGCATGAGGTGACGCCCGGCTGCGAGGTGGAGGTGCTCGGGCGGCCGTGTGTGCCCGTGCCTGCCAACCACGACGTGCCCGGCGAAGCGACGCTCAACTGGCTCATCGGCGCGCCGGGCGGGTGGCTGCTGTACGCCACCGACACGGGCTGGCCGCGGCCGGAGACGTGGGACCTGCTCGCCGCGCGGAAGCTGGTCGCGGCCGTCATCGAGGCGACTTTCGGCCTGTGTGGCGAGAGCGACCTGCCGCCCGGCTACCTGACCCAGCACCTGAACTGGCCCACTTTCCTGCGCCTGCGTGAGGAGCTGATCGGCCGGGGCCTGCTGCCGGCCGACGCGCCCTGCCTGGCCACGCACGTCAGCCTGCATCACGCGCCGATCCATGACGAACTGTCGCAGCACGCCGCGCCGCCGGTGGCGCTGGCGTACGACGGGTTGCGGGTTCGGATCTAGCCACCCGCCCATTCGTGCCGGGGGTTGAAACCCCCGGCTATGAGAACCGTCCCTCCGGGACGGGGAAGACGGCGTCCCGGAGGGACGCTCTTGGAAGGCGGGGGTTTCAACCCCCGACCGAACCCCGACGAAGAGGACCACCATGCTCTACGACGCCCTGTGCCAACAAGCCCGTGCCATCACCAGCAGTTCGCTCGCCCACCCGCTCTCGCCCGAGCGGTGGGAGGCCACCGTCGCGGAGCGCCGCGAGCGGTGGCTGGAGATGCTCGGGCTGTCGCCCCTGCCTGAACGCACGCCGATGGAGGTCACCGTGACCGGGACGCTGGAGCGCGGGGACTACATCGTCGAGAAGCTGCACTTCCAGAGCGTCCCGGGGGCGTACGTGCCCGGCAATCTGTATCGTCCCGCGCACATCACGGAGCCCCTGCCGGCCGTGCTGTACCTGTGCGGCCACACCAAGGGCAAGGTCGCGCCGACCTACCAGGCCCACCCGCGCTACTTCGCCCAGCATGGCTATGTCGCGCTGGTGCTCGACACCATCGAGCAGGGCGAGTCGCAGAGCGACCACCACGGGACGTATACGCACGGGCGTTGGGACTGGTACAGCCGCGGCTATACGCCCGCCGGGGCGGAAGTGTGGAACGGGATGCGGGCCTTCGACTACTTGCAGAGCCGGGACGACGTGGACGGCGGGCGGATGGGCGTGACGGGGCTGAGCGGCGGCGGGGCGATCTCGTGGTTCCTCGGCGCGGCCGACGAGCGCGCACGGGTCGTCGTGCCGGTCTGTCAGACAGGTTCCATCGAGCACATCGTTACCGACCGCGCCACCGACGGTCATTGCGACTGCGCCTTCTGGATCAACCTGTACCGCTGGTGCACGGCGGACATTGGCGCGCTCATCGCCCCGCGGGCGCTGCTGTGCGCCGCCGGGACCGAGGACGTGCTCTGGCGGCCCCACGGCTTCCGCCAGGCCCTGCACCGCATTCATCACCAGTACGCTGCGCTCGGGATCGCGGACCAGGTGCGGCTCGTCGAGGATCTCACGCCGCACGGCTACACGCCCAAGCTCAACCGCGCGATCTTTCAGTGGTTCAACCACCACCTCAAGGGCGACGACACGCCGGTCACGGACAACGTGACGGACTTCGTCGAGCCGGAGGAGAACCTGCTGGTCTTCGGCGGGAAGCTTCCGGAAGACGACGCGATGAAGCGCATTGACACGCTGCTGGTGAGCGAGGCGTCGCGGCCGGAGGTCGTGGACGAGGGCCAGTGGGGTGACGTGCAGGCGGAGCGCCTCAGCCGTCTGTGCGCGACGACCTTCCGGTACATGCCGGACTTGCCCGCCCCGCAGGTGCTGGAGATGCGCGATGACGGCTTCGCCGGCCGCCGCTGTGGGACCATCGTCGTCCGCACCGACGACGACACGGTCATCCGCCTGCGCCTGTCTCTGCCGGCGCAGAACGAGCCCCTCGATCACCTCGTCGTCTTCGCCCTGCCCGAGGACGCCCGCACCGGCTTCGCGGGGGCCTCGGGGAGTCGGCCCGGCCTGCCCGCGAATGTGGGCACGGTCGGTGTCGAGGTGCGCAACACCGGGGTCAGCTCCGTGGGTCCGGGCTATGCGTGGACCATGCGGCGCGTGTACCCGCTGCTGGGCGTCACGCTCCCCGAGCGACAGACGTACGACCTCGTGCAGGCCATGGCGGTGCTGCGCGAGCAGTTCCCCGGCGTGCCGGTGAGCCTCTACGGCGCGGGCCGGACGGCCGTGTTGGCCATCTATGCGGCGCTGATGGATGAACTGGTGGCCGAGGTCATCCTGGCCGACCCGCCGGAGACGCACCGGGAGCCGGAGACGCCGGAGTTCCTGGACATCCTGCCGACGGGCGACCTGCCCGAGAACCTGGCGCTGTTGTACCCCCGGCCGATCACGTTCCTCGGCGCCATCCCCGCGGCCTATCAATGGACGGCAGAGGTTTACGGCAAGCTGGGGCGGGGGAAGACTCTTCGTAGCGTGGACTCGGCGGCGGAGTGGGCGCCGCAGTAGTCGTCACGCAGCCGCTAGGCCTGGCGCGTCAGGGAGGGCCATAGCGGAGGCTTCACTGTCATGTCGCTCTATGTGTATCTCGTTCTCGGGTTTTTCGCGGGCTGGATTGCGTCGCTGGTGATGGGTGAGCGTCAGGGCTTCGTGATGAACGTCATCATCGGGGCCATCGGGGCGTTGCTGGGCGGCTTCCTGTTCGGCCTCTTCGGACAGAACTCCATCACCGGCCTGAACCTCTGGAGCCTTGTCGTGGCCCTGTCGGGCGCGATCATCCTGATCGCGTTCTTCCGGGCGATTCGCGGGCCGCAGGTGAGTTGATTGCCAGAGAGTTCGCCAGAGCCGCACAGAAATGGGGCCGCCTCGGTTGAGGCGGCCCCACTGATTCTCAGGCCCGGCGCGATGAATCGCGCCGCTACGTGGCCGATACCCACTCCACGAACTTGTCGTACTGCTCGGAGAAGCCCGTCAGGGTCTTCGTGACCGGCAGGTAGGTGTCGAACTCGTCCACGGTCATGCCGTCGGGCTCGTAGGCCATGCGGAAGAGTTGGCTCTTGTAGAGCTTCTCCATGGTGTCGCAGGACACGGGCTCCCACATGCCATTGGGGTCAATTTCGCGCGCCTCGGCGTCGAACTCCTCCTGCCGCGGCGGGAAGACCGTCAGGAAGATCGGCACCGGGCCGCTGGTGATCGAGCGGGAGATGTTCCACGGTCCGCGGCCGGACGCCGGCAGCGGAATGGACTTGGTGAAGCCCAGGCCGCCCTCGGTCGGCGGCAGGCACAGCATCCGGTACTCGCGCTGGCGGATGGCCGTTGTCGCCCACGTCTTGACTTCCTCCCAGTCCGCGACGCCGGCGTCCTTCAGTTCGTCCCCGATGGGGTCGTCCACGCGCCCGTCCATCTGCGTGCGGTAGGACACCGGGGCGGTGCTGTAGGTCTCGATGGCCCCGGCGAATGCGATCTGCTGGGGCAGCGAGAAGTTGACGGTGATGTTGACACCGCGCGCGCCGGAGGTCAGCTCCTGGCAGGCCTCGATCCCGGCCTTGGTGCCCGGCAGCTTGAAGACGCAGTTGGGGGTGCCGTCCAGGCCGTGGGTCAGTTGCTCCCACACCCACTTGCCCTCGGTCGCCATCGTCTCGGCGTCGAAGGCCATCTTCGGGGATAGCTGCAGCGAGACATAGCCCATCGCCCCGCCGGTGAGTTCCCAGATCGGGCGCAGCAACCGCGCGTTGTACAGCACGACCTCGATGGTCATGGCGTAGGCGAGCTGGGTGGGGCTGTAGTTGGGGTAGCGGTGCTGCAGCGAGTCGCGGATCGGCGTCCAGTATTCGGGCTGCTCCTCGCGGGCGATGTTCACGAGCTGTGGGTTGGTCGTGCACATCGCGCCACCCTTGCGCATGGACTCGCGCAGGCCGGAGGCGAAGTCGTTGCCCCACCAGGTGTTGCACTCCCCGGCCATGCTCATGCGGGTGAGCTTGGCCAAATTGCTCTTCGCGATCGCGTCAATCTTGGCCTGGGCGGCCGTCGCGATGTCGTGCCCGCCCAACTGCCCCACCAGCGCCAGGCTCTCGGCGGCTTCGGCGGCAAGCTGCTCGTCAGTGACCGCCAGATCGCCATGGCGGCACGTGTCCTTCAGGTGCCACTCAGGCAGCACGGAGCGCAGGTCAATGGCGCTCTCGGCCAGCAGCTCGAGGACCTCGTGCTTGGCCGCGTCCGAGTTCACAGCGCGGTACAACGCGTGCTGTTCAGTGCGCAGCGCGGCCAGTTCCCCCGCCAGATCGCGGGGATCGATGTAGAAGGCAAGGCGTTGCAGCAGGCGGATGCCACGATCGGTCATGGGAAGACATCTCCGTTCGAAATGGTCATTGGGGGCGGCCAGTGGCCGTCAAAGCGGGAGGAGTATAGCACAGCGGGCAGGAGGGGACAAGAACGAGGGGCGAGGGGGGTAGGATCAAGGGTAGCGGCAACGTGACGATCGTGCCTTCCTTG
>CAZZDO010000025.1:10465-23350 GCA_964653205.1 uncultured Armatimonadia bacterium | reverse complement strand
GCTGGGGTTCGCTCGGCGTCACGGCCTTCTCGGACATCGGCAGCCTCACGCAGCTCATGGTGGACCTCGAGTTGATGGGCTACTTCGAGCGGCTGCTGCAAGGGATTGCCGTGGACGCGGAGAAGCTGGCGGAGGAGGTCATCTGCGCGATCGCCCCGAAAGGCGCGTACTTCCTGAATCAGGAGCACACGGCGCGGCACTTCCGCGAGGAGCTGTGGCTGCCCGAGTTACTCGACCGGCGCGTGCCGATGGCCTGGGCGCAGGACCCGCACACCTTCCTTGAGAACGCTCGCGCGAAGGCGAGGCGCGTCGCGGCCGTGGCCGAGAATCAGTGCCCGCTGACAGATGAACAGAAGCGGGCCGTGGAGAGCATTGTCGCTGACGCGAGGGCGCAGGTCGTCCCGTCACTATCGTGAGGATCGTTACACCACACCCATGCCCAAGACCCACCCCAACCCCTGCAAGCTATGCCCGGGATCGTGTTGCGATGACCTGGCAGTGACGCTGAATGTTGTGGACGTGGCCCGCATCCACCGTGCGCTGCATATTCCCGTGCACGACTTCCTGGCGCGCTACGTGGACGACGACCCGAAGGAGCGCCCCTACGCCTTCCGCATCCGCCAGCAGCCGATCGCGCTGGCGCTGCTGCCGCCGGAGAACAAGGACCGGGGCTGCTCGTTCCTGATGGATATCGGGGGCCACCGGCGCTGCGGCATCTATGGTATCCGGCCCGGCACTTGCCGTGTGTATCCCTTCACTGACAAGGGCGACGTCGTCAAGCACAAGAAGGGCACGCTCTGCCCGCGGCGCTTTGACCTGGACGAGGTGGACCACGAGGCCATCAAGGAAGAGATCGCGCGCTACCAGCATGAGTGGAACATCCACGCGCGCTTTGCGCTGGAGTGGAACGCAGCCCCACCCAAGCATCCGTCCTTTGAGAAGCTACTCGACTTCGTGGCGGAGATCGTGCAACAGGGCAGAGTCTAGTCAAGTCAGCAAGACGACCGTCCCGGAGGGACGGTTCCCATCGGCGGGGGTTTCAACCCCCGACCAAGAGATGCCTTGAGAGGTGGTCAGACATGCCAGCCAAGCAGGCGCCAGCCAAGCAGCAACTCACCGTCGAGCAGGATCGCGAACGTCGTCTGGCGTGGTTTCGGGACGCGCGGTTCGGGATGTTCATTCACTGGGGGTTGTACTCGCAGTTGGGGCGCCATGAGTGGGTCATGAACCGCGAGCGCATCCCAGTCGCGGAGTACGAGAAGCTGGCCGACAGCTTCAAGCCGGGGCCGTGGCCGGCGCGCAAGTGGGCGAAGCTGGCCAAGAAGGCCGGGCAGCGCTACATGGTCATGACCACCAAGCACCATGAGGGCTTCTGCCTCTTCGACAGCGAGTTGACCGACTACAACGCCGCCAAGCGCGGGCCCAAGCGCGACCTCGTCGCCGAGTACGTCGAGGCCTGCCACGCCGAAGGGCTCAAGGTCGGCTTCTACTACTCTCTGATGGATTGGCACCACCCGGACGGCGCCAAGTGCAAGCTCAACGAGAAGTCGCGCCGGCGCTTCGTGGACTTCATCCACGGGCAGATCCGCGAGTTGTGCACCAACTACGGCAAGATTGACATCATGTGGTACGACGTCTCCTGGCCGTTGGATGCCGAGGGCTGGGAGTCCGAGAAGATGAACGCGATGGTGTATGAGCTGCAGCCGGACATCATCATCAACAACCGCAACCAGATCCCTGGTGACTTCGGCACGCCCGAAGAGCACATTGTCGCCGAGACCCGCGCGTGGGAAGCCTGCATGACCTTCAACGGCTCGTGGGGTTACGGACCGATCGAGCCGGAGTACCGCACACCCCGGCAGGTGCTGGGGATGCTGCGGCAGGTTGCGGCCGGCGGGGGCAACCTGCTGCTCAACTGCGGCCCCTCGCCCGAGGGCGTCATCCCCGATCCGCAGCCCAAGATCCTCAAGCAGGTCGGCAAGTGGCTCGACAAGTACGGCGAGAGCATCTACTCGGCCACCGACCCGATGCAGCAGGAGTGGAGCTTCCTGGGCGCCTTCACCCGCAAGGGCGATACGCTCTTCTACCACGTCAACCGCTGGCCGGGGCAGGACTTCTCCATCGGCGGGCTGCACTGCACGATTGAGTCGGCGAAGATCATGGGCGGCAAGAAGCTCAAGGTCGTACAGGACAAGGACCGGGTGCTGCTCAAGGGCGTTCCGGCCGACGCGCCCGACAAGCTGTGCACGCCCATTGAGTTGAAGTTCACCGGCGAACCGAAGCAGACGCTCGGTGCAGGCTGTGTCATCCCGCCGAAGGACCCGTGGGGGAAGATATAGAGGTCGGGAGATAGGGGAGAGGGGCACGGGCGCGTGAGACATGTGACGAAACTGCTCGCGTGGGCGGGGATCGCTGCGCTGCTGGCGGCTGCCTGCGCTACAGCCGATGAAGCAGGCTGCCCGCCCACGCCGCAGTGGTTCCAGGACCTTACCCGTGTGGCCTACACCGACCTGCCCAACATCTCGTGGTCGGGGGACTGGCCCGTCCGGATGCTTGATGACATGTCTACCGCGGGTGTGCAGATGTTCATCTCCCGCTGCCACAGTGGCGACGGCTGGCAGGGCCTGGGCTGGAAGAGCCAGTACGGTGACCTCGACCCGCGCCTCAAGGGCAACGCGGTGGACTGGGAGGTGGTTGGTGGCGCTCTGACCGATGCCGACGCGCACACCGGCCGCCATTGTCTCCGTCTGGTGCACGACGGGACCCGCGCGCAGACGTACCTGAACCGTCGCTGGCAGATGAACGGGGGCCAGCAGGGCGCGATGCTGGACCGCCTCAAGGGGGAGATTTCCTACTGGTACAAGGCTGTCAGCGCCAAGGACACCAGCCTGTGGCTGGGCGCGATCCCGATGTCAGCAGCGCCCCGCGAGACCGCCCCCCGCACCGGCGTGATGATCCCGGCCGAGCAGGTCGGCGACGGGAAGTGGCACCACGTCACCATCCCCTACGACTACACGGGCAACGCGCAGGTCAAGTGGATACACACCTCCTGCTTCATCCGCGGCCAGGCGGCCGAGTTGCTGCTCGATGACCTGGAGTACGTCGGCGCCGGACCCCAGCCGATCACCAATGGGAGCTTTGAAGAGACTACGGCCGAGCGCGACGGCACGCGCGAGGTCACGGAGCTATGCCACCAGCGCCACATGCGCTACGTGCCCTACTACTGGTCGCAGCGGGAGCCGGCGAGCGTCGGGCAGGAGCACCCGGAGTGGCGCTGCCTGAGTAGCGCCGGCAAGCCCACGGTCTACTACTGTGTCAACAACCCCGACTACCAGGCGTTGGTCCGCAATCGCTGCGTGGAATTGGTTCGGGACGTGGGTGTGGATGGCATTTTCTTCGACATGCTCCACGCCCGCGCGGACGAGTGCTACTGCGACGCTTGCAGAGCCAAGTTCCGCGCGCTGACCGGTGAGGACCCACCCACGAAGGAAGACTTCGACAGCCTGCTCTGGCAGCAGTGGGTCAACCTCAAGTACCGCTCGCTCGAACAGTCCATGTTGGACATCAACCGCGCGATCAAGGCCGTCAACCCCCAGGCCATACTGCTGGTCAATAGCTGGAATGCCTGGGCCTACCGCAACAGCCACAACACCCGCAACTCGATCCGCATGGCCGAGAGCGTGGATGGCTTGCTGGAAGAAACGGGCTGGTACGACGTCGCGGATGCCTCCTTCTTCGCCTTCCCCGCGCGCCACAACTTCATGAACTGGCACTTGGCCGGACTCTGCCGCGGCAAGCGCGCCTTGATGTGGGGAGCGTGTTCCGTTCCGGGCTGGGCGCCAGCCCCGCCGCTGGAGGTGCGGGCGCGGGTCATGACGATGATGACCAATGGCGCCGTGCCGGCCCATTCGGTGCCCGGCCGCGACACCATGAAGACCTACATGGCCGAGATCGCGGCGCGTGAGCCCTACGTGCGCAACGCCCGCCTGGCTCCCTGGTGTGGCCTGGTGATGTCGGAGAAGACGGAGCTGTGGTATGGACGGGACGACCCCAAGGGCCGCTATGTGAAGGGCGTCTACGGCGCGTTCCAGGCGCTGCTGGAGCGCCATCTGCCTGTCTCGCTGGTGACCGACCGCGACTTGGAGCGCGGCCGCCTGGAGCCGTACCGGGTGCTCTTCCTGCCCAATTGCGCCGCCATGTCGGCGGCCGAGTTGCAGGCCCTGCGGCAGTTCGTCAAGGCTGGCGGCGGCCTGGTCGCGACCTATGAGACCTCTCGCTATGACGAGCATGGACGCCGGCAGGAGGCCTTTGGGCTGGCCGACCTGCTGGGGGCCAAGCCTGTAGGGGATTTCGACAACCAGGCGATGCGGCCCAGTTGGAGCCCGACGACTGTCCGCCAGGCCTACCTGACCTTCCCGGAAGGCAATCGCTTCAGCGACGACCCGGTGATCCGCGAGACGCTCGCGCTGACAGGCGTCACGCAGGCGGTGGGCACGATCGCGCGGCGGCTGCCCCTGCATTGCCGGCTGCTCCTGGCGCAGACGGGGCAGGACACGCCGGGGCTGCGGCTCACCACCAGCGCGACGGACCAGGCCACCGGCAGCGTTGTCACGACCGACAGCCCCGGCCTCATCGAGACGACCTACGGCAAGGGCAAGGTGATCTATCTGCCCTTCGACATCTCCTGGTCGTTCTTCCGCTATGGGCACGAGTACCTGGGGCGGCTGATGGAGTTGGCGTTGCGCGAAGTCGCGGCGGCGCCCCCGCCGGTGGAGGTGCAGGCGCCGACCATCGTGCAGGCGACCACGCAACTGCAGGGGGAGCGCGTGGTCGTGCACCTGCTCAATGACATGTCCTCCACCGGGCGCTCACAGAACGTCGCCGGCGAGTCGCTGTACACCCGCCGCGAGATCATCCCGATCCACGACATCAGCGTGACCTTCCGCGACAAGAGGCTGCACGAGTTCCGGCTGGTGCCGGGCAACGAGGCCCTGCGGCCGACCGCCGGTCCGGAGGGCATCACCGTACGGGTGCCCCGCCTGGACCTGCACTGCATGGTCGTCGCGGAGCCGTAACGCAGCCCATACCGGCGCTCCGCGTCGGTGCACGAAGCATCAGGGGGCCGGCGCTTGCCGGCCCCCTTGGCGTGTCTGCCGGTGCGTCCGCTAGTCAGCGGAGATCGCCAGCCACTGGAGCCACACACTGCCGCCGGGCTGGTTGTCGTGGCTGCGGATGCTCAGCACCGCCTGCGTCGCCGTGCGACTGGTCGGCCCGACCAGATAGGCATTCCCCAACTGAGCCGACCCAAGCACCACCGGTTCCGCCGGCATCTGCGGGTAGCTGCAGCGGTACCCGTCGCTGGCCTTCAGGACCTTGCCGCTGGCAGACAGGCGTCCAGTTGTCAGCTTGAGCTTCAGCGGACACTGCACGGCCAGCCACTGCACCCACGCACGACTGACGGGCACGCCGTTGAGGTCCCGCAGGCACAGCTTGAAGCCCCCGGCCGCGTTGTCCATGGCACAGGCCAGCACGGCCTTACCACTCACCTGCGCGTTGCAGATGATGACGGGTGGGCCGCTGAACGCCGGGGTGATGTTGACCTGGGCGTTGTCGCCGTACTGGGCGCAGTCGCCTCGCAGCTTGTCGCCGGCGCCGGGCGCGAACGCCAGGCAACACACCGTCGTGGGCTGCGTGACGGCCTGGTTGTTCGCGTCACGCAGGGACAGGCGGAAGCCGGTCCTGGAGTTGTTCACGGCGCAGGCGGCGAGGGCCTGACCATTGCGCGTCGCCGAGACGAGAATCACCGGCTGGCTCTCCAGGGCCTGCGGGAAGGTCACGTTCGCACCATCGGCCGCGTTCACGGAGAAGGTTGTCACCAGCCGGCCTTGCGCCGGTGGGGGCGGTGGCGGAGGGGGTGGCGGCGCACTCTCGGCCACGTGTATCCACGTGCGGGAGCGGACGGCGTCGCCGTTGTCCTGGTGCTCCTCGATGGCGAACTCATAGGCCTTGCCGTCCACCGTGCCCAGAGTCCAGTTTGGGTCGCGGGTGTTGCTGATCCACGCGGTCTGGGCCCACGAGCCCGAGGGCAGGAGCCGTCGGACTAGCCGTACTTGCGCGATCTGCGACAGCCGCGCCTGGTACTTGTACTGGTTGGCGGCCTGAGGGATGGCGCAGGCGTACTCGACGCAGGTCACGTCGGTGGTCCGGCCGCCACCGGAGTACACGCCCGGCACCTTGACCTCCCACGCACTGGTCCCGTTGTACTTGCATACCACCGGCGTCGTGCTGCCCTGCGGCGTGCTTGACACCGTCAAGTAGTAGGTCGTGCCATTGGTCAAGCCGGTGAGCGTCAGTTGGTGACTGGTGGAATTCGCGGTCGAGGTGACCTGCTGGGTGGGTGTGGCGGTGGGGCTGGTCGTGTACTGCACCTTCGCGCTCGCGGTCTTGTCGGTGTTCCAGGAGGCGATGATCTTGCCGGGAGTGGCGTCGAAGCGCAGGTTGGCGAAGGTCAGGCCGCTCTGGGTGGCGACGACATTGTTGGGCTGACCGGTGGCCGGCGTGGCGACGGTCCAGGTCGTGCTGTCCCCGTGCTTGGCATAGATGTACGTCGTTTCCTCGAACTTGTGGCCACCCACGCCGACGGCGTAGGTCGTGCCGGGAGTGAGGTTGCTGGCATCCAGTTGATGGCTCGTGCGATAGCCGCTCATGCACACCTGCCACCCTGTTTGGCCGGGGATGCGATAGGTCACCAGGTCGTTGGTCACCACGTTCGTGTTCCACGTGGCGACGATGGCCGTAGGGCTGGCCGTGAAGACGATGTTGCTGAAGGTCACAGAGGGATCAGTTGAGGACAGTGTCTCGCCGCTGCTGGTGCCGACGCTCACGCGGCAGATGTCGTAGGAGAACCCCTTGGTGGTGTCGTTGAAGAGGTCCTTGTTGGGAGCCTGGGTCGGCACCTGCGGGTCGGTCTTGAGCAGCACGTCATAGATGCCGGGCTGGGCGAAGGCATGGCTGACATTCTGGCCGGTCGCGGTCTGGCCGTCACCGAAGTCCCAGGTGTAGGTAGTGCTCTGGGCGTTGCTGGGTAGGGCGGAGGCCTCGGCGCTGAAGCTCACGGCGCTGCCGATGGTGGCGGTGCGCCACGGCCCGGCTTCGGCGATGTTGCGGCTGAAGATCGGCTGGAGGCACACGCGCGCGGTGCTCTTCATCCCGCCCATGGCTTCCGTGGCGACCATCAGTTCCAGCTTATCCAGCCGGTCCACACCGAAGTCCATCGCGCGGATGATCAACTCGCCTGACCAGTTCACACTCAGGATGTTCTGGCCGCCCGTGGCAAAGGTGGTACTGACATTGGTGCCATTGGTGCCGGCGTAGTCGGTGCCGTTGGTGGTCGAGTTCCACGCCGCCTGGTTGTTCTTCTGGGTCACGAAGGACCACGGCGTGAGCCACTGCCCGGAGGGCGTACCGGCCACCTGGCAGGCAAACCACTGCTCGGGTTGCCCGCCTCCGGCCGGCGCATGGACGCGGACCTGGAAGCGCCCGCTGAGTTTGGAGCCGCTTCCGGCGCTGGTATCCTCAGCCTCCAGCGCCAACTGGAAGGGGACACTGGCGGTCGTGAAGGTCTCGCTGATGGTGGCGGTCTTCGTCTTGCTGGTCTGGCCCGAGCCTGAGGAGACGGCCTGGTCAGTGCACAGAGCGAAGGTGCCGATGCAGTCTCGCGTCGGAGCGATGGAGGCCTCGGCGCCGCTGGGGACGCTGTAGTTCGGTATCTTGCGCCGCACGATCGTCACGCGGCCTTGTGCCGGGTCATAGAGGCTGAAGAAGTTGTGGTCGGCCGGGGCGAAGTACGAGCGGTAGAGCGCCGCCTGCTGCTCCAGGTTCTGCACCATCTCGTCGTAGCTGAAGCACAGGGCGTATTCGCAGGCCAGGAACAGCAGGTACAGGCCGACGCCCCCGGCGCCCATGTTGGCGCCGGCCGTGCCGGGGCAGTCCTCGAAGAGCGTCGCCATGTCCCCGTACAGACCCCACGACCCGAACCCATCGTAGGAGGTCATCATCGACTCGACGACCATGCGCCGGAACGGGTCGAGATACCAGTTGGACGGCAAGGCGTTGGACGGGATGGTGCCTGTGCTGGCATAGCGGTTGTAGTAGTAGTCTGACACCTCGTAGCCGGGCACAGCGTTGGGGTTAGGGATCGCGGCGTTGTTGATCTGGTAGTACAGAGTGGACTGGTAGCGCCGCCAGATGCTTGAAGGGGACCCGTTGTGGAGGTACAGGCCGGTGCCGCTCCAGGGGCAAGCCGTCGTCAGGTGGGTCTTCCAGGCTGACGCGGTGAACCAGTAGCCGAGCTTGCCGACGGTAGTGGGGTACACCGGCATGGCGAAGTGAGTGTTGTCGTTGACGTACAGCGGACGCCACTCCCAGTCCGCGGTACTGTGGCCGGTCGGGGACGGCGAGACCGGCCGGGCGTTGTTGAGGAAGGCGACCCCAAACCCGGGCCGGGGGGTAGTGTCAGCCCCCCCGGGGCCTGGCATCGCCAGCAGGAACAGACAGCACAACAACAGCGCAGCTGAGCTTCGCATCGCGGTCACTCTCCTGGAGGTACGCAGTCCTGCGAATCGTTACTGCACCATGCCTATTCGGTGCCCGCTGTCATTGTCCTTCGACCGACTGTGTGTTTTTTGCAGTATGTGGAGGAATCAGGCAGACGGCGGGGAAGGGAACATCCTCATCACCGTAGGGAGGTCGGCTCCATGGCATTCCAGCCCGAACTCAGCAAGTTCATCTCGTTCCGAGACAAGGACGAGTGCGCGCGCGTCCGCGCCATCAAGAAGGAAGACATCTGCAAGCACAGCAACCCGGACTTCAAGATCCGGCTCGTCGAGAGCATCGAGATCTTCTACGCCGAATTCGCCCTGGACATCGTCGGCCAGATCGTGTCGGCCGCCGAAGAGGGGCGGCAGTGCGTCCTGATCCTGCCCGTCGGCCCCGTGCCGCAGTATGCCATCGCGTCCAGCATCATCAACCGGCTCGACATTGACTGCAAGCACCTCATTACTTTCAACATGGATGAGTATGCCGACGAGAATGGCCAGACCGCGCCGCCGGACTGGGAGGGCTCCTTCGCGACCGCCATGATGGCCGGCTTCTTCGGCCGCATCCGTGAAGACCTGCGCCCCAAGCCCGAGAACATCCATTTCCCCAACACCGGCAACATCAACAGCTACTCCGACATGATTGCCGAGGCCGGCGGGGCTGACTGCTGCTACGGCGGCATCGGCTGGTGCGGGCATATTGCCTTCTTCGAAAGCCACCTGGGCGACAACTACGCCGACCTGGAGGAGTACAAGCAGGCCAAGGCGCAGATCGTCGAGTTGCACCCGATGACGATCATGCAGAACGCCCTGCACAGCTTCAGCGGCGACTGGTCGTGGGTGCCGCCGAAGGCCGCCTCAATCGCCCCGGCGGACATTCTGGGCGCGAGGCACCGCAGCTTCTGGCTGGACGGCATGTGCGGGCCGGGGACGAACATGGCGTGGCAGCGGTACATCGCCCGCCTGGCCGCGCATGTCTACCCGAACAAGTACGTCCCGGGCAGCATCCTGCAGACGGTCAAGACCGACTACACGATCTGGAGCCCCGTGGCCAACGACGTGGTGATTGACATGAGCTAATGGCGGAAGCACAGGCGGCGGGTGGCGCGTCGTGTGCGCCGGGCCCCGCCGCCAGCCGTGGGGCCCGGCGCACGCGTGAGACCGCAGACGGTCTCGGCGCCACCCACGGCTCTTCCATTCGCCCTCAACGCGCTCAGCGCGTTACAGGGAGGGAGGAGCGGCGGCTTCATCGAAAGGTGGAGCCGCCGTTTCGTCTTGTCTGGAGGACATCATGAAGCACCTCATCAGCGCCCTCTGCCTGACAGGAGTGATCTGGATCATGGACGCTCATGCCGCCCCGCCGTTGCTGCCCACCGTCGAGGCCCAGTACCAGGTCTACGAGCCCGGTAATGCCAACAACGGCGCGGGGCCAATGTGGTGCTTCGGCTCGACCTGCCTCGCGCGGCTGGGCGAAGACATCTTCGCCAGCGGCCTGGAAGTCATCCCCGACCAGAAGCCCCTGAATAACGTCCGCTGGACACTCTACAAGCTCGGCCCCAGGGCCGCGCAGTTCCTGCAGAAGGATCCGATCGGCCGCCAGCGTGAACCGTGCCCGTTGGGCATCTTCAGTGACGGCCGCCTCGTGATGACCCACAACCCGACGCTCACCAAGCCGGAGGACTACAACGGCTCGGCGCAGCCGCAGTTGCTCATCTTCGACACGAAGAAGCCCACCGCGCCGCCGCAGGTGTCGCTGCCGCAATGGGACGGCCAGCCGCCGTTCTGCGAGCACTCCTATCGTGGCTTCACCGTGGATGGTCCGAACCGCGAGGCGCTCTATCTACAGAACACGGGCTATGACAACAGCCACTGGAGCTTCCTGGACCGCACCGGCCAGTGGTCGAAGGCCGGGACCATCAAGATGCCGTGGGGGGCCGAGTTCGAGAAGCCCGAGGCCATCCGCGTCTGCTACCAGAACCTGGCCCTGCGCAACCGCGCGGTCCACCTCATGGGCGTGAGTGACATCATCGAGTGGGTCAAGGAATGGCGGGAGTTCAAGCTCGTCCTGCACGGGGGCAAGACGTGGGACTATGACTTCCGGCGGCTGTACTACTGCTGGACGCCGGATGTCACCAAGCAGCCCTTCGGCGAGTGGGTCAAGGTCGCCGACTGCGAGCACTGCGGGCACATCAGCAACCTCGACATGTGGCTCGACCCGCAGGGCCGGGCGCACATCCTGTGGCTCGAACAGAGCATCTGGGACCCACGAGTGCGCGACAAGTTCTGGCCCGATGAGCCGATCACATACGCGCTGATGTATGGGATCATTGACCAGGGCAAGGTGGTGCAGAAGACGCGGCTGATGTTCGGCGGCGAGAAGCAGGAGAGCAAGGAGATCCCCGGCTGGGGACGTTTCCAGGCCACGCCTGACGGCCGCCTGTTCGTCTTCTACTATGTCAGCGGCGCCGACGCCGCCGGCAAGGCCGTCGCCGAGAACCGCCTCGTGGAGGTCTTCCCCGACGGCACGCACGGCGAACCGGTGCGCGTGCCGCTGCCCTATCCCATGACTTCCTTCTTCACGGCCACCGAGCGCGGCGGCTCGGCCCCCTCGGCGACGCTGGACCTACTCGGCGTCGCCAGCGGCGTCTCGGGCATCAGCTACGCCCGCATCAACCTGCTCAACAAGGTGCTGGCCTCGTTCGACTACACGATCAAGGCCACCCCGACCGGTTCCGAACTGACGCTCGACGGCAGCGGCTCGCGGGCCGCGGAGGGCAAGATCGTGTCCCATTCCTGGCAGATCGGCGACAAGCGAGCGACCGGCCCGACAGTCAGCCAGACGATGCTCCACGGCGGCGCAGTGCCCGTGACGCTGACCGTCAAGGATGCGCAGGGCCACACGAACGCTACCACGCGGAGGCTGCAACTGCCGCCCGCGCCGTACGACTTCGGGCTCAAGCAGTGGGGCCTTGCGCTGCGGGTCGAGGCCGAGCAGTTCGCCGCCGAGGGCGGCGGGAGCACGATCCAGGTGCGCCAAAGCAAGCTGAACGCCTCGGGGCTCTCGTTGTCACATGCCGACCCGAAGGGCTCGTGGCTGGAATGGGAAGTGAACGTGCCCGTGGCGGACACGTACTTCCTGACCGCCCGCTACGCCGTGCCGGTGAACTCGGCGCGGATGCTCAGCGTGAACGGCAAGCCCATCGGCGAGTATGCCTTCCCGAGCACCGGCGGCTACGGCGATGTGAACGTGGACAACTGGGGCATCGCCGCGCTGCTGGCCAACGGCAAGCCCGTGCCGCTGGCGCTCACCGCCGGGAAGCACACCTTCCGGCTGGAAAACCAGAACGGCCTGGGACTGAACCTGGACTACCTCCAACTGATCGCCACCAGGTCGCCTGTGCCGACAGGCGACCTGCCCGGCTGGCGGGCACGCGAGCAGGACGGCGCCCACTGGCTGATGGCCCTGCAGGGCACGCTTGCACCATCGCAGATGCGGCACGAGATCGGTCATCTGTACCAGTACGAGCTTGGCCCGTTCTACCCCGGCGACGGCGTCAAGGAGGTGCCGCCCTCGACGCTGATGATGTTCGAGGATGGCAAGCCTCTCGGCCCGCCGCACACCTCGCACGCGAAGATTCGCGAGCAGGGCAGCGGGCTGTTCGCACACTGGGGCACGATGCTGTGGTTCGCGGCCAGCGACGGCTCGGACCCCAGCACCAACGGCCGCAAGTACACGTGGGAGATCCAGTGATGCGACTGCTGATCTGCCTGAGCTGTGTCCTGCTGATGTCACTGGCCGTGGGTCAGGAGGCGACCATTCCCGATGCACAGGCGGGAACGCTGTACCCGTTCCTCCAGGCACAGGTCCCGGCGCAGTTCCCGCTGTCGTTCGTCAACCCGCGCTTCACCAGTCTGGAGCAGTGGAAGAGCCAGGCCCGGGCGACCGTGAAGGGCCTGCTGCATTACGACCCGCCGAAGTGCGACCCGAAGCCGGAGGTTGTCGAGCGCGTGGACTGCGGCGACTATGTGCGGGAGAAGCTGTACTTCAGCACCACCCCCGACCTCCGCGTGCCGGCGTACATGCTCATTCCGAAGGACGGGGCGAAGAAGCATCCCGCCGTTCTTTGCCTGCACGATCACGGGGCGTTCTTCGTGTGGGGCAAGGAGAAGGTCATTGGCCTACCCGACGAACACCCGGCGCTGACGCAGTTCAAGCAGATGGCGTACAGCGGTCGCAGCGTCGGCAACGAGCTGGTCAAGCGCGGCTACGTCGTCATGGCCATTGACA
>CAZZDO010000025.1:0-10455 GCA_964653205.1 uncultured Armatimonadia bacterium | reverse complement strand
ATGTTCTACTGGGGCGAGCGGCGGATGCTCCTGCCCGGTGATCCGCCGGAGTACCAGGACCGGGCGAAGATGAGCGTCGAGCAGGTGGCAGAGTTCAACCGGCGCGCCGGGCAACTGCTGCCGCAGACGTCCATCGGTGTGTTCGAGGCGGGGACGACCTGGGCCGGCATCATGTTCACCGACGACATGCGCAGCGTGGACTACCTCGCCTCGCGTCCGGACGTGGATCCCGACCGCATCGGCTGCTGCGGGCTGTCGGTCGGGGGCTTCCGGTCGGCGCATCTGTGTGGGCTGGACCCGCGCCTCAAGGCGGCGGTCGTCGTGGGGTGGATGTGTAGCTACCCGGCGATGCTACAGAAGAAGCTCAGTTCGATCGGCTTCTGGGCCGTCGTGCCCGGCCTGCAGCAACTGATGGACCTGCCCGACGTCGCCTCCATGCATGCGCCGCAGCCGCTGATGTGCATCCAGGGCACGCGCGATGGGCTGTTTACCAACGAGGGCGTGCAGGCGGCGTACGACAAGATCGCGGCCGTCTACGCGAAGGCCGGTGCGCGCGGGCGTTTCCGCCCCGTGACGTATGACGGCCCACATGAGTTCAACGCACAGATGCAGGACCAGGCCTACGCGTGGCTGGATCGGTGGCTGAAGGGCAGCGAATAGGGGACAGGGCTTGGGGTCGGGTGCAACGAGCGAATGACGGCAGGCCTGCGGCCTGCCGTCTGCGGTTCTCGCGACGAACCAGGCTACTGGGTGCGGCGCGGAGTGCGGCGCGTGCGCGACGAAGGGCGCCGCGTGGTGCGCGGCTGTTCGTTCCCGGGGAGATAGTGCAGTTGCGGCTCGTCGAAGGCGTCGGCCTCGCGTCTGGCCGGGCGGCTGCGCTCAGCCGAGCGGACTGGGCGGCTGCGCACCAGGTGGACGCACAGCAGGATCATGATCATCAGGAGGCAGCCGTCGGTCAGGGTCATGGCGTCATAGGCGCCCAGAACCCTCACCATCAGCCAACGCAGGAACTCCACGCCGGGGAAGAACAGCAGGACGCCGAGCAGAACTCCGCCGATCGTGCGCATCAGGCCTCATCTCATTTCCGCGATTGATGCGTCCGTCGAGGCGCGAGGCACCGCGCCCGGGGCACTCCGCTGCGCGCCCCTATCGCAATAGATCCGCCAAAGCGTTGCCGACGGCCTGGTTGCCGGCCTCGCTCAGATGCCTGTCATCCAGGTAGTACAGTGACTTGTCTCCCGGAATCTTACTCAGGACCGCCGCCGTGCGCAAGAGGGGAAGTCCACTGGCTGAGGCCACCTGCTCGATGGCGGCGTCATAGACCACGGTGCTCGGCAAGTCCCGCGCCACCAGCGGCAGCGTCGTCACCGGGACGATCAGGGCGCCTGTGTTCTCGACGAGTTCCGAGATCAGGGACTGGTACTTACTGCGGAACTCATCCACACTAGCCCCCGCCACGGCGGCGTGAGTGCCATAGGCGACGATGATGAGATCCGGGGCGAGAATGCCCCGGTGGTCCCGTGCCCAGTCCTGACCGAAGGACAAAGCGCTTTCATTGCCGCCCACGGCGTTCACCACAATTCGCTTCTGAGGGTAAAGCCGTGACAACTCAGTGGCCAGGACCTTGACCCAGTGCGTCGGCCGGTCACAGTCGGTGGTGAACGTGTCACCCACCACAGCCATGCGCATCTCGCCCTCTGTGTTCAGGCAGTATCGCTTGAACACCGCCACCGCGCGGTTGGAGACGAAGGGTGCTTGTTGACTGGCGAGGACGAAGGGGTCCGGTCGGGGCGCCTGGCCCGAGCGCGAGCCATAGACCTCCACTTCGCGCAGGAACAGGCAGTCGTCGCCGCCCAGTCCCCGCTTCCATGTGTCCACAAAGGTGACGCGCACGTAGCGAGCGGTGCGGGGCTGGAAGTTGACTGTCAGCGCCATCGCGCTGTTGGCTGCGAAGATGAAGTCCGGGGCCCGCAGGTACTTGTAGCTGCTGCCGTCAGGAGACGAGGCGAGCGACACCGTACGGGTGTTCCCGTTGGCGCTGTTGTAGACCACGACCTTGCTGATCGTGCACTCGCCCTGCAGGTCTATCACGGCGTACTTGGGGTAGTCGGGGGCGTTGCCGGTGGCGAAGCATCCTGGCGCCGAATCGGAGTCCTTGTCGCCGTCCACGAGGCCGTTCCAGCCGGGAAGAGTCTGTACGTTGACCACGTATGGGCAGCCCAGTGCCAGGTTGGTCGCCGGCGACGAGGGAGCGGCGAACGCTGTGCCGGTGAGAAGCAGAAGGCAGATGATCAGGAACATGACTGACCCCACATCTCGATCGCGCATTCCACGTCGCCGGCCGCCCGGGGACGCGGGGGTGCGTCAGGACTCAAGTTCCAACTCCAAGCTGATGTCCACGGCCTTGGCCGAGTGCGTCAGAGCGCCGATGGAGATCAGGTCAACGCCCGTGCCGGCCACGGCTGCGACGTTGTCGAGGTTGATGCCTCCGGAGGCTTCCACGATGACGCGCCCCACCGCGAAGGCCACGGCCTCCTCCATCTGCTCGAGCGGCATGTTGTCCAGCAAGACCACATCAGCGCCGGCGGCCAGGGCCTCGGTCAGTTGCTGGAGGGAAGTGACTTCCACCTCGATCCGGAGCGTATGAGGCGCCGCCGCCCGGGCTGCTGCCACCGCTGCGGCTACCCCTCCGGCCACCGCGATGTGGTTGTCCTTCAGCAGCACCCCGTCGTAGAGCGCGAACCGGTGGTTGTGCCCGCCGCCTGCTCGAACGGCCCGCTTCTCCAGCAGGCGCAAGCCGGGCGTGGTCTTGCGGGTGTCCACGATGCGCGCCCGGGTGCCGGCCACGCGGTCCACGAACTCCCGCGTGAGTGTCGCAACGCCGCAGAGCCGCTGCAGGAAATTGAGCGCGACTCGCTCGGCGCTCAGCAGTGCCCTCGCCGGGCCGGTGACTTCCGCCAGGTGAGTCCCGACCGTGAAAGCCTCACCCTCGGCCACGAGAGCGCGGAAGGCCACGCTGGGGTCCACCTGCCGGAAGCACTCCTCGGCCACGACCAAGCCGGACAGCACTCCGGGCTGTTTGGCGAGAAAGACACCCCGTGCCCGGGCAGCAGCCGGAATGGCCAACTCGCTGGTAACGTCGCCCGGGCCGATGTCCTCGGCCAGGGCCCGGGCCACGATGTCGCGCACGACCGCGTTCATGCCTCACTCCGCGGCTGGTTGTGCTCGTCCACCATTACGGTCTTCATCCGCGTGACGCGGGCCTCGCTGTCCTCGTAGAGGGCGTACGAGATGACGTGGACCTTGTCGCCGACAGCCGCCATTCGAGCCGCCGGCCCGTTGAGGCAAACTGTGTCCGAGCCCTCGTCGCCCTCGATCACATAGGTCTCCAGCCGCGCCCCGTTGGCCATGTTGACGATCTGGACGCGTTCGTCCGGCAGGAGGTCCGCCGCCTGCATGAGCGCGGGGCTGAGGGTGATGCTGCCGGTGTAGTGCAACTCGGTCTGCGTCACCGTCGCCCCATGGATCTTGCTCTTCGCCATGTGTCTTAGCATCTACTCGGTCTCGCCATTCACGATGATGTTGTCTATCAGCCGCGTCCGCCCCAGGTACGTCGCCACGGCCAGGACGAGCGGACACCCCTCGTCCGACTTGTCCTGGAGAGTCCCGGGATCCACTGCTACCAGGTATTGTACCCCGAGCAGCGGCTCCGTATCCAGTAGCGTCCGGGCGGCCGCGACGGCCTCTGCCCCGGTGCCGCCGGCCCGGGCCACCTGAGCCCCGGCCTGCAGCGCCTCATGCAGCCGGGGCGCCACTTGCCGCTCCTCCGGGGTGAGATAGGCGTTGCGCGAACTCATGGCCAGGCCATCCGGCTCGCGGAAGGTCGGCGCCGCCACGATGTTCACGGGCATGTCCAGGTCTCGGACCATCCGCCGGATGACCTGCAGTTGCTGGTAGTCCTTCTGGCCGAAGTACGCACGGTCCGGCTGCACGATGTTCAGCAGCTTGCACACCACCGTGGCGACGCCGACGAAATGCCCCGGCCGGGACTCGCCGCACAGCCCCTCGCTGACCCCGGTGACCGTGATGGCAGTGCTGGCGTCGGGCGCGTACATCTCGGCGGGTTCGGGGGCGAAGATCAGGTCCACGCCGTGACGCTGCGCGATCGCGGCGTCCCGCTCCAGGTCCCGCGGGTACGCGGCGAAGTCCTCGGTCGGCCCGAACTGCGTGGGGTTGACGAAGACGCTGACCACGGTGACGTCGTTCTCGGTGCACGACTGCTGGATCAGGGATTCGTGCCCCGCGTGCAGCGCCCCCATGGTGGGGACAAGACCCACGGCCTGCCCGGTTCTCCGGGCCGTCCGGACGAACTCCCGCGTCTCGTTGATTCGCTTCTCGATGCGCATGTTCTCGCTGCCAACCTGCAACTCACTCCGGCCATCACTGGTTCAGCAGGCCGCCGAAGTAGCCGCCGTAGGCCTGCGCCGCCATGATGAGCACCACGATGCCAAAGAGGATCACCGCGAGCGGCACGATGGCGGTCATGCCCTTCTTCACCGTCGTGAACGCTTCGGCCTCGAAGTAGTCGGCGACCTTGACCATCGTGCTGTCAATCTGGCCCGTCTGCTCCCCCGTGCGCAACATGCTCAGCGCCAACGGTGGAATCTGCCCGGTCTTGGCCAGGGCATCGCTGAGCTTCTCGCCGCGCTCGAGGGCCGGGACGGTCTGCTCCAGCGTCTCCTCGATGGCGCGGTTCGCCGCCGTGCGTGAGGCGATGCCCACCGCGGACCGGATGTTGACCCCGGCGCCGTACAGGGCCGAGAGCGCCCGGGCCAGGCGCGCCCATGACAGCTTCATGGTGACAGCGCCGGCTATGGGAAGGCGCAGCTTCAGGGCGTCTATCGCGCGCCGCCCTTGCTCGGTGCCGTAGTAGTAGCGACGGTAGAGCAGGTAGAGCAGAACTGCCGGCAGGCCGACGACCAGCCCCGCCAGGGCGCAGAACTTGATCCCGATGAGCAGAGCCTGGCCGAGGCTCATGGTCAGACCGGCGATGATCATGCGTGTGGCCAGTGGTATCAAGACGATGGCCGCCAGGAGCAGCTTCGGGTAGAGTGTCTCCCGCGCCAGCGTCTGCTGGAACTCCAGCTCCTTTTCCAGGTAGTCGGCCGACAGCGTCAGCATGTCATCCAGGTGGCCCCCCTCCTCGCCGGCGGCGATGAGGGCCACGTTCAGCTCGGAAAAGACCTTCGGGTGCCGTCTCATCGCCTCCGAGAAGCGTTTGCCGGCGGAGACACTGCGGGCGGCATCGTGCAACGCCATGCGCATCTCGACCGACGAGATCTGCTCTTCCATCGTCGAGAGCGCCATGCCCAGGGACAGCCCGGCGTTCACAAGCGTGGCCAGCTCGCGGAACAACTGCACCTTCTGGGCGAGTTTGAGCGCACCGAACATCGTCGTTCCCGTCTAGCCGTCCTTGCCCGCCAGCGCCGCCAGCTCCCCCACCAGGCGCACGTCCGGATCGCTGCGGTCCACGAGTTGACCGATCGGCGGCGACCCGCCGACGCGCAGGCCCGGCGCCAGGTCCGCCAGCGGCTGCAACACGAACTGGCGCTCCAGCATGCGTGGATGCGGTAGTGTCAGATCGGCAGTCGCCATTATAGCACCGGGCGCAACGTCTGATGCGCAGACCAACAGGTCCAGGTCAATGGTGCGCGGCGCATGGCGATAGGGCCGCACCCGTCCCAACGCGTCCTCGATGCCTTGCATGACACCGAGAAGCTGTGTCGGTTCCAGGTCCGTCGCCACAGCCACCACCAGGTTGAGGTAGTCCGGCTGCGGCTCACCGGCGACAGCCTTCGTCTCGTAGACCGGCGAGACCCGCTGAACCGCGATGCGGTCATGCGCGGCCAGGCGCGCCACGGCTTCCGCCAGGATGGCCGCACGGTCGCCCTGGTTCGAGCCGAGGCCCAGGTAGCAGACCCGGGGCTCGCTCACACGGGCACCAGCTGCACGGCCGCCAGCGTGATGCCCGCCTCACCGACGATCTCCTCGGCCTGCAGCGTGACGTCCACCGTGCCGGGCGCGTCCAGGCGGATCTCGCCAAGGGTGCCCGCGTACTCCGGGAAGTACTGGGCGCGTGGGCTCTGCACCTGTTCGTCACAGGTGACTGGCCCGGCCACCGTGGCCTCACCGGCGGTCAGACGCAGCACGTGGCCGCCATCGGGCGGACGGCGATGATAGGGCGACCCCAGGATCACCTTCGCGGTGAACGTGCGGGGCGCAAGCAGCTTGAACTGCCATTGCAGTGTGCTGGCCGTGTCCTTCCAGCCACCCAGCATGCCGTTGCGTGTCAAGGAAATCTGGCTGTCGGGTCCCCGGTTGACGTCGGCCAGATAGCCCGGCAGCGTCACCTTGCCGTCAGCCTGCTGATAGAGGCTCGTGTCTACGTTCAGGGGGCCCTCGAAGTCCAGGGCAACCACCGACACCAACGGGTCGGGCGCATCAGCCGGAAGCTGGAGCGTGACGGACTCTCCGTCCTGAACGAACGGCACGCTCACGCCGTTGGCGAGCAACGCCGCCCCGGTCACGCGATTGCGCAACCCGCGGAGGGTCACCTCCGCCGGCCACTGTGTGCACAGCAGGTACAGCCGCTGCCCCTTGGCCGTGATGCGGCCCCACTCGAACTCCACCGGCCACGGGTTCGGCTGGGTGCCGTAGATGGCCTCGCTGTTGACGGCCATCCACCGCCCCATCCCCTCGAGCAGGTCAATGCTCGGCTGCGGGATGAGCCCCTCGCTGGTCGGGCCGACGTTGAGCAGATAGTTGACGCCCTTGCTGGTCAAGTCCACGAGCAGGTGGAGCAGGTCCTTGAGGGACTTCCAGTTGTGGTCATCGCTCTTGAAGCCCCAGGTGTCGTTGAGCGTCGCGGGGGTCTCCCAGTCGCCCTGCACCGGCCCGGCGGGGATCATGTTGTCGCCCAGGCTGCCATAGTCGCCCAGGTCGTGCCCGACGCGGCCGCTGACGAGGCAGTCGGGCTGCAGGCTGTGCACGAAGTCCTTGAGCATCTGACTCTGCTCTTTGCTGATGGCCACCGGCGTGTCGAACCAGATCAGGCCGATGGGGCCGTACTGGGTGAGCAGTTCGCGCAGTTGTGGCTTGACCTTGCGCTCCAGGTAGGCCGCGAACTTCTCCGGGTCGGGTTTGTGTCCGTGCCACCCCTTGTCCGCGACCTCTTCCCAGTGCCCCGACGCGCCGTCTTCCGCCCAGTCCTGGTCCTGGGAGTAGTAGAAGCACATGCGCAGGCCATGCCGCGCGCAGGCCTCGGCCAGGTCCGTCATGATGTCGTGCTGGTACGGCGTGGCGTCCACGATGTTGTAGGCATGGCTGGGCGAGTGGAACATCGCAAAGCCGTCATGGTGCTTGGAGGTGATGACGAGGTACTTCATCCCCGCGCGGGCGGCCAGCGAAACCCATTCCTCCGCATTGAACTTCACGGGGTTGAACTGCTGGGCCAGCGGCGCGTACTCCTCCAGGGGGATCTTGCCGTTGTGCATGATCCATTCGCCGAGGCTGGGGATGGGCTGGCCCTTCCAGATGCCGGCGGGCACCGAGTAGATGCCCCAGTGGATGAAGAGGCCAAAGCGGGCTTCGCGCCACCAGGCGAGAGGATCGTGCGTCTGATCAGACATGGTCGAGTTCCTTTCGGTCGCAGGGTCGGACTCGCTATTCGCCCACCACCTGCGCCCTCCCTTCCCGACCGGAAGGAACCGGAACCCCGCGCGCGCAACATACTCCTGACCCTGTGCCGGAGGACCTCGCTTTGCGAATTGCCCTGCTGCTCGCGTGCCTGCTCATCGCCGCTGTCGCCCTCGCCGCCGCCGAACCCACGCCCGTGGACGGTCCGTATGATGTCACTTTCCCCATGTCCCCGGCAGGCGCGGTGCAGGTGCTGCTCGACTGGCAGAACGGCGACGGACTGGCGCTGAACTGCTCCACCAAGGGCGCCACCCTCAGTCTGGTCTCGAAGCAGGGGGGGAGGCGGCAGTTGGCCGCCGCTACGGGCAGTGTCTCGGGCCTCGTCCGCCTGCGCCACCGCCAGCCTCTCATCGAACTCGAGGCGGCGGGCCGCATTCTCTTTCGCACCTACGTGGACCGCGCCATCGCCGGCGTGGTCCTGCTCGCGCCGGGGACGAAGGGGCCGGAGTTGAGCGTCCAGCCCGTCGAGCCCCCCTCCTTCCATGACGACTTCTTCGACCCCGAGGGCGGCGAGTCGCTGTGGGAGCCCATCAGTGGCCAATGGAGCATCGGCACCTACCGCGACCCGCTGAAGGCCCTGGAGAACCGGCCTATCGCCGCCTCGTGGTACCAGGCCACGGCGGACGGTCCGGCGATCTCACTGACCGGGCAGGACTTCTGGGAGCACTACCGCGTCCGCACGGCCGTCCTCGCCGCCGCGGGCATGCGCGCCGGGCTGGTGTTCTACTACCAGGACAAGGACAACTACTGCGCCTTCTCTGTGCGCCCCGGCGTGGACGGTCAGGGGATCGCCGAGTTGGCCACGGTGCAGCAGGGCCGAGTACAGACCATGCTACTGCGCCCGCAACCCTTCGCCTGGCGCCTGGGCAACTGGCAGGAACTGGCGCTGCAGGTGGACGACGGGGTCGTGCGTTGCAGTGTGAATGGCATGACGATTGCCGAGCCGCCCGTCCCCTTCGCCGGGGGCAGAGTCGGGCTGTTGGCGGATGGCAAGAGCGACGTGCGGTTTGACGACTTCGATGTGCGCCCCGCGCAGTGGTGGCGTGAGGCTCAATGGCCTCATCTGTACGACTGGAGCGGTGCGCGTGGGACCTGGACCATGGCGTCGGGCGAGTTACGCGGCAAGGCGACCAGCTTCAGTCCGTGCCTGTGGCTCAAGGCCGCGGACGCGAATGCCGTCGCCGTCACGATCAAGCCGAGCAAGGGCAATAGCGGGCTGCTGCTCAACTGGCGCGGCAACAGCGGCTACCGGCTCAGCAAGGGGCCCCGGGGATACGCCCTCGAGCGCGTCACCGAGGGTAAGGTTGTGGAACTCGGCAGGCTTGCGGGGAGCGGTGGCAGGCTGACGCTATCCCACGTGGCCGGCCGGCTGGTGGGCGCCACCCCAGCCGGCCAAATCCTGGCCTATGACTTCACCTACTCCGGCGGCGCTTGCGGGGTCTTCACCGACGGCGAGGCGAGCTTCGGCTCTGCCGAAGCCAACGGCGGGGAAGAGGCCCCGACGGTCATCTCCACCGTCACCGGCGTCCCCCTGCCGATGCCCGGCGAGAACGCCGACACCAGCCGCTTCGTGCTCGGATTCCTGTGGACCCCTTCCGGAGGAACCTGGGGCGGCGTCGGCCCGGCCGATGGCAAGCGCCTCAGTGGCCGGCCCTATGGGCAGGCCCCCGCCGTCCTGTGGTACTATAAGCCTTGCCCCGGCGATGCAGACATGACCGTGGAGGGCCTGCAACTCAACCCCGGCGGCACCGGCGGCATTTCGATCTCGTGCGACAGCCGCAACTCGATACTGAGCGGCTACCGCGCCGAAACCGATGGCAAGTCGCTGCAGCTCTTCCGCGCCGACAAGCTCGTGGCCGAGAAGCCCCTCTCTAAGCCTGCGGCAACGCTGCGCCTGTGGCGCGACGGCCGCTGGCTAGTCGCTATGGCCGACGCCACCCCCCTGCCGTACGAGGACCCGCGGCCCCTCCCGGGCAGTTTCTGCGCGGCCTACGCCACGGGCGCGGGCCTGACCGCCCGGCAGATCAGCCTCGCGAACCGTCGGGCCACCTACTATGCCTTCAAGTCCGAGGAGACCGACTGGCAGCCCGCGTCGGGGGAATGGGGCACTCACACGGGGATGGCCTGCATCGCATGGGACTACTGGTATACGGCCAAGGGCAACCCGCAGGCGCTGTCATGGCAGGTCCAGCCGAAGCTGGCGCTCCAGCACCTGGACGGCTGGGTCGCGGAGTACACCGAGGGCTACGCCAACGGCCATCACGAGCACTTTCCGTACCACGACATCAGCCTGGTGCTAAGCGCGCAGCAGCCCGAACTGGACGGGGGGTATCGCTTCCTGATCGGGGGCGAGAAGGGAGCGGTGACGCGACTGCTGCGACTGGGGCAGGTCGTGGCCGAGACGCGTGACCGCGCCCTCCAGATCGTCATGGGCAGCCACTGCAACACGCCGCGCGACTTGCACTTCGTCGTGCACCGCGAGGGCGGGCGGCTGACGCTGGAACTCAATGACCGCGTGGCGCTGGACTGGACCGACCCGCAGCCACTGGGGCCGGGCCAACTGGGCATCGGGGCGACGGGGTGTTCGGCGATCTTCCGGGATGTGTGGATGGTCAGGGAGTAGGGGCGCACTCGCGGTGCGCCCCGGGGCGGACGGTGTGTCCGTCCCTACAGCAGCGCCTTCGCTGCCTCGGCATACAC
>CAZZDO010000024.1:13279-23357 GCA_964653205.1 uncultured Armatimonadia bacterium | reverse complement strand
GCGTGCGGTTCGCGATCCGCGAGGGCGGGCACACGGTGGGCGCCGGCGTGGTGACGAAGGTGATTGAGTAACGGCTGGGACTCGGGATCCGGGGTCCGGCAGATTGTTGAATTCGCGCAACAGGTAGAGTATAATGCCGCAGACAAAGTTCGTCATGGAATGCAGCGTCTGCAAGACGTACGGGTACGTGACCAGCAAGAACCGTCAGAACGTCACGGACAAGCTGTCGCTGTCGAAGTACTGCCGCAAGTGCGGGAAGCACACCCCGCACAACGAGACGCGGTTGCGCAAGTAGTCTCGGCCAGGGGCAGAAGGCCCAGGCCGCAGGCGACGGTCGTGCAGGGGTATAGCTCAATTTGGCAGAGCAACGGTCTCCAAAACCGTAGGTTGTAGGTTCGAGTCCTGCTACCCCTGCCAATACATCCGGGCGATCCTTAGCGGGCGCGAGCAGCCAAGCGCGCCCGCCGTCCATCTTTTGTGAGACGGCGTTAGCCGCCGCAGCATCCTGGGGTAGCATCATGGCCACAGCCAAAGCCAAGGCCGCCGAGGGCGGTCTCCTGAGCAAGGTCAAGCGTCCGTTCCAGGCCGTCGCGCGCTTCCTGCGCGAGGTGTGGAACGAGTTGCAGCGCGTGGTATGGCCGACCCACGAGGACACCAAGGGCTTCACTGCGGTGGTCATCGTGGCGGTGGTCATCGTCGCCATCTGGGTCGGCTTCTGGGACTTCCTGTTCGGTCAGATCGTCGGAGTGCTCGAACGCCTCTAACGACGCGCGCGGAGCCCCCACCTCAAAGGGCAAGTCACCATGGCCAGAGACTGGTACGTTGTTCATACCTTGACCGGCAAGGAGAACAAGGTGAAGGCCTCCATCGAGAAGATGGCGGAGGCGCGGCACCTGACGCCCCTACTGGGCAAGATCCTGGTCCCGACCGAGACGGAGATCCGCTCGGCGGCCGGGAAGCGCCGCGAGATCAAGAAGAAGCTGTATCCCGGCTATGTGCTCGTGCAGATGGACATGAGCGACGAGATGCGCCACCTGATCCAGCAGACCGCCGGGGTCACGCACTTCGTCAGTTCGTCCAATGTCCCGGTACCGCTCAAGGAGTCGGAGGTCCGCGAGATCCTGCAGACCGCCGGCGAAGAGGCCCAGAAGCCCAAGACGGTCTGGATGGTCAACCAGAGCGTGCGCGTGACGGAGGGGCCGTTCGCGGAATTCTCCGGCAAGATCACCGAGGTCAACGCCGAGCGCGAGACCCTCAAAGTGCTCATCTCCATCTTCGGACGCGAGACGCCGGTTGAGGTAGACTTCACACAGATTGAGAAGCTGTAGACGGCAGGCAATGGGGAATAGGGAATAGGGAACGGCTCTGGTCGCCTCCGACCACCTATCACCCCTGCCCCATCACCTGCCTTGAGGAGCTGTTGGCATGGCGAAGAAGGTCATGACGGTCATCAAACTGCAGTGCCCGGCGGGCAAGGCCAACCCGGCGCCGCCGGTCGGCCCGGCGCTGGGGCAGCACGGCGTGAACATCATGGAGTTCTGCAAGGCCTTCAATGAGCGCACGGCCGCCCAGATCGGCGACATCATTCCGGTCGAGATCACCGTCTACCAGGACCGCAGCTTCACCTTCATCTGCAAGACGCCGCCGGCGGCCAACCTGCTGCTGAAGGCCCTCGGGATCGAGAAGGGTTCGGGCGTCCCGAACAAGGAGAAGGTGGCGCAGATCACGCAGTCGCAGCTCGAGGAGATCGCCAAGAAGAAGATGGCGGACCTAAACGCGACCGACGTCGCCGCCGCCGCCAAGATCATCGCCGGCACGGCCCGCAGCATGGGCATTGACGTCGTGCGGGACTAGCCGCAACGCCATTTGTGGCGTCGAAGATAGGGCGCGATGAGCCGCGCCACTACGCCGGGAGCCACGAAGACGTGGCGCTCGCACCGGATGAGGTGATGGAAGTGCCGAAGCACAGCAAGCGTTATGTGGAACAGGCCAAGCAGGTAGACCGCCTGGCGTACTACCCCGTCGAAGAGGCCGTGAAGCTGGCCAAGGCGACCGCCTCGGCCAAGTTCGACGAGACCCTCGAGATGCACCTGAAGCTGGGCGCGAACCCCTCCAAGGGCGACCAGGCCGTCCGCGGCACCGTCGTGCTGCCCCACGGCACCGGCAAGGTGCCCCGGGTCGCTGTCTTCGCCGAGGGCGAAGTGGCCCAGGCCGCGCAGGAGGCCGGCGCCGACCGCGTCGGCGGCGAAGACCTCGTGCAGGCCATTGACGAGGGCTGGTCGGATTTTGACATCCTCGTGGCCCATCCGGCCATGATGCGCATCGTGGGGCGGCTGGGCAAGAAGCTTGGTCCCCGCATGCCCTCGAAGAAGTCCGGCAATGTGACGGAGGATGTCGGCGCTGCCGTCGCCGAGTTGAAGGCCGGCAAGGTCGAGTACCGCATGGACCGCGGCGCGGTCGTGCACTGCCCGCTGGGCAAGACCAGCTTCACCGAAGAGCAACTCATCGAGAACTTCCTGACCCTGATCAAGGTGATTGTGGCGGCGCGCCCGGCCACGGTGACGGGCCGCTTCCTGCGGAACCTGGCCATCAGCACCACGATGGGGCCGGGGATCAAGGTGAGCGTCGAGGACGCGCAGAGCAAGGCGACCGCCGCTTAGACGCAGACAACTGAACAGGTTTTTGACCCAAGACCGCTGGCGCCTGCGAAGGCTCAAACGGTCAGCTCTGCTGACCAGCCCGCCGAGGTCGGGAAACCCCCCTAGACACCATGGAGGGGCACGTTGGGAACGGCGGGCCGGATAGTATCCGGCCCCTCCAACGGCCCCCTCCGTAGCACTCAACGGGAAGCCCCGAGCATCGGCGGCTTCCCGTTTCGTTTGCGGCGCCACTACGAAGGAGGTGAATCTATGCCGACACAAGAGAAGATCGAGACCGTCGCGGAGTTGCGACGGCGTGTGGAGAATGCCGCGGGCGTCTACCTGGCCGAGTACAAGGGGCTGAATGTCAAGGACATCAGCGAACTGCGAGGGTTGGTGCGCAAGGCGGGGGCGCAGATGATCGTGGTCAAGAACCGGCTGCTCAACCTGGCCGTCGAGGGCACCGCGGCCGAAGGCCTGCGGGAGTTCCTGACGGGGCCGAACGCCGTCATTTTCTGCGAAGCGGACGCCGTGGCGCCAGCCAAGACCATCGCCGAGTTCGCCAAGACGCATGACGTGCTCACGTGGAAGGGGGGCTACGTGGAGGGCGCGGTGTTCGACGGCAAGGGCATGACTCGTGTGGCCGAACTGCCGCCGAAGCAGGAACTCATCGCCGCAGTCGTGGGCGGAGTGGCCGCCCCGGTCACCGGGCTGGTCTTTACGCTCAGTGGCCTGGTGTCTGATCTGGTGTACACGCTGCAGGCGGTCGCCGACAAGCAGGGCGAGGCGGCGTAGAGGCGTGATTCATCACGCCCGATTGGGCGCCATGGATGGCGCCGCTACGGGGAACCAATACCTAGGAGGACGATCATGTCCGTTGACGAGATCATTGCGGCAATTGACGGTTTGACGGTACTGCAGCTCGTGGAGTTGAAGGACAAGCTGCAGGAGAAGTACGGCGTGTCGGCGGCAGCGCCGGTCATGGCCATGGGCGCGGTGGCGGCCGGCCCGGCTGCGGCGGCGGAAGAGGCGGAGGAGCAGACCGAGTTCAAGGTCACCATCGAGGGTGTCGGCGACAGCAAGGTGGCGGTCATCAAGGCCGTCCGCGAGGTCACGAACCTCGGCCTGAAGGAAGCCAAGGAACTCGTGGAGTCCGCGCCCGGCGCGGTCGTCGCCGAGGCTGCGGCCAAGGAAGAGGCCGAGAACATGAAGACCAAGCTCGAAGCGGCCGGCGCATCCGTCAAGGTGAGCTAGCGCTTGGGGCAGGGCGTTGACAGGCAGGTCGCGTGCGACCTGCCTGTCGCACTTCTCCTGCCTGGGGTCACCAGGCGAGGCAGGAATCGGCCTGGCCGTGGGGAACTCTACAGACAAGGCAGTAACGAACGAAGAGAGCATTGCGGGACGCCATGGAGACCGATGATCGCGCCCTTGAGGCCAGACTGGACGAATTGGACGCCCTGGATACGGTTGCGGGCTTCAGCCGCACGTTCTACCGCCTGACCACCCGTCTGGTTACCATGGCCGAGGAACAGCAGGGCATTCGCATCGCCCTGGCCGGCCTGCTGGATGTGGAGTTGCGGTACCATCGGGAACTCTCCGCCCTCACCGAGCGCCAGGCCGTCGGCTTCGCCGACTTGCAGGCAGCGGGCGAGCGGCGCCGCATCGGCCTGAATGCGGTGCGGCAATACGCCACGCGACTGGACGGCCTGGACACACTGGGGGCGGCTTCGCGCGAGCTCGTGCTGGCCGAATGCGGGTATCACCTGCGGCGGACCGCCGAGGTCGTAGCCGCCCTCGAGCAGGTCGTGCGGCTCGGTGTGGATCAGTCGCTGATCCAGTTCGCTCTGGGCTACAACCGCTATCTGCTGGCTCTGGAGACGTGCACCGAGGCGAGCGCCGGAGACGACCAGTTGGTGGTGCACGATCCCGTGGGCTTCCGCGTGCAGTGCCTGCGAGCGGTGGGCGCTCTGGAGGACGGGCTGCAGGGCACGGAGTTGGATGGCCAACTGTATTGGTGGATCGGCGTGATTCTCGAAGCAGCCGGCTTGACAGAGGCCGCTCAAGACGCCTATGATAAGTCTGCAGGCCACCTTGATCCGCATGCGTGGGCGGACGCCTTCGACGCGGACGGGAGCAGGTCTGGCCGAGAAGACGCACCCGTTCCGCAGGCCATCAGTGACGAAGAGGTCTGGCAAGCCGGCCAGGTGCTGCAGGGCACGTTTGACCCGTCAGCACTCCTCGGCCCGGAACACGATGAGAAGTAGCTTGACTCCGCGGGAACTCCCCTCGTCTTTGTGCCCGGGCATAACAGGACGGGGTTCATTGTTGACGTAGAGGTTCCGTAGGAGAAGCGATTAGGTATTCCCAATGGTGCGTATGCATCCAGGGGTACCAAAACGTGGGGTTACGCAGCCCGCGAAAGGATGGTGCAGATGTACAAGACGCTCGGTCTGGTCGTGCTCGTGCTCGTGCTAGCTTTGGCTGTTGTGATGGTCACGGGTTGCCCGCCGAAGTCTCCGGAGGGTGGCGCTCCTGGCGCTCCGCCGATGCCGCCGCCTGGTGAGAAGGCCATGGGTCCTGGCGCTCCCGGCGCCCCCGGCGCTCCCGGCGCTCCCGGCGCTCCCGGCGCTCCCGGCGCTCCCGGCGCTCCGGCTCCTGGCGCTCCCGGCGCTCCGGCTCCGTCCGGTGGCCCGGCCGCTCCTGGCGCTCCCGGCGCTCCCGGCGCTCCTGGCGCTCCTGGCGCTCCTGGCGCTCCTGGCGCTCCTGGCGCTCCTGGCGCTCCCGGCACGCCGCCGCCGCCGCCGCCGCCCGCGCCCTAAGACCGACGCGAAGCTCATCGGCCCCACCTTTCCCGGGCGTTTCGGGCCGGTGTTGGCAGCGAACGAAAAGCCCCCGCTTCGGCGGGGGCTTTTTCATGTCCGAGAGAGAGCGTCGGGATGATGCCCGCCGCGAAGTCAGCTCCCGATCGCCTCGCGCAACGCCTCGGCAGCGGACTTCACGAAGATGAACTCGAGGTCGCGCCAGGCCGTGTCGGGGAGGTCCTTGGGGTCCTGCAGGTTCTTCTCGTTGTCGCGGGGCAGGATGACTCGCTTGAGACCCGCGCGGTGCGCCGCCAGGACCTTCTCCCGGACGCCGCCGATGGGCAGCACGCGCCCGTGCAGCGTCACCTCCCCGGTCATCGCGGTGTCGGCGCGACAGGGCTTCTGCATGAGCGCTGAGGCCAGCGCCGTGACGATGGCCAGGCCGGCAGACGGCCCCTCCTTGGGCACCGCCCCGGCCGGCACGTGGATATGGATGTCGTGTTTGCCGAAGTACTCCGTGGCGATGCCGTAGTCCGGAGCCAGCGCGCGGACGAATGACAGCGCCGCCTGGGCCGACTCCTTCATGACCTCGCCGAGCCGTCCGGTCAGTTGCAGCTCCCCCGAGCCCGGCACGGTCGCGACCTCGATGGACAGCACGTCCCCGCCTTGCTCGGTGTAGGCCAACCCCGTGGCGACGCCGATGCGGTCGCGCTTCTGCTTCTCGCCGAAGCGATAGCGCGGCGGGCCGAGGAGTTCCTCGATCTGCCGGGGTCCCACTGACACCTTACCGTCGGCGCCGGAGGCCACGCCCTTGGCCACCTTGCGGCAGACCGAAGCAATCTCGCGATCGAGGTTGCGCACCCCGGCCTCATGGGTGTAGTGGCGGATCAGCTTGCGCAACGCCGCCTCGGTGAAGCTGATGTGGCGGGGCGTCAGCCCGTGTTCGCCGCGCTGCTTGGGCACGAGGAAGCCCCTGGCGATGGCGAGCTTCTCCTCCTCGATGTAGCCCGAGAACTCGATGACCTCCATCCGGTCCCGCAACGCCGGCGGGATCGGCGTCATGTCATTGCCGGTGGCGATGAACATGACGCGTGAAAGGTCGAACGCAACCTCCAGGTAGTGATCGCGGAAGGAGTCGTTCTGGGCCGGGTCCAGCACCTCCAGCAGCGCCGAGGAGGGGTCGCCGCGGAAGTCCATGCCCAGCTTGTCCACCTCGTCAATCATGAAGACGGGGTTGTTGCTCTTGACGCGGCGCAGGGCCTGGATGATGCGGCCGGGCAGGGCGCCGATGTAGGTGCGGCGGTGGCCCCGAATCTCGGCTTCGTCACGCACGCCGCCCAGGGAGATGCGGATGAACTCGCGGCCCATGGCCCGGGCGATGGACTTGCCGATGGAGGTCTTGCCGACGCCCGGGGGGCCCATGAAGCACAGGATCGGCCCCCGGGCCTGGTCCACGAGCTTGCGCACGGCCAGAAACTCCAGGACGCGCTCCTTGACCTTGGTCAGACCGTAGTGGTCCTCGTCCAGGATCCGCGCCGACGCCAGCAGGTCCAGCACGTCCGCGGTGTCCTGGTGCCAGGGCAGGTCGGTGAGCCAGTCGAGCCAGGTGCGGATGACGGAGTACTCCGGCGCCGCGGGCGACATGTGGCCGAGCCGCTCGACCTCCGACAGGGCCTTCTCAGTTGCCTCCTCGCTCATCTCCGCGGCGGCGATCTTCTGGCGGTATTCGTCAATCTCGGGGCTCATGCCCGGGCCCTGGCCCAACTCGTCCTGGATGGCCCGAATCTGCTCGCGCAGGTAGAACTCGCGCTGCGAGGTCTCGATGCGGCCCTGCACGTCCTGGTGGATCTTCTGCTCGAGGCGCAGCAGCTCCAACTCCTGGCTCAGGAGCTGGCCGACGCGCTGGAGGCGGTTGTTGGCCTGGGCCTCTTCCAGGATCTCCTGGCGCTGCTCGAAGCGCAGGCGCATGTGGGTGGCGACCAGGTCGGCCAGCCGTCCGGCGTCCTGCAGGTTCATCGCCGCCACGAGCACTTCGGCGGGGATGTTGCGGCCCAGCGAGGCCGTCTCCTCCAGGTCGCGCACGACCGTCCGCATCAGCGCCTGCAGCTCCTTGCTCTCCTGGACGGACTCGACGAAGGGCTCGATGCGGACGGTGTAGTACTGCGGGCCGCGGATGAACTCGCGGATGCGCACCCGGGCCAGGCCCTCGACCATCGAGCGGGCCGTGCCGTCAGGAAGCTCCAGCAGTTGCGCCACACGGGCCAGAGTGCCCACGCGGTACATGTCCTGGGGCTGGGGGTCTTCGAGATTGGTGTCGCGCTGGGTCACGAGCACCAGGACGGTTTCCTCGCGGTGCGCCTCCTCCAGCGCGCGAACCGAGCGGCGCCGCATGGCCCCCAGCGGCACAACGGTGTGCGGGAACACGACCTCGTTGCGCAGGGGCAGCAGTGGGAATTCGTCGGCGTCAGGCGAGACCTGCACTTCGAGCGTCAGGGGCAAGTCCTGGGAGCTGTCGTCAGTGGCATCGTGATTCGACAAAGCGGGTGTTCCTTTCCCATGGCGGCGGCACGTAACGTCAGGGGAGCCCGGGTCCAGAGTTCGTGCCCGGCGGCCCGGTCCCCTTCCCGGCACACGGAAAAAGGGCCATGGCCGCCTGGCCATGGCCCTTTGCTCGCATCGCAACGTCTACGCCGACTTCTGCCGTGTGGTACCCTTGCGCTTGCCCTGTTCGAGCACGGGCAGCGTGCGCTGCTCGACCGTCTCGCGGGCGATGGTGCAGCGCGTCACCTCGCGGTCGGACGGCACCTCGAACATCACGTCGAGCATGATCTCCTCGATGATGGTACGCAGGGCCCGGGCGCCGGTCTGGCGCTTGAGCGCCTCCTCGGCGATGGCCTCGAGCGCCTCGTCCTCGACGACTAACTCCACGTCATCGAGCATCGCCAGCGTCTTCTGGTACTGGCGGATGAGGGCGTTGCGCGGCTCGACGAGGATGCGCCGCAGCGCGTCCTTGTTGAGCGATTCGAGCGTGGCCATGGTCGGGAGGCGGCCGATGAACTCCGGGATCATCCCGAACTTGATCAGGTCCTGCGGCATGGCCTGGGCCAGGATCTCGTCGTCGGTCAGGTCCGCGTGATCGGTCACCGCCGAGAAGCCGATGCTGCGGTTGTGGGTGCGCCGGCGGACGATGTCAATCAGCCCGTCGAACACGCCGCCGCAGATGAACAGGATGTTCTTGGTGTTGACCTGGATGAACTCCTGCTGCGGGTGCTTGCGGCCGCCCTGGGGCGGGACGTTGGCGACGGTGCCCTCGAGGATCTTCAGCAGCGCCTGCTGGACGCCCTCGCCCGACACGTCGCGGGTGATGGACGGGTTGTCGGCCCGCCGGGCGACCTTGTCAATCTCGTCAATGTAGACGATGCCGCGCTCGGCGCGCTCCACGTCGTGGTTGGAGGCGATCAGGAGCTGCAGCAGGATGTTCTCGACGTCCTCGCCCACGTAGCCGGCCTCGGTGACGGAGGTGGCGTCAGCGATGGTGAAGGGCACGTCGAGCATCTTGGCGAGCGTCTGGGCGAGCAGTGTCTTGCCGCAGCCGGTCGGGCCGACGAGCAGGATGTTCGTCTTGTCCAGCTCGATGTCGTCCTGGGTCCCCTGCAGGCGGATGCGCTTGTAGTGGTTGTAGACGGCCACCGAGAGCACGCGGCGGGCACGCTCCTGGCCGATGACGTATTGGCCGAGGTAGTCGAAGATCTCACGCGGCTTGGGGATCTCGGCGCTCGGGTACTCGGGGGTGTGCGTCTGGTCTTCCTTGCCGCGCAGGATCTGGTTGCAGAGCGCCACGCAGTCCGGACAGATGTACACGCCCGGGCCGGCGATCAGCTCCTTGACCTGACGGGGCTTCTCACGACCGCAGAAGGAACAGCGCAGGGTGCGGTTGCTTCCGCCATCGGTTGAGCTCATGCCATGCTCCTGTCGTGCGGCTCAGTCGGGCTAGGCGTCTTCGCCGTCCTCCGGCTGCTTCTCGGCCACGATGTCCACGATGCCGTAGTCTTTGGCCTCGACGGCGTTCATGTAATAGTCGCGGTCGGTGTCGCGCTCGATGCGCTCCAGCGGCTGCCCGGTGTGATGGGCCAGGATGTCGTTCAGGCTGGCGCGGGTGCGCAGGATCTCCTCAGCCTGGATCTTCAGGTCGGTGGCCTGCCCGGCGATGCCCGGCGACCAAGGCTGATGGATCAGCACCCGGGCGTGGGGCAACGTGTGCCGGTGGCCATTCTCGCCCGCCGCCAACAATACCGCCGCCATGCTGGCGGCCAGCCCCACACACCACGTATGCACCTCGGGGCCGATGTACTGCATTGTGTCATATATACCCAGCCCGGCGCTGGCTGACCCGCCCGGTGAGTTGATGTACATCTGGATCGGCTCGGTCGGGTCCTCGCTCTGCAGGAACAGGAGCTGCGCGATCGTGAGACTGGCCACCGTGTCATCTATGGGTGTACCAATGAAGACGATGCGGTCGCGCAACAAGCGGCTGAAGATGTCGTAAAAGCGCTCGCCGCGCGGGGTCTGCTCAATGACGCTCGGAATCAACATGACGGGTCTAACCCCACTTCAGGGTCTCCGGGGAAGGCCGGAGTG
>CAZZDO010000024.1:0-13179 GCA_964653205.1 uncultured Armatimonadia bacterium | reverse complement strand
TCGCCTCAGCTTCGGCCTTCTCGCGGGCCGCCTGCCGTTCCTGTTCCTTGATCTCGTCGTAGCGCTCCTGGGTGACGTCCTCGATCTCGGCGGCGTCCAGGAGCTTCTGGATGGTCAGGCGGCGGGTGGCCCGGTCCTCCAGGCGCTCGCGCAGGTCTTCCTGCAGGTCCAGGGCGTTGCGGACGAAGTCCTCGCCCACGTTCGCCTCGGCGGCGAACAGGCCGATCTCCTCATCGAGGGCGGCCTCATCTACTTCAACACCCTCCGCGGCAGCGATGGCCTCCAGAGCGAACTGCACTTTCAGGGCCACTTCGGCCCGCATGCGCTCGTTGAGTTGCAGGTTTTCCACGTCCGTACTGGCAATCTCGGCAAACTCCACAACAGACATGCCGTTGGACTGTAACTCTTCGGCAAAGGAAGCGAAGCCGCGCCGGGCCAGATCGTCAATGAGCATCTCGGGCAGGTCAATCTTCGTGTCCCGGACGACGGCCGACAGCGCGTCGTTCTCGAGCGCCTCCTGGCGGCGCTGGGCCGCTTCCTTCTCCAGCCGCTCACGCACCTCGCCTTGTAGCTGCTCAAGACCCTCGTACTCGCCCTGGGTCTTGGCGAAGTCATCGTCCAGCTCGGGCAGGAGGCGCTCGCGGATCTCCTCGATGGTGGCGCTCAGCGTGGCCTGCTGCCCGGCGAGGTCCTCGTCCTCGTGGTCCTCGGGGTACTGGTGCTCGAGCGTGACGGTCTCGTCGAGGTTGTGGCCGACGAGGGCCTCGTCAATGGCGGGGGTATAGCGCCCGCTGCCGACCTCGAACTGCTGGCTGGACTCGTGCACCGGCTCGTCCTGCCCGGCGAGGGTGATCTTCAGGTCCGCGGCCACGACATCGCCGCTTTGGACGGGGCGGTCGCTGACCGGCTTCTCCTTGGCGGCGGCCTGGCGCATCTGGCCGAGGACCTCGGCGACCTGCTCGTCAGTGACTTCCGCCGGCAGCCGGTGGAGCTTGAGGCCCTTGTAATCGGGCAGTTCCGGCTCGGGGCGGACGGTGATCTTGAGGGTGAACTCGACCGGCTGTCCCTCCTCGACCTCGATCTCCTGGAAGTCCGGGAAGTCAGGCTGGCCGATGACCTTGAGTTCCTCCTTCTCCAGTTCGGGCTCGACGAATGTCTCGACGGCCTTCATCCAGAACATGTCGCGGAGGATTTCCGGCTTGAAGCGGCGCTTGATGACGGCCGCGGGGGCGCGGCCGGGGCGGAAGCCGGGGATGGAGCCCTGTTGGGCCAGTTCGCTGTACACCTTGTCGAAGGCCCGGCGGACATCGCCGTCATCGAGCTGGAACGTCATGTCGAGTTGACTGCCGGGCAAGCTAACGGTCTGAAGCTGCAACGAAATCGCTCCCATCAGTCCCGCAAAACGGCGGGCACAATAACTTACGTCGCCCCAGGCGCGGGCGACGTTAGAGGGTTCGGATGGTACTATACCACACGGCGGGCGGCTTGGCGAACGGTAATTGCCGCACGGCTGTCAGTTGGTGGGCGCGGGGAGACTTGAACTCCCACGGGTTTCCCCACATGATCCTAAATCATGCATGTCTGCCATTCCATCACGCGCCCGGTCCGGGAAACGGCATCTGCATCCAGAAGCGCCGGCCCCCTGGTGGCGGCCGGCTGCTCGGTGAAGCATGATCCCCCATCATGCGGAGTGTTCTGGTACACCGGGAAGGATTCGAACCTTCGACCTTGGGATTAAGAGTCCCCTGCTCTACCAGCTAAGCTACCGGTGCACGACCTGGGTTGTGGACGGCTCTTATAGCCGATTCGCGCCCATTCGTCAAGGCGTGTTCAGCGACGGGGCGCAGCCCCATAGTATCTGGCGCGCCCGGAGGGATTCGAACCCCCGACACCCGGATCCGAAGTCCGGTGCTCTGATCCGCTGAGCTACAGGCGCACGGGTTACAGTTTGGGGTGGACGAAGGGAATCGAACCCTCAACCCCTTGAGCCACAGTCAAGTGCTCTGCCGTTGAGCTACGTCCACCGTGCTTAGGTTCTGGGGTCTGGGCCTTGGGCATTGGGGACGGCAGCCGTCCCTAATCCCCATTCCCCAATCCCCGTTCCCTGCCGTCAATGGTACGCCCGGCCTGATTCGAACAGGCGACCAGCTGCTTAGAAGGCAGCTGCTCTATCCTCTGAGCTACGGGCGCCCCTTCTAAGATCACAGGCCCCGGGCGTGGCGCCCCGGTCCCTGTTCACTGCCGTGATGGAGCGGGCGACGAGGTTCGAACTCGCGACATTCAGCTTGGAAGGCTGACGCTCTACCAACTGAGCTACACCCGCAACTGCTCGGCCCACGGGTCCGGGCGGGAGGGGAAACACACAGGCCGGCGCTGCCGACACGCCGGCTCAGACGTTTCCCGGACTCGCCTTGGTCGGGGCGGTCGGACTCGAACCGACGACCTTCGGCTCCCAAAGCCGACGCGCTAACCAAACTGCGCTACGCCCCGAGCCATCCGGCCGCCGCGTACCAGTGATTATATCGCCTGGGCCGCGCGGGCGTCAAGGCGTGTGCCGCCTCCAGCGGCGAGCAGGGGCCGCGCCGGGCCCCGGCGAACCTCCGCCATACTCTCAGGAGGTGCGACCATGAACGCCTCGTTCCGGAAGCTCATGCTCACCGTTGGGCTGGCCGGGCTGGCCCTGCTGCCGGCCTTCGGCGCCCAGACGTACTGGGTGGACGGCGTCAACCCTGCCGCCGCCGACACGAACGCCGGGACCGAGGCCGCGCCCTGGAAGACCATCGCGCGCGCCGGCAAAGCCGCCGAACTCAAGCCCGGCGACACCGTGCTCATCAAGAGCGGCGTGTACCGGGAGCATGTGGAGATCACTGTCAGCGGCGAGCCCAACCAGCCCATCACCTTCGCCGCCGCCCCGGCCGCCCGGGTGGTCATCAAGGGCTCGGAGATCGTGAAGGGCAAGTGGACGCGGCTGGCGGACCGGACCGACGCCAACGCGTCGTTCGCCGACCAGCGCACCTGGAAGATGACGCTGGGCGACGAGTTCTTCACCGACCCGCGCTTCGCGGGCAGCTACGCCGACAAGAGCAAGCGCTGGGTGTCGCAGGTCTTCTACCAAGATGACCACCCGCTACGCATGATCGGGCCCGACGGCATCTACAAGAACGACAAGGCGTACAACATCGAGCTGGTCGGCAAGACGCGGGCCGACATGATCCCCCAGTCGTTCTTCTTTGACCCGACCGACTCGACGCTCTACCTCAACCTTGGCGGCGAGCCGGGCTGGTTCACGATCGAGGTCGGGGTCCGCGGCTTCGCGCTCACGGCCAGCAAGGTGCATGATGTGGTCATCCGGGGGCTGGAGATGCGGCACAATCGGCAGCCGGGCGGGCAGTGGCCCATTGCCAGCGTCGGCGGGTGCGAGCGGGTCACGTTCGAGGACTGCAAGGTGATGTGGGCAGACTTCACGGGGATGGGCTGGGGGAGCAACAAGAACTGCACGGTCCGGCGCTGTGAGTTCTCGCACAACGGCGCCATCGGGTTGGCCGGCGGGATGAACGAGGACTGCCTGATCGAGGACTGCAAGCTGATGTTCAACAACTACCGCCACATCGGTGCGGACTGGGGCGTGGCCGCCGGGACCAAGATGATCCCCGGCAACAAGCGGGTCACGATCCGCGGCTGCGAGGCCGCCTACAACGACATGGCCGAGGGCATCTGGTTTGACACCGACAACGAGGACATTCGCATCCTGGACAACGTCTGCCACCACAACGGCGACTGTGGCATCTTCTTTGAGATCAACAAGGGTGGTGGGGTCATCGCCGGCAATCTCGTGTATGCCAACAACGGGCGTGGGATCTATGTCTCGGGGTCGCAGCAGACGTATGTGGTCCACAACACGGTCGCGCACAACGACCAGGGCATCGTGGCGATGACCCGGGGCAAGGACGAGCCGCCCAAGGACGACCATATCCTCAACAACCTGATGATCTGCAACTACGTCAACGGGGACACGATCACGCGGGGAGCCGACCTGATCCTCGAGAGCCCCGCCGACGCCGCCGCGCGCGCGGAGTTCGGCAGCAGCTCGGACTACAACATCTACGCCAGCAACTCGTGGGTGCCGTTCATGCGGCACAACTGGAACGACAACAACCCGCTGGCCCAGTGGCAGCAGCGCTACGAGCATGACCAACACTCGAAGATCATGCCGGTCGAGTACGCGCTGCTGGGGACAGACTTCCGGCTCATCACGCGGACCGGGCTGGACGTCGCAGGGCCGCTGCCGGAGGCCGTGATGCGGGTGTGGAAGCCGGCGAATGCGAAGCAGGTGGGGTCGGCGCTGATGCAGTGGCCGGGGCCGTAGTGGCGTGATTGATCACGCCCTCCGTCGGCTTGAGGCGCGATGAATCGCGCCGCTACACCAGCGGCAGGTCGAGCACCGTCAGCAGCCCCGGCCGGGCCGCCGCTGTCTGCGCGATGATGTTGGCGCTGCAGCCGGCTGTGGCCGTGTCGCCGAAGATGCCGCCCACGATGCGGGCCTGGATGCTCGGTTCGCCCTCGATGATGATCTCGTCGTACTGCTCGGCGGCCCCCAACTCCATGGTCAGTTCCAGCGTGATTGTCTGACTGGTTGCCCCGCGCACGGTCAGCCGCTGGAACTGGCCTTTGCACTGGTCCGGGCCGGCCGTGACGTGTGCGGTCTCGACGGTCGTCGGGCGCAGCACCGGCTCGATCGTCTCCTCGATCTGCTGCGGCGTGACCGTCCAGCCCAGGCCGCGCGCGATCAGCGCGCCCGACTCCGCGAGCCCCACATGCCCCAGCTTCCCCGCCTGCGCCGCGGCGCGGAACGCCTCCACCGTCATCCCGGCCCCCGTCTTCAGTTGCAGTTGCTTGCGCCGCAGGGCCGTGTTCACGACCCGCGTGGCGCGGACGCTGTGCACCGTCTCACACGGACGCGCAAGCAGCACCGGCAGCGCATCCAGCACGAACCCGGGGTTCACGCCGGTGCCGACGACGCTGACGCCGGCTTCCCGGGCGGCCGCGTCAAGCCTCTCGGCCAGGCCGGGGGTCTTCAGCCAGGGGTAGGACAGGTTCTCGCAGGTGGAGACGACGTTACAGCCGGCGGCGATGAGGGCGAGCAGGTCGGCCGCGACGGCCTCCACCGTCGAGGCGGTGCAGAGCAGCGCCACGTCGGGCTTGAGTGCGAGGGCCTCGTCGAGGGAAGCGAAGATGGGCGCGCTCACCGACGGGGCGTCGGGCAGGTCGGCGAGGGTCTGCCCGGCGAAGAGCGGGTCCACGCCGCCGACGGGCCGTCCGCGCTCCGCGAGTACGGTAGCCTTCAGCACCTCCCGGCCGATGGTCCCCAGCCCGATGTGCAGCGTCGTCAGCATGAAATCAGCCCTCCGCGATGGGTTACTCGGCCGCAGGGCCTTCTGTTCCGGAGGAGGCATTACCTTCCCCGTCGTCGTCCGGGTGGCGAGGGAGAACGACGACGAAGGTACTGCCCTTGCCCGGGCGGCTCTCGAGTCGGATGCTGCCGCCGTGGGCCTCCGCGATGAGCTTGCAGAACGTCAGGCCCAGGCCGACGGACATGCGGTGGCCAGTGGCGGCCTGTCCGAACTTGTGGAAGATGCGGTCATGCGCCTCGGGCTCGATGCCCGGCCCGGTGTCACTCACGCGTAACTGCACCTCACCCGCGCAGACGACAGTCGCCACCGTCACGGCGCCACCGGCCGGTGTGAACTTGATGGCGTTGGCCACGAGGTTCTCGACGACTCGTTGCAGATGGCCGGCATCGCCGGAGAGGTACGCTGCGCTGCACTCGCAGCGGAGGTCAATCTGGTCGGCGCGGGCCTGCGGCGCCATCTCGTCGACAACGGCTGTGGCGATGGCACACAGGTCCAGCAGCTCGTGCTGCAACTCGATCGCGCCATTCTCGGCCTGCGCGATGGTCAACAGATCGCCGATCATCTTGGACAGGCGCACCTGGGAATTGCGGGCCATGCGGAGGTAGCCCAGTTCCTCCTCGCTCAGGCTGTTGGCGCGCGACTGGCGGCGCAACACCACCTGCAGCGCCAGGGCGCTGGAGACGACCGGGTTCTTGAGGTCGTGGATCAACATGGCCGTCATGTCCTCACGCCAGCGCTCGGCCTCGCGAAGCTTGCTCACGAGTTCCTGCCCGTACAAGGCGTAGTGGCGCCACCGCACCAGGAGGACGACGAGAGTGAAGACAATCACGGCCTCCACCATGTCGCTGACGTGGTCATACGTCTTGGGGAGGATGTCCACGAACACATACTGAGCCATCTCGATCATGCCGATGAGCACCAGCATGACGATGATGGTCACGCCCATAAGCCTGCGGCCGCCGGGAAGAGCGGGCGGTTGCAGCCAGCCAGGGCGCGGACTCCGCCTCGTCGTCGCCTTACCCATGTCTGCCATCCGTCAACATGACTGCCGGCGCGAAGCCGTCATGGATACCCCTCGTGTCTCAACGCCTGCGGCATACGAGGCAGTTCCATAGCCGGGGGCCGCGGTCCGCCGGGGAGGGGCGACAACCTCAAGCGACGACAGGAGGCCCGTGGGGCCTCCTGCCGAAGGTGCGGCGACGTCGTCACGTCAGTGCGGCGCGGGTCAGGGGATCATCTTCTCGGCGATGGCATCGGGGTTGACCTGGTAGGTACCGGCCTCGATCTCGGCCTTCAGCTTGGCCACCAGTTCGGGGCGCGTGTCCGGCAGGGCCGCCAGGGCCTCGTGGGCGGCACGGACTTCGGTGGCCTGCTGGCTGAGCACCAGGCGGTCAGCCCCCTCGGGGGCAGCGGCGGCCTGCGGGCTCGGTGCGCCCTGTGCTGGTGAGGCTTCCGGCGTGGCCGGGGCGCCGGTTGCCTTCTGGATGCCGGAGCCGACGATGTGGCTCAGGCGGGCCGGATCAATCTGCATCTCAATGCTCTCCTCGTGTTGGCTAGTCGCGTCGCAGAGCCCCCCGCATCCTCTATATCGGCCCACCCTACACCGACTTTAGGGTCATTTCGTGACTTCTTGCGCCCCGCTTGAGGCGCCCCCACCGTCCTCCTCCAGCACCCGCCGCTCCGGATAGAACCAGAAGACTACAAACCCCAGCAGCGCCAGCGCCCCGGCCAGGGGGCCGAACATCCGCAAACCCACGGCCCCCGGGAACGCTCCGCTGAGCAGCGCCACCAGGAGCGGGGCGACTCCCCAGCCGGCCTTCATCATCAGGCCCTGGAAGCCGAAGTACATCGCCTCGCGGTGGCTGTTCAGACGGCGGTAGTCCTGATCGCAGATCTCCGCCAGCACAGTATAGGGCACTGAGAACAGGACGGCAACTGCCGGACTGAGCAGGAGAGCCAGCAGGCGGGCTTCCCAGACAGCCCACGGCCCGTGGGCGTGCAGGGCGCCCATCAGGGCCAGGAGCGGCCCTGTCATCGCCAGCCACAGGAGCCCCGCCAGGAAAGTCCAGCGCGGCCCGCGGCGGGCCATCACCCGGCGGCTGAGCGGCAGGAACAGCAAGCCCCCGAGCAGCGGCACCGCCAGGATGCTCCCGGCGCCCCCGGGGCCCAGCCCGAACCAGCCCTGCGCGGCCTGCCCCACCCCGGCGACGACGACCAGCAGGGGCACCCAGAACAAGTAGTAGCCCGCCCAGTAGATCAGGAAGGGCCAGTTGGTGAGCGTCTGCCGCATGGCCGTCCGCAGCCCGATCTGCCGGGGCGGGCGCTGGGCGGCCTCGGTCTCATGGGGGCCCAGCAGGGCCAGCCACATGGCCGCCAGACAGAGCAGCCCCAGCACCAGTGAGGTGCGGGCCACGCCGAACACCGGGCCGAGCACGCCCGTGGCCAGCGCCGCCGTGGTTGTTCCCAGCAGGTGGAAGACCCCCTGGGTGGTGGCCAGCCGGGCGCGCTGGCCGGGCGTGCGGGCGATCTCCGGCAGCAGGCCGAGGTAGGGGGCGGCGTAGGCGGCGAAGCACACGAAGAAGATCGTCAGCAGGATGGCGGCGTACCAGGCGCGCGCCGCTAACGCCTCCCCGGCGGGCGGGTGCCATACGAGGATGAAGCTCAGCACCACCAGGGGCGCGGAGAGCAGCATGTACGGCTTGCGCCGCCCCCAGCGCGTGAACGTGCGGTCCGAGATGAAGCCGGCCAGCGGGTCGGCGATGAGGTCTATCAAGCGCGTGACGAACAGCACCAGCGCGATCAGGCGGCCGGCAGCCGCCAGGTCCGGCCCCGCAGCCTGCCCGGACTCGTAGAACGGGACGACACAAGCCACGATGACGTAGCCCAGGACGCTGAGGCCGAAGTGCCCCACCCCGTACAGGACGCTCTGGCGGGTGGACAACGGGACCTCGGCGGAGGCGGGGAGGGGGGAACCGGTCACGCCGGCGACTCCAGCGCCGTGGGGAGGTCTTCGGGTCGCACGAAGGTGGCTTGCAGGTGGGTGCAGTTGGTGTAGTACGCCAACAGTATCTCCTCGCCCCGGGGCAACAGGCAGGGATACGCGCCCGGGGAGACAAAGCGCGGCTCGGCCCAACTCTCCCCGGCGTCGCCGCTGGTGGTCACGTAGACGCCGCCCTGCTCGGCGTGTTCCAGGTAGCGGTCGTGGTAGGCGAGCACCAGTCGGCCGCCGTCTGTCGCGATGAGCGCCGGGCACAGCCCGTGGAGTGCTGTCGGCCCGAAGCGCCACGTGCGGCCGCCATCGTCTGACACGGAGCGATAGAGCGGGTAGTCGGGCTTGTAGGTGCGGGACATCGCCACCATCCGCCCGTCGGGTAGTTCGGCCACGGACGTCTCGTTGATGCCGCGCACGCCTGGCGCCTGCTCCAGCTCCGTCTCATAGGCTATGAACGCGAATTCCCCCCACGTTTGTCCCTCATCGCGCGACCGGAGCAGGGCGGGCGCCGACAGGCCGGGGGCTGCCCCGGCCACCATGCCGTAGTGGCTCAGGACCAACGAGCCATCGCGAAGCCGCCTGATGCCCCCGTACGAGGCGGGCGCCACGATGGGCGTGGGCAGCACCCGCGGCCCTGTCCACGTCTCCCCTCGGTCCGACGAGCGGGTCGCCAGCAGCCGCGTGCGCCATGTTGTCGCATCGTCCTCGTCGTGCTCGGGGCTCACCTGGTAGAAGACCAGCAGCACATCGCCGTTGCTCAGCAGGACCGAGGGGCACTCGATGTAGTCATGCTGGGCCGGGTCGCCGTAGATGGGCCTTAGGGTGTCCTCGGGCCACGTCTGGCCGCCGTCGAGCGAGCGCAGGCAGACGATCTCGTCGTCGAGGTTCGTCCAGGGGTCGCTGCCGTCGAGGGTGCTGGTGCGGAAGGCGCAGAGGAGTTCGTCGCCGCCCAGGTCCACGAGGCTGGCGTACATGGCGCTGCGCCCCGGTGGGGCCTGGACGAGGGTGACGTGGCGCATGGGTGTTTGTGATGGCGGGAGCATGGGATGGCGAGATGGCGGGATGGCGAGATGGCGGCAAGACGAGGAGTCGTGGGGTGCCCGCGCAGCGGGCGGGGCCCCACGACGATCCCTCGCTGCGGGTCGCGGGGCCCCGCCCGCCACGCGGGCACCCCGCGACTCGTTACGTTCTCGCTGTCCCAGACCCCGGATCCCGGTGCCCGACCGTCTACAACCGCACGGCCTCGCCCGTCGCCAGCGACTCGTTGGCCGCCAGCACGATGGCCAGCGACTTGGCGGCGTCGGGGTAGCTGGATTTCAGCAGCGACTGGTCGTTCTTCTTGATGGCCGTGATGAAGGCGTCGTCAATCGCTTGCCCGTAGTCGTTGCCGGTCGGGTAGAAGTGCTCCTCGCGGCTGGCGCGCTTGATGCGCAGCGACGTGCGCTCGGTGTACTCGTAGACCGACTGCTTGGACCAGATGTCAATGCCGTTCTTGCCCATGGCCAGGCAACAGGCCGAGAAGACGGTGCCGCACAGGCCGCTCTTGAACTGCAAATTCACGGCGCTGGCGTCCTCGATGTTGTACTTGGGGACGTCCTTCATCAGGCCCTTGGAGGCCACGGCGTGGACGCTCTTCACTTCGCCGAACAGGTAGCGGACCATGTCGAAGTGGTGGATGGTCTGCTCGCAGGCCTGGCCGCCGGACTGCTCCTTGCGGCGCCACCACATGACCCCGGGCATACCGCCCATCCAGTAGGCCTGGAAGAGGGCCGGCGGGTTGTCGGCGACCTCCTGCTTGAGCCGGTCAATGATGTCCTGGTAGCGGTCCTGGAAGCCGGCGGAGGAGATGATGCCGGCCTTGACGACGGCGCGGGACACTTTGTTGGCCAACTCCATCGAGAGCGCCACGGGCTTTTCGACGAACAGGTGGATGCCCTGCCTGGCCGCGATCAACTCCTGCTCTTCGTGGGCAAATGGCGGCAGGCCGATGTAGACGGCGTCGAAGCAGGCCTCCTTGTACATCCGCTTGTAGTCGGTGAAGACCTTAGCATCGGGGACGCCGAACTCCTGGGCCGTCGCCTGGGCACGGTCCTTCTGCACGTCGCAGAACGCCACCATCTCGGCGTCCTTGATCTTGGCCAGATGGCCCATGTGGAAGCGGCTGATGCCGCCGCATCCGATGAAGCCGACACGTACTGCCATGGTGAGATCATCCTTTCGTAGAGCCTCGGCTAAGAGGCGCAAGTTGCACGGCCCGAGCTTGACGATGGTATCGCCTGGCGATACTATGCTCCCGTGATCGCGTCCTTCGCGGACCGCGAGACCGAGAAGGTCTTCCGGGGCACCCCGTCCCTGAAGCTGCCCTCGACGATTCAGCGGGTGGCCCGGCGCAAGCTGCGGTACTTGCACCGTGCTGTGGACTTGCGTGACCTACTCGCCCCGCCTGGGAACCGGCTCGAGGCGCTAAAGGGTGACCGGCGAGGCCCACACAGCATCCGCATCAACGACCAGTACCGCATCTGCTTCGTCTGGTCGGAAGGCTCAGCGTACCGCGTTGAGATCACCGACTACCACTGAAGGGAGTGCCAACATGTCCAAGCTGCCTCCGGTTCATCCCGGGGAGGTCCTGCTTGAGGACTTCATGAAGCCACTCGGACTCAGTCGCTACCGTGTCGCCAAGGACATTGGTGTGCCGACGCTGCGCATCAGCCAGATCGTGCGCGGGCAGCGGGCCATCACGGCCGACACGGCCCTGCGGCTAGGGCGCTACTTCGGCACGAGCCCGAACGTCTGGCTGGGCTTGCAGGCCGACCATGATCTCGAAGTCGCCCAGGCCAAACTGGCTCAGCGCCTCAACCGCGAAGTCAAGGTCCTCCAGGCCACGTCCCCGCAGCCCTGACCTCACCCCGCCAGCACCGACCGCCCCACGTTCCCTGCCACGGCGCGGTTCTCCTACCTGCGTCACGAAAAAAGGCCTCCGCGCACCGGCGAGGAGGCCTTCTGGCTTCGCGTTCACAGCGGGCCGCGAGACCATCGCTGCGACAGGTCAGCCCTCATAGGAACCCGCCGATCAGTCCTGACCGTTCTGCTCTCGTCAGTCTTCGCCCTCTCCCGGCGCCAGGGAGTCGGCGTGCTCGAGCACGCGCCGCAGCGCCGCCGTCAGCTCGCGCTTCTCGGTGACCGACAGGCAACTGAAGAGCTCGGCCACGCGTTGGTCAAAGGCCGGGCGCACCTCCCCGTACACGGCCTCGCCCCGGGGGGTCAGGCGGATCAGAACCGCGCGCCGGTCCTCGGGGTGCGGCACCCGCTCGGTGAAGCCGCCCTCCTCCAGCTTGTCCACGATGCCGGTGGTGTTGCCCGGGGTGACGCGCAACTCCTCGCTGATCTGCCCGGGCGTCAGGCCCTCCGGGCCGGCTTCCCCCAGCATGCGGAACACACGCCATTGTGGGCCGGTGAGCCCGTGCGCGGTGAAGGCGGGACGGATGCCGTGGCGCAAGCGGAACAGCGTTTGGAGCATCGTCAGCCACAGTTCGAGAGCCGCTTCGGTGTCCGGGGGCGGGGGGCGAGTCATGTCCATGTCCTGAGCGAGAGATTGGCGGCCGGGCGGCGCAGTGACCGCGGGGCCCTGCACACCTTACCATTCGCCCTTGTCCCCCTCGCCCCCTGCGCGAGGCGCACACCTGTTTGGCGGGTGAGGCATCTAGAGCATGTCCAGAGCCTGGCTTGAGGTTGAGGCGAGGGAAGGCGGGGTATGCTTTCCATCAGACGGAGCGGAAAGTGGAGCCGAGGCAGGGCCATCCTCTGGCCTACGGCCGGCAGCGGCGACGCGCGAGAATGGGGGCCTCGCACCACTTCCCGGCGGGATGCGGAGGCCCGCAAGAGCGCTGACACGGTACACAACGATGCCTCGCGCGAACACGACAAGGTCTGCTCTGGCCGTCATGCTGTTGCTATGGCTCGGAACGGGAGCCCGTGCCGACTGGTTGGCGGTGGACGACTTCGAGGCCCGCAACCTGGGCCCAGTCAGCGGGCAAGGCGGCTGGCAATCCTCGATTGCCCACCCCGATGCGGCGCGTGCGGACGTGGTGAGCGACCCTTTGGGAAGCGAGCAGGCCCTGGAAGTTCAGCTCGGCAACAACGACCGCGCCTGGAACGCCCAGGGGGAGATCCTGTTCGCCGACCAGGCCGAAGGCACAATCTTCCTGCGGTTCGCTTACGTTGGCGCGGAGCCCGGCCTGACCGGCGACGCTACGTTCGGGCTGTCTGATCTGGCTCGCGGCAGTGATCCCGGCGGCAACTTCGGGGCTTACGAGGTGCAGTTGCAGATTGCCGGCAACAGTCTCCAGGCGCGCGATGGGGGTGACTGGGTAGACCTCTACACCATCCAGCAGGACCGTTGGTACGACATGTGGACGGTGGTGGACAACGCGACCGATGAGTATGCCGTCTACCTGCTCAATGACGGCATGCCGCAGACGCGCCTGGTGGACGTCGCGAACCCGAGCAACGACTGGTTCACCTTCCGCAACAGCACGCGGCGGACAAAGGCCAATGACCTGACCACGATCGTGCTGCGGCGGGCCGGCCTGGTGCTGGATGACATCTGGGTGGATCGCGACGGCGCCAACCTGACCGACCCGACCGCAACGGAACCCCCGGCCCATAGTCCTGAGCCGACCACGTGGGCGCTCCTGGGCTTCGGGGCGGCGGCGATCGCCATCCGTCGCCGGCAGCAGCGCGCTCTGCACCGATAGGGCCCCCCCCGATCCCCAACAC
>CAZZDO010000023.1:0-24747 GCA_964653205.1 uncultured Armatimonadia bacterium | reverse complement strand
AAACCTTCGCCGCGAACCGAACGTATCCTACCACGGACGCGCCGGGATAGGCCAATGGCCTCGCCGGGCGCGGCCCGAGCAGACGAGTCAAGGGCCCACCGGGCCCAGAAAGGGAGCGCCCTGGATGGCCACACCTCATTTCCGCTGTGCCCTCATCGGCTGCGGGGGCATGTCCGGCCTGCACGCCGCCGGCTACAAGTCACACCCCTGGTGCGAGATCGTCGCTGTCGCCGACATTGCCGAAGAGAAGGCGAAGGCCCGGGCGGAGTCACATGCCCCCGAGGCCGCGATCTACACCGACTACGCCAAGATGCTCAAGGCCGAGCAGCCGGACATGGTGAGCATCTGCCTGTGGCCGCACCTGCACGCCCCCGCGGTGCTCGCGAGCGTCCGCGCCGGGGTGAAGGCCATCCACTGCGAGAAGCCCATGGCGCCGACCTGGGGCGAGTCGCTGAAGATGGCCAAGGCGTGCGAGAAGGCCGGCATCCAGCTCACCTTCGGCCACCAGCGCCGCTTCCTTCCGGCCTTCCGGAAGGCCAAGGAGCTGGCCGCCGCCGGCGCCATCGGTGACGTCGTCCGGATCGAGGGCGCGTGCAGCAACATGATTGACTGGGGCACGCACTGGCTGGACATGATGTTCTTCTTCAACAACGAGACGCCCGCCGTGTGGGTGCTGGGCCAGATCTCGGCCACCGAGTGGCGCGAGGTCTTCGGCCTGCCGTACGAGACGCAGGCAATCTGCGAGTTCATGTTCGCCAACGGCGTGCGCGGAGTGCTCTACACGGGGAATGACAACAACATCGGCTGCAGCATGCGGCTGATGGGCACGGACGGGGTCATTGAGCTGCGCGACGGCGGCACGCCGCTGTGGGTGCGGGGCCAGGGCGACAGCAAGTGGAAGACGCCGAAGGTTCCGGGCGCGCTGCACGGCGGCGAGGCTGTGGGGCTCGGCGTCCATGACGCGGTGGAGTCGCTGGTCGCGAAGAGGGAGCCGGAGTTAGCGGCCCGCCGGGCGTTGCAGTGCACCGAGGTCATCTTCGCCACGTACGAGTCCAGCCGCCGCCGCGGCCGCGTGGACCTGCCGCTCAAGCCGAAGGACTCGGCCTACCTGAGCATGCTCGAGAGCGGCGAGATGAAGCCGAAGCGGAAGAAGGCCTAAGGCTCGACTTCCAGCTTCACGGCGCCGACGTACAGCGCGCACTTGCTCGCGTTCGGCCCGAAGAGGATCGTCTGCAGCCGGTGGATGCCCGGGTGCGTGAAGGGCAGCCCCCTGGCTGTCTGCCCTGCGACGGTCAGGTCGAACGTGCCCTGCTTCAGGTCGGCCACGATGAGCACATCCTGCCATGTGTCCGGCTTGAGCGTCAGCCCGGCGATGGGCTGCTCTTTCTCGCTGTCGTAGTAGCTGACGACGCCCTGGGGCGAGAAGCGCACGTGGAAGCAGCGCTTGTGGAAGCCCTCGGGCTGGTCGTCGAAGGCGTCAATGTCGGCCAGGTAGGCATTGGTCGAGGGCACGAAGACCCGCGCGGACAGCCTGACGACTCCGTTCGTCGTGTCGGCGGCGTCCTGGGGGCTGAGCACCAGCCACGCGCAGCCGCCCTCCCCCCGCTTCTCGTCCCGGCGCACGATGCTGAGGTACGGCGTCGTCCCCTGCTTGCCGCTGCCCGGCGGGTCGTCACACCGCACCTGCACGCGATCCGGCGAGCCCTCGATGACCCGCCAGCCGGTCTTCTCCTTCTCGGTCACGGGGTCCAGATCATCCGTCGTCGGGCTCACGCCGGCCGGCACGCCCTGGAAGTCGTCGCTGAAGGCGACGAAGGGCCCCCGATCGCGGCTCTTGCGGGGGATCAGCCCGGCGGCGTTGGGCAGCGGCGGGTCGGGTGAGTACGGCACGAACTGGAAGGCGTACAGGTCGGCATCCTTGAGCACGAAGCGCAGCCGCACGGCCTTCCCGGCTAGCGCCCGCAAGTCGCCGCCGGCCTCGGCCCAGCGCACGACGTACCGCAGGTGGTCGCCGTAGATCGGCGGGCAGTCATCCAGCCTGTACCCCTCGATCGGCTTGCCGGCCTCATCCTGCAGTTCCACCTGCACCGACCCCGCGCCAGAGGTCTCGAAGTTCAGCGCCAGATTCCCGCCCTCGAACCGCAGCGGCGTCGTCACGACTTCTCCGCCGGCCATCGGCGCGTACGCCGACACGAAGCCATCCATGCGGATCGTGTACCGCCGCACGTTGGTCGCGACGCCCTCCCAGTAGTTCTCGGTCGCATAGAGCGAGATCTCGTTGGGGGCATCAGCGAGGGCCGAGGGCGTCTCAATCATCCCCCAGAAGACGAAGTTGTCTCCGTACACCCAACTGCCGTGCTGGCGTGGCCCCGGACGGATGAACGCCTCGGGCCAGCGGCGGAACGTCAGCCCGTCGCGGCTGGTCATGAACACGGCGTCGGTCACGGCGGTGCCGTAGCGAGCGCTGCCACTCGCGGCGCGCGTGAGACGCTCGGGCAGCCCGGGCAGGTTCACGACCGGCTCCGACCACCCGCGGTCCGTGTAACGCATTGGAAAGCCCACGAACAAGTGCGGGGCCCGGTAGTAGGGCTGGATCTGGTTGGTGTAGAGGTGCTCGGGGTGGAGGCCCGGGTACTCGAGCCACTGCGGCGGCGGGAAGGGTTCCGTCAACGTCTTGGCCGCCGAGGTCATGATCCCGCGCACGCCGTCCTTGAAACCCCGGTGGTATTCGCGGTATTCCTCCCGCACCGGATCCCAGAACAGCAGGTTCTGCGAGTCGAAGGCCCCCTCGGTGACGATCGGCTCCTTCGTGAGCACGGAGAAATGAACGCCGTCGCCGGACTTGAACAGGTACAGCCCCGTCTTGGGCTTGCTGCCCAGAACCACGATCTTGATGCGCTCGTCGAGCGGGCAGGCGGGGTTCGCGTCGAGGAGCACGGCCGTGTGCGCCGGGTCGCCGCCGACCTGCGCGGCCATCGCCGGCGTCAGCACGATGTTGTTGTCCGTCGAGCCGTTGAACTCCGCGATCCCCAGCTTCGGCCGCTCCCAGTGCAACCCGTCCGTGCTGGTGGCCAGGCACAGGTTCCACGGATGATTCTCGAGCGCCAGCGTGGCCTCACCGCCGGTCTGGTACTGCAGCCCCCGGTAGTACATCCGATACACGTCGCCATCCTTGAACACCGACTGGTAGGCGCTCGCGTTGCCCTCCCACGGGGCGTCGGTGCGGAACACAACCTCCTGGCGTTCGGGCCGGTGGAGCTGCAACTGCGCGGCCCCCGCGAAGCTCTCGACGAGGTAGTCGTCCACCAGCAACTCCAGCCGCGAGCCAATGTCCACGGGCGCTGACGAGACCGCAGACGCGGCCACGGCGACGACGCAGACAGACAGGCAGAGCGCGGTCAGCAGGGAATGGCGCATCGGCAGCCTCCGATGACGACGGAACGGTCAGCTTTTCGCGATGAGGGCCTGGATCAGGGGCGCGTCCAGGTCGCGGTCGGTGAGGACGAGATATGCCGGCTGGTAGACCCCGCCCATGCCCAGGCGGTTGAGCACGCGCACGGCCAGCGTGTTCGCCTGCCCGGCGCGCAGCGACCCGGCGACATCGCACACGAAGGGCGTGAGCCAGATCTGGTCGGGGCTCAGGCCGGTGCCGGGGCACGTGTGCTCGCCCACCGACTTGCCGTTCAGGTACACCCACGCATCCTCATCCACGGCGCCGAAGTACAGGTAGGCGTGCTTGCGCGCGGGCGCGGCCGGCGGGGTGAACTGCTGCCGATACCAGCCCAGGCCCGTGTAGTCCGGGAAGCCCTGGCTCTCCCACCCGTTGCCCTTGTCGCTGCGCACGACGGCCCACTTGGAGTCGTCCAGCTTCTCGCGGAACCAGCTCTCCTTCACGCCCACATCCTTCGGGTCGGTGGCGAACCGCCACTCGTTGGCGAGCGGGCGAACCGTGACCTCCTCGGGCTTGATCTCCTGCAGGCTCTGCTTCACCCGCACCGCGTCGCGCCAGCCCTTCAGCTTCTCGTCCAGGTCCGGCCCGCCCTCACGCAGGAAGTTGATCTTCTCCCGCCGGGCGATGGCCTCGAACTCCGCGAAGACCGCGGCATACTCGTCGGCCCAGGCGTCCGGGCCCTGCACGAGCTTCACGTAGAGGATTGGCAGCTTCGCGAGGTCCACGCGCCGGCGCCCCTCGCCCGTCGGGCACTGCTGCTGCGCGTCCTCGAACAGCCGCGTGGCCTCGTCGAGGAACTCCCTGGACAGGAACGGCGAGGTCATCGGGTAGCGGATGCCGCCCTCGGGCTTCTCCATCGTGTCCATGTGCTTCGCCTTGTTGGCATACGACAGGTCCCAGTAGGCGAGGATGTCGCCGGCCGCCCGGCCATAGTAGCCGGTGATGAAGTCAGTGACGAGGTCCGGCACCTTGAGCGACGGGTCCCACAGGACCTTGGCCATCACCCACGACCGCAGTGCGGCGAACTCGCTGCCGAAGCCCTGGTACGCCGCCTGCATCATGATGCCCTTGACCTTGTGGCTGACATAGAAGTCCACGGTCGGCTGCAGGACATCCATGTTGGGCATGGGCGCCGAGTAGTGACTGAAGTTCACGAAGTAGTCCCAGATGCTCAGGTGGTCGGCGACCTTCGACCACGCGATGATCGCGTCGCGGTAGCGCTTGCTGCGCGGGCCGGTGTTGGCGGTGAAACAGGTGAAGGGATACGGCCAGGAGTGGAGGTCATTGCACAGCCGAATGATGACGTTGCTGCGCGGCCGCACGACCTTCGGCGCGTCCACGGTGTCCAGATACGCCAGCGTCGAGATCATGATGTCCGGCCGCTCCTTGGCGGCGGCCTCGGCGAGGGCATTGCAGAACGTGATCAGCGTCCCCGAGGGGCTGCCGTTGGCATCGTCCACGGCCTTGCAGTTGGGGCACAGGCAGTGCTGCCCGCCGTCGTTCGGCGAGACCTCCAGGATCTCGGAGTGCGGGTGCTTGCGCATGATCGCCAGCAGGCTGTCGGTGGCGATGCGGACGACGTCGGGGTTGGTGAGACAAAGCTGCTGCGTGTGGCGCTTGCCGTCCTTGCCCTCCATGAAGTACTCCGGGTGCTTCTCGAAGTACTGCCCGGGCGGCACGAGCGTGTTGAACGTGTGGACGAAGAGCCCGTCGTAGTCCACATGTCCGCCCCATTCCTCCGGCACGGAGGCACTGGGGGCGTTGGTGCGGTTGCGTAACGACCACGTGCCGTCAAAGGCGTCGTGGTAGAACGGGTCGCGCAGGAACAGCCGCGGCACGAAGCTCCGCGGCACCGGCCGGAAGGTCAGCGTGCGATGCCGCGGGAGGCGCGCCGAGAAGCGATCATACCAGCGGCAGCCGAGATCCTCCTCCAGCAGCGCATAGACCGCATTGATGGCCCCGCGCTTGGCCCCGCCCACGAGCAGCAGGCGCTGGCCCGACACGCCGATGGCATAGCCCTCATTCCCGAGCCCGCCCTGCGGCAGCCGAAGCCTGGCGCCGGCGAGGCGATTCGTCTGGCCGATGCTGATCTCCGTGTCCCGCGCGGGCTGGCTGTCGGGCACGATCGCGAGCTTCGCCCCGGTCATCCCGCCGAGCCACTGCGCCAGATCATCGGCGGCCTTCTGGTCCTGCGTCGTTGGCTGGGCCGGGATGACGATGACGTAGTCGGTTGCCTTGTCCTGCGCCAGCGTCAACGGCGCGGCGGCCGGGCCTTGCGGCGCCAGGCTGTTGTGCCAGCGCACGGGCGGGGCGCAATGTGCCACCGCCACAACGGCCAGCAGAGTCAGGCTCGATAGGGACCACAGGCATAGTCGCGTCATGTTGTATCACCTCATCGGGTATCTTCCCGCCGGACACGCGAGTGGCCTTCCCGCGGCTGGAAGGCGGCGCGTGTCGCGTCGTGAGTGACGGGCCGCAAAATACACACCGGAATACGCGTAGGTGGGTTCGTCCTCGAACCCACACGACTTGCGGGTTCGGGGACGAACCCGCCTACGCGGTGTGCGCTTTGTGGTCCGTGACTTGTGCGACGGGACCCGCCGCCGACGTGAAGGCTGCGTCAGCCGCTACGCCCACAACTCCCGCAGCAGCGCCACCGACCGGTCGGTGATCATCTGCAACGCCTCCGGCGCGAGCTTCGAGCCCTGGCAGGCGCGCGTCTCGTACCCGCCGCGGGCGAGGGCCTCGGGCGTCGGGATGTAACCCACGTAGCGGTTGGACATGTGGGCCACGAAGGTGCGCGTGGCGGGGCTCGCCTGCTTGATGGCCAGTTGCGCCTCCACGAACGGCTCGCCGGGCAGCGTCAGAATGGCCAGGTCCCCCACCCGGAGCGCCTGGATCTCGTACTCAAACTCCGCGTGCGTGGCCAACTCCTCCTGCACGTCCAGCAGCGAAGCGGCGAAATGCCAGTCCCACTCAAAGCGCGTGTGCGTCTCATCAGTCCACAGAGGCTCGGGGTGCTCGGCGATGAAACGGGCGGCATCGGTGAAGATTTCCTCCGGGAACTCGCGATACGGGAGCCCGAAACGCACCGTCCGGTAGTCCAGCACCGGCGCGTCGTCAGTGAGGTACGGGCCGACCAGCGCCGTGCGCACCGCGTCGGTCAACATCGCGGCCATGCTCTGGGGCGTGTCTTCGCGGTGCGGGTTGAGCGGGTCGCCGTGGTGCACGTTGCCCGAGCACCCGTTGATGACCAGCGGCACGGCCGTCGGCAGGAGCTCGCGGCGCACCTGCGCCACCCACGCCCCCGGCCAGTCGCTCTGGATGCCATTGTGCGGGTTCCAGTGCACCGGGTGGCAAGTGTGGTGCAGCAGGCAGGCGAGCGTCTGGAGCGAGTCGGTCGTGAACAGGGCCACGCCGACCTCCGGGTCGCTGGGCCCTTCGCGATACAGCGCCCCCGGCTTCCGCACGCCCATCTCCGACGTCCCGTCCCGATAGGCCACGCGCCGGTTGAACGACACCCGCGCCTCCATGGCGCTGCCGAAGACCATCCGTACCGGCTGCAGGCCCGCCAGCGCCTCGGCGATCAGTGGCTTGATCTTCGCCAGTACCAGCGGCCCGTATGCCGGGTCCGAGCCGCGAATCCACGGGTACTTCCGTGTCGCCTCAAGCCGCTCGGTCAGCATGATCTGCCCCAGCGACGGCGAGGAGTGGTTCTGGATGGCATGTACGGCGACGGCGTCCGGGTCGAAGCCGAAGTCAGCCGCCGCGCACGCCCGGATGGCCTCGGTCCACTCCCGCGTGACGGCCAGCAAGTCCACCACCAGCAACAGGAAGCGCCGCTCGCCCTGTTGGAAGACGATGGCGCGCGCGTACAGGTCGCTCATGATGAACTGGGCCGGGCGATAGGCGCCGATGTTCCCGTCAATCTGCATGCCCATCCGCGGGTTGATGGTCGTCTCGGCCACGCCGATCTGAAGCGGTTGGTTCATGGGGGCCTCCCCGAGAAGCTGGTCAGGCGCGAACGCCGCCGCGCCGTGGCGGGACAATTGTCGCTACCGGTGCGAGGCACCTCCCCACCGCGCACGGCGAAGGTGTGCCCCGCCCCAAGGACGAACTGCCGCACCGTCCAGCCATTCCGTGGCAGTGAAGGGTGTCCGATGACCGTCTCCGTCAAGCTTGGGTTTGTGCCGTCATACCGACGCTGGAACGACTGGGCGGAGCAAGTCCGCCGCGATAGCCTCCTCGCGCTGACGCAGCTCCCGGGCGTGCAGGTCGTGGCTCCGCAAGTCGCCCCGGCCGACGCGGCGCCCGACCCGGCGACCGGCGCCACTGCCTACGGCGCCGTGCACACGCTCGACGAAGCCGAGATCATGGCCGACCGCTTCGCCCGCGAGCAGGTGGACGGCCTCGTGGTGTGCCCGCTGGATTTCGGCGACGAGCGCTCGGCGATCAAGATCGCCGAGAAGCTGCGCGTGCCCGTGCTCCTCGTCGCCACCAAGGAGCCGCCGGGCCTGCCCGGCCCCGGCCTGCTGCGCGCCTCGGACTCGTACTGCGGCAATCTCTCCATCGCGGCGGGCCTGCACCGACGCAAGCTGCCCTTCCGCTTCGCGGGCGTCTTCTTCCCCGACGAGCCCGGCCTGCGCGCCGAGCAGGAAGCCTTCGTGCAGGCGCTCGCCGTCGTCAAGGGCCTGCGCAACGCGCGCGTCGGGCAGATCGGCGTCCGGCCGCATACCTTCGAGACCGTCGCCTACGACGAGATCACCATGGCCCGCAAGTTCGGCCAGAACGTCATCTACGCCAACCTCATTGACATGCTGAGCGCCGCCCGCGCCTTGCCCGACGACGACCCGGCCGTGCAGGACATCATCACCGACATGCGGCGCACCGTGCCGACGATCACCGTGGCCGACGACTATGTCCTCAAGGCCGCCAAGCTGGAGGCGGCCGTGGCGGCGTTCTGGCAGCAGCACGGCCTGTCCGCCCTCGCGATGCAGTGCTGGCACAGCATCCAGGCCGAGTACGGCATCTCGCTGTGCGCGATGTTCGGCCGTCTCACCGGCCGGCGCATGCTCACGGCCTGCGAGGCCGACGTGCTGGGCGCCCTCTCGATGCTCGCCCAATACCAAGCCGCGCTTGGGCAGGACCTGCCGCACTTCATTGACTGGACCATCCAGCACCGCGACGACCCCAACCGCCTGCTCGCGTGGCACTGCGGCAATGCGCCCACATGCCTGGCCCGTAACGCCGACGAGGTCGCGCTCCGCTCGCGGCTGGACATGCTCGGCAGCGAACCCGTGACGCCGGGCGACGCGAAGGCCGGCCTGTACCAGTTCCAGATCAAGCCCGGCCCCGTCACGTTCTGCCGCCTGGCCGAATACGACGGCGACTGGAAGATGCTCATCGCCCGTGGCGAGATCATCCCCTCGGACGAGACGCTGGCCGGCACGTGGAGCTGGGTGCAGGTCCGCGACCACGACCGCCTGTACCGCACGCTCGTCGAGGAGGGCTTCATCCATCACGCCAGCATGATCCACGGCGACCAGACGGCGGCCCTCACCCGCGCCTGCGAGTTCCTCGGCGTGCAGCCCGTCATCGTGGAGTAGCGAACGGCCATGGTATCTCTGGACATCGTCGGGCTGGGGTTGTCCACGCTCGATGTGCTGATGCGGATGGGGACGCTCCCGGCGTGGGACGCCCCGCAGCGAATCAGCGACTTCGGCCTCGACGGCGGCGGCCCCGTCGGCACGGCGTGCGTCGCGGCAGCGCGGCTGGGCGCGCGCGTGGGCTATGTCGGCCCCGTCGGCAACGACCTCGTCGGCGAACTGAAGACGCGGCTGCTCGCCGATTACGGCGTGGATTTGAGCCACATCGTCCCCCTCGACGAGCCCGACCGGCAGGTCGTCGCTGTCTACGTGCACGAAGCGACCGGCGAACGGATGTTCTCGGTCGTCGAGGGCCTGTTCACACAGCCCCTGCCGGTCGGGGCGCTGGACCGGGCCTACTTCCAGTCGGCGCGCTTCCTGCACCTCGACGGCTTCTACCACGAGTGCGCGCTGCAGGCGGCGGCGTGGGTGCATGAGGCCGGCGGGCGCGTGTGCCTGGACTTCCACCGCACCGAGGGGCGGAGCATCCCGGCCCACATCATTGAACTGCTCAGGAGCGTGGACATCCTCGTCTGCGGCTCGGGCGTCTGCCAGGGACTGACCGGCGAGGCGGACATCTGGCAGGCCGGGCCCGCCGCCCGCGCCTTCGGCCCGCCCGTCGTCGTCGAGACCCACGGTGACCATGGGAGCTACACCTTCAGCGCCGACGAGGCGTTCCACACCCCGGCCTATGAAGTCGAGGTCCTCGACACGACCGGCGCGGGCGATGTGTTCCACGGCGCGTATCTCGTCGCGCAGTTGCATGGCTGGGACTTGCGCCTCACGGCGCAGTTCGCCAGCGCCGCCGCCGCGCTCAAGTGCGCCAAACTCGGCGGGCGCAAAGGCATCCCCGACTTCGCCGAGACGGTCGCCTTCCTGCGCGAGCGCGGGGTGGCCGTCCCGGAGGGCGAGGCGGGAGACGGTCGCGGTCGGTGACCGCTCGTACACCCTCGACAAGAGGCTGGTCTCATTCGGACGCTGTACGAGGGGTCACCGACCCCGACCGAACGCCAACCACCGACCTGAGGCGGTGAGAGAGATGAAGATCACGGACGTAACTGCCTTCCCCGTCAAGGGACGCCACTGGCCCCGCTTCCCGATGGTGTTCATCGAGGTGCGGACCGACGAGGGCGTCGTCGGCGTCGGCGAAGCCCTCGCCTTCCAGGCCACCGGCGTGAGGGCCTCGGTCGCCGAGATCGGGGAGTGGCTGCGTGGCGAGGACGCCCTGCAGATCGAGCGGCTCTGGGAGCGCTGCTTCCGGCGCGGGGCAGCAATGGCGGCGCTCAGCGGCATCGAGATCGCCCTGTGGGACATCCTGGGGCAAGTCGCCGGGCTGCCGATCTACCAGTTGCTCGGCGGCACGTGCCACGACCGCGTGCGCGTCTACGCCGACGGTTTCTTCCGCGGCGCTGACCCGACCCCGGAGGCCTATGGTGAGAAGGCCGAGGCAGCGGTCGCGCAGGGCCTGACGGCGCTGAAGCTCGACATTGACGACTTCCTGTACCTCGGTGAACGCCCGGCGCTGATCCGCTGCCACGGCGCCGACCTGGGCCGCCACATCACCAACGCCGAGATCAGGCAGGTCGCGGCCAGCGTCGCCGCCATCCGCGAGCGCCTCGGTCCGGAGGTGGACCTCGCGCTCGACTGCCACTGGGCCTTCGATGTCCCGTCGGCCCTGCGGCTGGCGCGCGCGCTGGAGCCGTATGACTTGATGTGGTTGGAGGACCCCACGCCCTCGAAGAGCCCCCCGGCGCTGGCGCAACTGGCCGCGCGGCTGCCCATGCCCCTGTGCCTGGGCGAGGCGCTCGCGACGCGCTTTGAGTTCCGCGAAATCCTCGAGCGCGGCGCGGCCCACATCATCATGCCCGATGTCGCCAGCAGCGGTGGCCTCCTGGAGATGAAGAAGATCGCGGCCCTGGCCGACACGTACTATGTGCCGATGGCCCCGCACGACATGGTCGGGCCCATCGCCACCGCCGCCTCGCTGCAGCTTTGCGCCACGATCCCGAACCTGCTGGTGCTGGAGCACCAACTGACCGACGTGCCGTGGCGGCAGGAGCTGCTGGATGAGCCCCTGCTCGTACAGGACGGCCACTATGCCGTCCCGACCCGCCCCGGCCTGGGCTTCAAGCTCAATCACGACGCGGTGCGCCAGCACCGGGCCGAGTAGTCGCGCACGGAGGCAACCGATGTCGAACGATGCCGTCGCCCTGCTCATCAACGGTGAGCGCATGCTCACCGGCCGGACCTTCCCGGTGGTGGACCCCGCCACCGAAGAGACTATCGCCCACGTCGCCAGCGCCGACGCGGCGACGATGCGCGCTGCCCTCGCGGCGGCCGAGAACGCCTTCCCCGCCTGGTCGCGGATGCCCCACGGCGAGCGCAAGGCCGCAGTGCTGCGCTATGCCTCCCTGATCGAGGGCGAGCGCGAACGGCTGGCGGACCTGCTCGTGCGCGAGGCCGGCAAGCCGTACGATACGGCCGCCTATGAAGTGACGTGCCTGGTCGCCTCACTGCGTTACTTCATCGAGGAAGCCGAGCGCCTGCGCCAGGACGTCATGGCCGACCCGACGGGTCGCTTCCTGCACTACACGCTGCGCCAGCCGCTCGGCGTCGTCGTCGGCTTTCTGGCGTGGAACTACCCGCTGCTCAATCTCGGCTACAAGCTGGGCCCCGTGCTGGCCGCGGGTTGCACGGCCGTCATTAAGCCCTCCCAGCACACGCCGCTGGCCACGCTGGCCGCGGCCGAACTGCTGGCCGAGGCGGGCCTCCCCGCGGGCGTCATCAACGTCGTTGCCTCGGACGACCGCAGCGCAGCTGACTGCCTGCTCGAGAGTCCGGTCCCCTCGCTCATCACGATGATTGGCTCGACGGCCTCGGGCATGAAGCTCGCGGCGACGGCGGCCACGAGCATCAAGCATTTCTCGCTGGAGTTGGGCGGCAACGCGCCGGCGGTTGTCTATCCGGACGCGGACCTCGCCGACGCCGCCGTGCGTATCGTGAACCTCAAGTTCAGCAACGCGGGCCAGATCTGCGTTGCGCCGAACCGCGCGCTCGTGCACGAGGCGGTCTACGAAGACTTCCTCAAGCTCGCAGCCGAACGCGCCGGGGCCTTCACGCTCGGCAGCGGCAAGTCCGACGTCCCGCTCATGGGGCCGCTGATGACGGCACAGGCGCGCGACCGCATGTTGGCGCTCGTGCAGCAAGCCGTCGCCGACGGCGCGCAGGTCGTCTGCGGCGGCCGCCGGCCCGACCAGCCCGCGCGCGGCTACTTCATGGAGCCCACCATCTTGCGCGATGTCGCGCCGAACATGCCGCTGTCGTGCCAGGAGTTGTTCGGCCCCGTACTGCCGGTCATCCGCTACACCGACGCCGACGATGTGATCGCGATGGCCAACGACACGCCCTACGGCCTGGCCGCGTATGTCTTCACGACCAGCCTGAGCACGGCGCTGCAGGCCGCTGAGAAGCTCGAGGCCGGCAGCATCTGTGTCAACGAACCGCACTTCGCGGTGCACCTGCCCCACAGCGGCCTCAAGCAAAGCGGCGTCGGCCTGGACCGCTCGCGCTACAGCCTCGAGGAGTATCTGACCCTCAAGCGCGTGAGCATCCGCAAATAGGTGCGGCGGCACCGCCAGGAAGGCAATCGGCATGGCGTTCGACTTCGAGCTGGCCCGCTTCATCCCGTTCCGCGACGCGGAGGCTTGCGCGCGCGTGCGGGCGCTCCGTCGCGCGGACCTGCTGCAGCATCCCAACCCGGACTTCCACGTCCGCATCATCGAGGGCGCCGACGAGTTCTTCCTGGCCTTCGCCCTCGACCTCGTGCGCCGCATCCGGGCCGCCGCCGCGGCCGGTCGGCGCTTCGTCGCGATCCTGCCCTGCGGCCCGCTCGCGCAGTACGACCGCGCCGCGGCGATCATCAACGAGCTGGGCCTGTCGCTCGCGCATGTCCACGCCTTCAACATGGACGAGTTCGCCGACCAGGACGGCCGCACCGCGCCGGGCGATTGGCCGGGCTCCTTCCAGTACGCCATGTGGCAGCGCTTCTTCGGGCGCATCGCTCCCGCGTTGCGCCCGCCGCCCGAACAGATCCACTTCCCCTCGGCCGACAACATCGCGACCTACGGCCAGCAGATCGCCGACCTCGGCGGCGCGGACGTCTGCTACGGCGGCATCGGCTGGTGCGGGCACGTGGCGTTCTGGGAAGCGCACCTCGGCGGCGAGTTCGCCAGCCTCGACGACTTCTGCCGCGCGCCCGGCCGCCTCGTGGAGCTGCACCCGATGACGATCATGCAGGCGGCGCTGCACCACGGCGGCGACTGGTCCGCCATCCCGCCCCGGGCCGTCACGATCGGCCCCGCGGAGATCCTCGCCTGCCGCCACCGCTCCTTCTGGCTGAACGTGGACCTCGGCGGCGTAAGTTGGCAGCGCTTCATCGGCCGGCTCGTCGCCTTCGGCCCCGTCACGCCGTGGGTGCCGGGCAGCCTGCTGCAACTGGCGCCCACCGACTACACGCTCATCGGCGCCGTGGCCGACGATCTCGAATAGCCTTCACGACGGGAAGACACTACCCATGCGCCTCGCCACTGCCGGAGTCTGCCACGAAACCAACACCTTTGCCGCAGGCCTCACGCCCCTGCGCGACTTCGAGCGCGGCGGGGGCTTCCCTGGTCTGATGAGCGGCGAGGCCATTCTCGAATCGCACCGCGGCACCGCCGGCGGCACCGGGGGCTTCATCGCTGCCGCCGAGGCATGCGGCGACGTCGAACTCGTCCCGCTGCTGTGGACGTTCCCCCAGCCCTCCGGCACCGTCGAGCAGGCGGCCTTCGAGGCTGTCTCCGCTGAGCTGCTTCGCCTCCTGGCCGCGGCCGGCCCCGTGGACGGCGTGCTGCTGGAGCTGCACGGGGCCATGGTCACGGAGGACTGCCCGGACGCCGAGGGGGAGCTGCTCCGCCGCGTGCGCGGGGTCGTCGGCCCGGACCTGCCCATCGTCAGTACGCTCGATCTGCACGCCAACATCAGCCACGAGATGGTGCAGCACGCGACCGCCCTCATCGGCTACGACACCTACCCGCACGTGGACGCCTTCGAGCGCGGCCAGGAGGCCCTGCACGTGATCCGCGACGCCGTGGCGGGACGGATGCGCCCCATCGCTGCGCTCGCGCAGATCCCCATGCTCATCGGCCCGCCGCGCCAGTGCACGCTCATGCCGCCGATGAGCGAGTTGATGGCCCTCGTCCACGAGCGCGAGGCGCAGCCCGGCCTCCTCAGCATCACCTTCGCCGGCGGCTTTCCCTTCGCCGACACGCCCGTCACGGGCGCGGCCATCGTCGCCATCGCCGACGGCGACGCGGCGTTGGCGGCCCGCACGGCCGAGGAGCTGGCCGCCGCCGTCTGGGCGCGCCGCGAGGACTTCCGCCTGACGCTGACGCCCATGCCGGAGGCCATCGCCTGGGCCCGCGAGCACGGCGGCCCCGTCATTCTCGCCGACGGTTCGGACAATCCCGGCGGCGGCGCGCCCTGCGACGGCACGGTGATGCTCCAGGCCCTCATCGAGGCCCAGGCCCCGCGCACGGCGGTCGCCGTCATCGCCGACCCCGAGGCCGTCGCGGCGGCCTGGGACGCCGGCGAGGGGAACGAGGCCACGCTCACCATCGGCGGCAAGACCGACGACCGCCACGGCGCACCCCTGACGCTGACGGGCACGGTCCGCCTGCTATCCGATGGCAACTACATCAACGAGGGCCCGATGTTCACGGGCCTCCACGTGGCGATGGGCCGGACCGCCGTGTTCGTCGTCGGCGAGGTGGAGATCGTCCTGACCGAGCGCCGCGTGCAGCCGTGGGACGCGCAGGCGCTGCGGTCGGTAGGCATCGAGCCGGCCGAACGACTCATCATCGGGCTGAAGTCCGCCGTGCACTTCCGCGCCCACTACGGCCCCCTCGCCCGTCGCATCTTCGAGATAGACACGCCCGGCATCCACAACCCGGACGTGACGCAGTACGACTTCCGCCGCCTCCGCCGACCCATGTGGCCACTGGACCCGGCCTGATCGGAGACCATCACGATGTACACGCTTCACCCGCGCCACCTGTACGCCATGGACTGGGCGCTGCAGGATGAGCGCAACGTGCGACGCCTGAAGCGCCTCGTCGCCGGCCTCGGCCGCGACCTGTCCGAAGTCCAGGTGCTCGCCGCCGAGGACCTCCCGCAAGCCATCCGCGACAGCGGCTGGATCGGCGAAGTGCGGCAGGGCGCCTATCGCGACGTGAGCGACCCGGACTTCCTCTTCACGGCCTTCAAATGGGTCACCCCCGAGCAGCGCGCGGCACTCGCGAAGACCGATCTGTACCAGCAGTGCGTGGACGCGCACGCCGCTTATGGCGACTGCAAGCAGTGGTTCACCGGCGGCCGCATCGTGGCGATGCTCGGCGCCGCGCCGTTCTTCCACCGCGAGCAGCGCGACCAGTGGAGCGCCGCCCACGTATGCTGGACGCTGCACGACCTCCACTCGGCCTGGGGCTGCGCCCATCGCTGCTCGTATTGCCAGCGCGGCTCCGTCTACGTCGTGAACCTCAACGTCGAGGAGTTCGGCGAGAAGGTCGGGGAGTTCGTCGCGCAGACGCCCTGGCAGAAGACCTTCCGCTACGACGTCGAGCAGGATGTCTTCGCCCTTGAGCCCGAGTACGGCGCCTGCGAGATGCTCGTGCGCGACTTCGCCAAGCTCAAGGACCAATACCTCATTCTCTTCACCAAGAGCGTCAACACCGACTTCCTGCTGCCCCTGCCGCATGGCGGCCACACGATCATGCTCTGGACGCTCTCGACCCACACGGCCAGCCGCCGGTTCGAGGCCCTCACCGGCACGATGGAGGAGCGCATCGAGGCCGCCCGCCGCTGCCAGGAGGCCGGCTACACCGTTCGCTTCAAGCTCAAGCCGATCATCCCCCACCTCGGCTGGCGCGAAGAGACGACGGAAATGTTCGAGTTGCTCTACGAGCGCGTGCAGCCCGACAACCTGAGCATGGAACTGGTCTTCGTGGACAGCATGGACGAGTTGGAGGAGACCATGGGGCACGCCAACCTGGACCCGGCCTTCGTCGCGGCGGCGGCGCGGGCCGAGGCCGACCGCGGCGACTGCTGGGACCGCGCCGTAGACGGCGAGAAGCCCTTCCCCTTTGAGGTCAAGGAGGAGGTCTATCGCCACGTCATCAGCGAGTCCCGCCGCCTGAGCCCCGAGACGCCGATCACGCTCTGCGCCGAGACCCAGCGCATGTGGGCCGCCCTAGGCGACCTGCTGGATGGCGCCCCGTGGAACTACCCGTGCAACTGCGGCCCGCACTGCACGCCGGGCCTCCGCCGCATCGAGCACGTCGCGGGCCCCGACGCCGACCGCATCGCGCGCTCCGCCGCCGCCGGCGCCATCGTCTGACGCTGCCGCGACCGCGACCAGTTCCCGCTGCCCCTTCACCGCCTCCGGGCAGGAACGCCGCGCCAGGCGGAGAAGGGGTTGCGCATGAATCGCCTTGCCAACCACACACGTCTGGCGTTCGCCTTGCTCTCCGTCCTTGGGGCCTTGCTGCCGACGTGGGCAGCAGCACCGACGGCCCTGGACGCGGGCTCATCCACCCTCCGGGTCCTCGACCCGCCCTGGCGCACCGGCTCCGTGAGCTTCCACGTGGACAACGGCGCCCCGCTCGTCAGCGCCGTGGATGTCTTCGCGGCCTCGGCGGACTGGAAGCAACGCCTCTTCGACTTCCGCGACACCGAAGTCACCATCGCCGACACCTTCGCCGGCCGACGCGTGCTCTTGCGGCGGCAGGGCGACTTCGGCCATGCCGAACAGGAGGCCGTCCTCACCCCCGGTCAGCTTGACCTGCGCTGGCTCTTCGACTTCCCGGCACTCGCGGGCAACCTCGAGATCAATGTACTCCTGCCGGAAGCCACGCTGGGTGTCTCACCCATTGAAGCGACCTACCAGGACGGCACGACCCAGCAGGACCAGCTCTGGGTCGAACAGCGCCCTGCCCTGACGAACCTGCGGCAACTCACCATCAAGTCGCCGCAGCGGACCATCGTCCTCGACTGCGGCGCGCGCGGGGGCTGGCAATTCCAGGACCTGCGCCGCAGCCAGGGCAACCGCGGCATGTACCGCCTCGTGTTGCCGATCTACGGCTTCAAGGGCCCGTTCCGCCAGGAGGTGCGGCTGCGGGTGGTCGTGGACCCGCCGGCGGCGGAGTTCGCCCCCGTGAGCCTCGCGGGCGCAGCCAACATGGGCCTTGCCGACGAGCGCGAAGGCGACGGCCGCGGCGGGTGGACCGACCAGGGCGACAACGATCTGCGCAGCCTGCCCACGGGCGTGCAGTATCTGCACGGCATTCCCTTCCAGATCGGCGAGGGAGCCCCGTCGGTCATCATGCTGCGCGGCGGCGACCGGACCTACTTCCCCACCTCGGCCACCGTCCCGGTGGGCCAGCCGGCGGCGGCGCTGTACTTCCTGCATGGCTGCGCCTGGGCCGCCCCCGGCAAGACCGCCTTCACGGCCACGGTGCGCTACGACGACGGCAGCACGCGCGAGTTCCCGGTGCGCGTCGGCCGGGAGACGCTGGACTGGTGGGGCGTGCGCGACCTGTCCGAGGACGCGCGCGTGGCCTGGCGCGGGGCCAACAGCCGCGCCCCGGTCGGCCTGATGCTCCTACGTTGGGTGAACCCCGCCCCCGACCGCCCGATCCGCGATCTGACCTTCCGCGCGGGCGACGGCCCCGTCGCGGGCCTCGTCGCCGTGACGGCGGCGACCGCGCCCGTGCCGCTCAGCGCGGGCACGACCGCCGGCGCGAAGCTCCCGCCGCTGCGGGTTGCCTCTGCCGGCCTCAATGGCCTGGAGGCCTGTCTGCGCGGCACCCACCTGGACCCGCAGTGGACCGCGACCGACCTCAAGCAGGCCGCTGACCTGGCGGCCTTTGACTTGCTGGTCGTGACGGAGGACCTCCCCGCGGCGGTCGCCGCGAAGGTGGCGGGCCGCGTGCGGCAGGGCGGGCGGCTGCTCGTGTTCGGCCCGTCGCCGCAGGGCCTCGCCGACCTGCTCCCCGTCACGATGGCCGACCCGCCCGTGCTCCGCGCCCCCGCCCCCTACTGGCGCTGGGGCGAAGGCGAGCCGCGCGCGTTCTTCCTCAAGCCCACCGACGCCAGCGGCCCGCTCTTCAGCGGCCTGCACGTCAGCCAGATGGCCCCCACCGGCGCGCTGTACGAGGCCACTGCGAGGCCCGACGCCACCGTCGAGGCGACCTGGCAGGGCACCGACGGCCAGCGCTTCCCGGCCATCGTCCGCCACGCGGTCGGCCAAGGGACCGTCACCTACTTCAACTTCCCGCGCCTCTACCCCGCCTCGGGCGGCACCGACTACGGCCGTCTGTTCCTGGCGCTCAACCGCTACCGGGACCCGTTCCTGCTCAAGCTCGCCTACCACGCCGCCGGACAGGACGACGTCCCCCGGCGGATCGGCGAGGTCTTCGCTGCCAAGGCCCAACGTGAACGTCTGATGGGCCCCTGGGCGGACCTGCAAGTGCGGCTCGGGGACCTGCGCGCGCTGGCCGACTACGCCGCCACCGCCGATGCCGCGGCGCAGTTCCAGCAGACCGAGGCCCTGGCCCGCAGAGCCGACGAGACGCTGGACGAGGGGGACGAGCTGATCGGGGGTCTGTCCGGCACGGAGGCCGCCGCCGCCTATGCCCGGGCGGCCACAGCGTTGCAGCAAGCCACCGCCGCCTGCGAGCGTAGCAACGCCGCGCTACGCCAGGCCGTTCTCGCGCGAGGGGCAAAGCCGCTCCAACTCAATGCCGGCCCGCCGCTGTGGGTCGGCCCCACGCATGTCAACGGGGGGCTCGTCTACCCCTCGGGCCCCAGCCGCCAGTGGTTCTACAAGCAGACCCTCAGCCGCATGAAGCGGGAACTGGGCTGGAACGTCTTCGACATCATCGTGGGGGGCTACGGGGCCGGCGAAGTGCGCCCCGACGGCCAGAGCCTGCGTCCCGAAGCGCTTGATGACATCGCCGCCGCGGCCCGGGACAGCGGGATGGCAATGATCCTCTGCACGGTGCAGGGCGTCTTCGGCAAGGAAGAGGGACCGACCCCGTACACTGCGGAGGCGCTGGGAGCCCGCGCGCACATCCTCAAGCAGTTCGCCGCGCACTTCGGTCCGCTCGCCGCCTGCTACGGCTTCGAGCCCAACAACGAGCCCGGCCTGGGCGTCAAGCCCGACACGATGTTTGGTTACAACGACGACACCCTCGCCGAATTCCGCGCCTGGCTGCAGCAGCGGTACGGCGACCTGGGGAAGCTGAATGCCGCCCTGGGCACGCACTTCACGAGCACCCCTGAGATCGTCCCCCCGCGCCCCGAGGCGATGGCGCAGATCGACACGGACGACCCGCGGCGCGCACTATGGGCGGCCTGGATCGAGTTCCGCTTCGACCTCATGGAGCGCCTGCACCGTAGCGACTTCGAGGCGCTGCGCTCCGTCAGCCGCAAGCCGATCTTCGACCGCACCGCGGGTGATGGCATGAACTGGTGCGGCGTGCCGGCCAGCGGCGCCCTGCACGCCGCCCGGCAGGACCGCCGCAGCCGCTGGCACGACGCCCTCGGCAGCCACGTCATCACCCCGTTCCTGCTCGACTACCAGGTCGGCATGAGTCGCGGCCGGCGCCTCGTGCAAAGCGAGTACTACTGGAGCACTTACGGCGGCCCCTCCGACGGCGTCCGCTACCGCTTCGGCGGCAACTTCATGCACCCCATCCTCCAGAACGAGTCGCGCAACTTCGCCGCCGTCGAGCGCAACCTGTGGAAGGCCGTGTCGCGCGGCAACGACCTCTTCACGATCTACTTCGGCAACCCGACGAACACCTACGGCCAATTCGATGAGGGCTACTGGGGGCCGCACACGACCTACTGGGGTGATCAGTCCTTCAAGGGCATGACGTACGCGATGAAGGCCGTCCCGGAGGCGATCAACCGCCTCCGGGGCGAACTCATCGGCGCGCGCCACGTGCCGCAAGTCGGCCTGCTGGAGCCGCTCGCCAGCATCGTCCACACCATGGGCACGCCCGTCGCCACGGACATCCGCGACCCGCAGTACGAGGCGGAGGCCCTGCACAAGTTGCTGCTCGGGGCGCATGTGCAGACGGAGGTCGTCGGGGAATGGCGCCTGCTCGAAGGCCCGCCCCCGGCCGCCCCGGCCGGCCAATCGGTCTCGGCCATGCCGCTGGACCTCCCGCCGGTGCTTGTCGTGCCCTACGGCGTCTTCCTGAGCCGCGCCACGCAGGACAAGCTCGCGGAGTGGGTCGGCCACGGCGGCACGCTCCTCGCCACCGGCCCGGCCGGGCTCTACGACGAGACGGGGTGCACCTCTGCGCAGTTGCTGAAGGCCGTCTTCCCCCGCCTCGAGGTCAAGCGCGGCGATGGCGCCGACGCCAAGCTCAGCGGCGGCGCGACCGTCCGCCGCCGCTGGACGTTCACCGGCGCGCCCACGGAGCAGACCTACCCCGATGGGACAGGCGCGGTGTTGCGGGGGAAGCTCGGGCAGGGCGAAGTCATCGTCACCGGCTTTGCGCATCTCGACGGCCCCGATGCCGTCGCCGCGCTCGTGCAGCAGGCCGTGGCGCGTCACGCGCCCCCGCAGGTGGACACGAACAACGCCTCGGTCCAGCTCTACCTCTGCCGCCGGGGGAACGTTGAGCTACTCTACGTGATCAACGAGGACCATGCGCAGCCCCAGCCCGCGCGCCTGACCTTCCGCCAGCCGTGCGAGGTCGCGGACTTGCGCCTGGGCCTCAACCTCGGCGTGCGGCCCGGATTGGTGCTGACCCTACTGCCGGGCGAAGGGCGCGTGCTGCGACTAGCGCCACGTTAGGCGCCGCGGCGCGGGATGCTTCAGGAAAGGCCATCCGGCCGCGGCTCCTCATTGCGCGTCGAACTCGCCCACATCCTCGAGCTTGCCGAACATGATGCGGTCGGTGCTGCCGCGGTGTCCCTGCGTGACGGACACCCAGAGGCTGCCCTCGTGCTCGTGGAAGGTCGGGTACTGAAACGAATCGCCGGATTCGAAGCGGTACTTCCGCGCCCACGTCCTCCCGTCCCGCGAGATGTCCACATTGAAGACACTGCGGTTGGCGTCATGCACCCGGGTGGCGTCCTGCCAGCCCAGATAGTAGACTCCACCGAACCGGTCGAACGTCGGCTTGGAGTTCAGGCCGTTTGGCACGAAGGGCTTCTCTTCGGCAACGCCCCACGTCCGCCCATCGGCGCTGGTAGTGAAGTGGTAGTTCCCACTGTCGTTGCGGCAGATCGCCATCCAGGTCCCGTCGGGCAGGCGGTTGACAGCCGACTCGCTCAGCGCCTGCGCTTGCGGCTCGTTGTAGTGGCCGATCACCTCGAAGGTCACGAGGTCATCGTGCACCAGCGCCAGTGCGTTCTGTTTGGCCGGGAAGTTGTTGAGCGCCACATACCGCCGGCCGTCGAACTCCTTGAAGGAGTCAAACAGGTACAGCCCCATGCGGCAGGGGGGCTTGGCGAACCCGTGTGCCACGGCATCGGCGTGGAAGTGGCGCGGCTGCATGTCATGGACCCCGGTCGCGGTCTGCAGCTTCACCTTCTCGATCCGGTCGGCGAAGCTCCGCGTGGCGAGGTCGAAGTCCCGGTACCACATCTGCGCTTCGCGGTGGCCGCCGTCTTCGCTGGCGAAGTAGCAGCGCAGCGTGTGGGCGTCCTTCTGGATGATCCGGGGGACGAACGCGGCTCCCGGCGGCAGCGTCACGTTCGCGAAGGCCTGCTCGGACTTCGCCATGAGGATGGTCGCCTCGACCGCCAGCGTCCGCAAGTTCACCACGGACAGGACGCAGTACATGTGCCGCCCCGCGCCATGCCCCGGCTGCACGTCGTTGTCATGCTCAACGATGTACGCATGGTCGCCGATGCACACGAACTCCGCGTCGTGCGCCCCGCGTACCTGCGGCGCGGACACGCGCACCAGCCGCGCCATCACGCGACTACCGGCCGCCACCGGGTCCCATCCCGCAGGCAAGAGCCTCGTCCCGTTGCTGTGTCCCGCCATGTGGCGCTCCCTACTTTCCCCCGGTCTATTGCCCTGATTCGCTTCGCATGCCATACTACCTCCCGTTCACGGGCGGGCGCTGCAACCGGTGCGCTCACCGCAGAGTCGCCACAAGGAGACGATCAGGATGAAGCTCGCATGCCGGATGCTGCTAACCGCAACGCTCTCCCTCGCCATCGGGGTCACCACGGTGCAGGCCCAGGACGCGACCCCACAGGGCAACGTCACGCTGCCCATGCAGGCCGTGGCTTTCGGGCCCTTCGCCCGTGAGGACGGCGTGCCCGCGGCGGAGATGCTCTCCCGCGTGCCCGAGACGCTCGTCATCGGCGACAGGCGCGCGGCCGGCCGCCCGGCCACCTTCGACAGCCAGCGCCGCCTGGACTGCGCGCCCTTCTGCGGCACACCCGTGGGCAACACCGCCTGGGTCTACCTGACCTTCACGGCGGACGCGGCCGGGCCGACGACCTTCGGCTTCGGCGCCGACTGGTGGTACGAAGCCTACCTGGACGGCAAGCTGATCTCCGACACGCTCAGCCACGGCGACCAGGGCAACGTGGCCTGGCCCCCCAGCATCCGCGACTTCACGGCCACGGTGCAGGTCGCGAAGGGCCCCCACGTGCTCGCCGTGCGGATCCTGCGCGGCACCGGGTCGGCCATGCTCGCCGTCGGCGGACCGCAGGACTTGCGCAACCCCGCCATCCGCAAGCCACCCACCCCCTCGTCGGCCCAGATCAGCAAGGTCACCCGCGCCGGCTTCCGTGAAGGCCCCCCCGCCGACAAGCAGTGGCGAATGGTCTGGAACGAGGAGTTCGACGGGACGGCCCTGGACACGGTCAAGTGGAACGTCCAGCCCCAGAACAAGTGGGAGTGGCCCGGCATCCCGACGAGCCCGCGCCCCGAGAACATGTTCCTCGACGGCAAGGGCGCCCTCGTGCTCCAACTGACCCGCGACCCCGACGGCACCGTGCGCCACCCCGGGAGCATCAACAGCTTCTTCGAGAAAGCCTACGGCTACTTCGAGACGCGCGTGCAGTTCTCGCGCCAGCCCGGCTGGTGGACGGCCGTCTGGATGGCCGGCTACCCCTACGACTGCGGCGTGGACTGCTTCACTCGCTCCCAGGAGTTCGACATCTTCGAGGATTTCTACAAGCCCAAGAAGGAAAACGACATCAGCCACTGCTACCACTGCAGCGTCAAGCTCACGCGGCTGGAAGACCAGGGCAACGCCAAGGGCGTCGGCGAGGGCGGCATCCTCGGCAGCGAGCGGCTCGCACGCACTTCCAGCGGCCGCAAGGTGGTCATGGAGGACTACGACGGCTGGCACACCGTGGGCTTCCAGTGGACCCCGCTGGAGTACATCTTCTACGTGGACGGCCAGGAGACGCTGCGGCAGACCTACCGCGAAGTCCCGATGACCAACGCCCCGCAGAAGGTCTGGATCAGCGCCTGCCTGCGCACCCCCAAGACGCCGCAGGACAAGCCCTTCTACGGCCGCCTCGATGACGCGCAGTTGCCCGACCGCCTCGTCGTGGACTACGTCCGCGTCTACGAGCAGGACACCGGCGCCCGCCAGCTTCCGCAGGTCACGCTGGCCCTCAAGGGCGCGGCCCCGCCCAAAGAAGGCGAGCCGGTGACGTTCGACGTCACCGCCACGGCTTCCCGGGGCAAGATCAGGTCGCTGCTCCTCTTCTCGATGGGCCGCATTCGGGCCGAACAGCCGGTGGACGCCGCCAGGGCCAAAGCCACCTTCACCCTCACCAACCTCTTCCCCGGCGCCACCAACACGGTCATCGCCATGGCGCAGGACGACGCGGGCCTCGTCGGCCAGTCCGCCCCGCTGACACTGGAGCTGCTCACAGGCAAGGAGTACACCGGCACGCCCTTCCAGGGCAAGCCCCAGGCCATCCCCGGCACGGTTCAGGGCGGCTGCTACGATGAGGGCGGCAACGGCGTCGCTTTCCGCAGCGACGCCCTCGGCCCCAGCGACGCCCGTCTCGAATGGCGCAAGACGGAGCTGGGGGCGCTGCAGGAAGCGGTGGAAGTCGGCGGCGACCGCGCGCGGTGGATCTGCTACGAAGTCGAGGTCGCCCAGGCCGGCGAGTACGAAGCCGAGCTATTCATGAACCGCCCGGACTACTCGACCAGGGGCCTCAGCGCGGCCGACGGCGCGCACGAGGGCACCGTCCGCGTGTGTCTGGGGAAGACCGGCGAGGTCGGTCCGCAACTGCTGGCGTGGAAGCTCCCGGCGTCGTGGAACTCCGGCGCCGGCTGGCGCACCCCGCAGAAGTCGGTGGGCAGGCAGACGGTGAAGCTCCCCGCCGGCCGCCACAAGCTCATCCTGTTCTTCGACGACTTCAACATCCAGTTCACGTTCTTCTGCAAGCTGGTGTTTAGCGTGGCGGGGAAGGGCGGGGGATAGCACATCTATACGCACAATTGATATGCTATGAGAATGGCCCTTGATGTGCTTTACAGGCGGGGCCTTCTAGCATACAATAGTGGACGAAGGTGATGCGCCATGCGAACAACAGTTGACATACCCGACG
>CAZZDO010000022.1:23292-24869 GCA_964653205.1 uncultured Armatimonadia bacterium | reverse complement strand
TTCTCCAGGACGGTGAGGTCGCCGTAGAGGGAGAAGCGCTGGGACATGTAGCCCAGGCGGCGCTTGACCTGTTCGGGCCGGCGGACGACGTCGAGGCCCAGGACGGTGGCGCGACCGGCGGTGGGGGCGGGGGCTGCACACCCCAGACACTCGGCTTGCGCACGACTCCAGCGGATCCTGATAGGGGCATCTCTGCACCTCCACGGTGCTGTAGTGACACGAAAGCAGATTCGGCGCGCCGGGCCCGAATTCCTCCCGCCGTCCCACGGCCAAGGAGTCGGCCGGACAGAAGGCGAACCGGGGCCAACGCAATGCTCTGAGGTGCCCAATGGTGATAGAGCCCTTCACCCTCCGATCCGCCATCGAGATCCAGTTCGGGTCCGGCACGCGCCGGCAAGTCGGCAAGCTCGCGAGCGCATTCGGGCGCCGGGCGCTGCTGGTCACGGGCCGGGGCGCCGCCCGGCGGGGGCTCGTGGACGAGTCTGTGGGCCTACTGGCCGAGGCCGGGGTGGAGATGAGCGTCTTTGACGCCGTCGAGCCCGAGCCGTCCCTGCAGACGGTGGACACCGGACGAGAAGCGCTGCGCGCCGCCGAGGCCGATGTCGTCATCGCCGTCGGCGGCGGCAGTGCGCTCGACGTAGGCAAGGCCATCGGGGCACTCGCCTATCACCCCGAGCCGGTCGAGCATTACTTCGTCGGCGGGCACGAGATCAGGGGCCCGGCCGTGCCGGTCATCGCGCTGCCGACGACGTCGGGCACTGGCGCGGAGGTGACCCCCAACTCCGTGCTGAGCGATCCGGAGGCGCTGCACAAGGCCAGCATCCGCGGGCTGGCGCTGATGCCCCGGGCGGCGATCGTGGACCCGGAGCTGACGCTGAGCTTACCGCCCGAGCAGACGGCCTTCTCGGGTCTTGATGCACTCGTGCAGGCCATCGAGTCCTACACTTCCACGGGTGTGAACGTCGTGAGCAACATGTATGCCGAGGAGGCGACGGTGCGGCTGGCGCGTTCGCTGCGGCGGGCGGTACAGGACGGCTCCGACCTGGCCGCGCGGGAGGACATGGCGCTGGGGAGTCTCCTGGCAGGGCTGGCGCTGGCGAGCGCGCGGCTTGGGCTCGTCCATGGGCTCGCGCACCCACTCGGCGTGATGTACCACGTCCCGCACGGGCGCGTGTGCGGTTGGCTCATGCCCACGGTGATGCGGTTCAATCGCGAGGCGGCGGAGGCGCGCTACGCGCACCTGGCGGGCCGCATTGGCCTGGCGCCGACGGCTGACGCGCTGATCGCTTGGTTCGAGGAGCTGGCGGCCGAGCTGGGCGCGTGCGGGTCGTGGCGTGAGGCCGGCCTGAAGGAAGACGACTTCGACCGCCTCATCGAGATCGCGGTGCCGGCGGGGTCGAGCAAGTTCAACCCGCGGAAGGTGACTGAGGCAGGCGTGCGCGAGGTGCTAGGGGAGCTACTGCGCGCGTAGGCGGGTTCGTCCTCGAACCCGCACACCGTGGGTGCGAGGACGCACCCACCTACGCGACATATGGGAGGTTCACCGATGGAACTTGTCAACGAGAGCGAACGCGAAT
>CAZZDO010000022.1:14815-23192 GCA_964653205.1 uncultured Armatimonadia bacterium | reverse complement strand
ACGCGACATATGGGAGGTTCACCGATGGAACTTGTCAACGAGAGCGAACGCGAATTCCGGCATGGCGATCACGGCCCGAAGTACCTGTTCCGCGGGCCCAAGTTCGAGTGGGGCGTGATCGTGTTCAAGCCGGGGCAGGAATTGGGGCGGCACTGCCACAACGAGGTCGAGGAGCACTTCTACTTCCTCGAAGGCGCGCCGAGAATGGTCGTGGATGACCAGGAGTTCCGCATACAGCCGGGCGATGTCATGCGGCTCGAAGCGCCCGAATGCCACAACATCATCAACGACACGGATGAGGATGTCCGGCTGGTCTTCATCAAGTGCCCGTATGTGCCGGGGGACAAGGTGGACATGTAGCGGCGCGATTGATCGCGCCCCGTCTAGTCGCTGGGCATCGGGCGCGATAAATCGCGCCGCTACAACGACACCTTCCGCCCCTCCGCCGATGACTGGTACGCCGCCTCGATGGTGCGCAGCACCTGCCAGGCATCTACTTCCGTCGCGGGCGCCTCGCCCTCTCCCTGCACAGCGCGCAGGAACTCAGCGAGGAAGTCCCCGGAATAGCCCGGTCGGGCGCTCTGGGGCGCGGGCTCGATGACGATGTCGCGCTGCCAGCCGGAGGGCACGAATTCCGCGTTGCGCGAGCGCAGCCGATAGCCCGCCGGTGTGCCGCGCGGATACCACGTCAGCGCCCCCTGCGTCCCCTCGAACTGGAACTGCATGTCGCTGTTGTCATAGGCCCCGGAGGCGCGCAGCAGATAGCCCGCCCGCAGCATCCCCACCGCCCCGTTGTCAAACCGCAGGCAGACGTTGGCCACGTCCTCGACGTCAACCGCGGCCGGCGTCTGCGTGGCGCACATGGCCGATACCTCGACGACTTCCGACCGCATCAGCACGCGCAGCAGGTCCAGCCAGTGGCAGCCCAGCCACGTCAAGATGCCGCCGGCGCTGTGCTCCTTGTGGAAGAGCCAGTTGTCCGGCCCGCGCGCCAGCACATCCGAAGTGATCCACGTCGCCTGGAAGGCTTTGATGTCGCCGATGGCTCCGGCCTGCAGCACGCGGCCGACTTCGCGCGCGAGGGGCTGGCTGCGGGTGGAATAGCACGGGCAGAAGTGGACGCCTTTCGTCGCCGCCGCGTCCACGATGCGCTTGAGTTCGGTGGCGGTCTGCGCGCCGGGCTTGTCGCCGTAGACCCACTTCCCCGCCTCGATGGCGCGCAGGTTCCACGCCCCGGCCTCGCTGTCTTTGAGCATGATGACCAGGGCGGGAACGTTGGGGTCCGAGAGCAGGTCGTCGGGCGAGGTAGCCACGTCCGCCTTGGCGGAGTTGGCGACGACGCGCTGAGCGGAGGCGGGGTCTTCATCCCAGATCAGCAAGCGCGTGATCTCGGGCGCGCCTTCCAGGGCCTGCAGATGCCCACCCGCGTGGGGATGGCTGACGCCGATGACGCCAAGGGTAAGCGACATGATGGCCTCCCGTTTCCTGCTACATCGAGTGGATGGCGATGACCAGCACCCAGGTGATCGGCTTGCCCGGCCCGGGGTCCAGCGCCACCGCGCCGACAGCCCCCTGCATGCCGTGGCCAGGCGTCCAGTTGCTCCCCTGAGCCCGCAGGATGGCCGCGATGCGGTCCTGCGTGGCCTGATCGAATTGCACGAGCGGCTCCATCTTCGTCCAGTCCACCGACACCGTGCCACGTCGTGAGCCCAGCGCCCCCAGCGTCACCGACGACGGCAGGCTAGTGGTGACCCACCCCTTCATGGTCCACGGCTGGAAGGTGACGCTCTCGCGGGTCATGTTGGTGACGCGCAGGTTCTGCGTCGCGACCCCGGGGTTGGTGAGCGGTTGGACGAACACCATCGCACTCGGGACTGCGGCCAACGGCGGCCGCGGATAGACGACCTCCTGCCCCCACACCGCCGCTGCCGACAGCAGCATGCACAGCACGACCAACGGACAGCCTGGCTTGAGCATCGCAGTTCCTCCTTGTGGCAGTTGACGCGGCTCACGGGTACTTTGCCGGGGACTGGCTCAATCCTCCATCACCGGTAGGGAGACGCTGGAGTGAGCGCCGGCACTGTCGTCTCGGTGGTCGCCGGTGTAGGCGACCACATGCGGTGGGCAGCGACGGCCTGTCGCTACGCGATCGAGTGCACCGCGACCACCAGCACCCACGTGATCGGTTTGCCCGGCCCGGGGTCCAGCGCGACCGCTCCGATGGCACCCCGCATGCGCTGACTGGGGGTGTAGTTCAGGCCCTGCGCCTGCAGGATCGCCGTGACCTTGGCTTGCAGCGCCGGGTCAAACTCCACCAGGGGCTCCATCCTCGTCCAGTCCACCGAGACGGTGCCACGCCGGGACGCCAGCGCGCCCAGCGTCACCGACGACGGCAGGCCGGTACTGACCCAGCCCTTCAGCGTCCACGGCTGGAACGTGATCCGCTCGCGGTAGACGTTCGCGACCCTGATGTTCTGCGTCTGAACCCCCGGGTTGCCTGTCGGCTCCACGAACACGAGCACGTTCGGCACGACCGCCAGTGGGGGAACCGAGGGGATGAACTCCTGTTGGCCCCAGACCACCACTCCGGACAGCAGCATGCACAGCGCAACCGGCACAACGGCTCGCCGCAACATCGTGATCCCTCCTTGCAGTGTCGGCCCGTCTACTCGGTGGACCTTCCGCCTCGGGGGCGCCGCCTCCTGCTTCCTACAGCCACGGGCACGGCGGAATGACAACCGGCATCCCCGTCTCAATGCTCTCTTCGCCCGCCGCGGCGACGGCGGTGCAATCCCGCGCGGCCTGCACGTCCGCCAGCGGCTCGGCGTCGCCCAGCAGGCAGTCCAGGAAGTGCTCCATGATGAGCCGGTCGCCGCCGCCATGGCCGCCGCCGGCTGAGGCGGGGTGCCACTCGTCCACGTGATCCGTGTTGCGGTACGTGCAGCGGATCACGAAGTTGCACTCGTTGTTGTAGAAGCCGTACATCTTCCCCTCGGTGCCAAAGAACGTGAACTCGCGCGTGTACTCGGGCGTGAAGTGGCACTCGGCGTACGTGCCGCGATGACCGTTGGCGTAGTCAATGAGGAGCATCGAGTTGTCCGCCACGTCGCACTCTTCAGCAAAGACGCACCGGTCGTCGGTCTCGATGACAGCCCCGTAGTCCATCACGAAGCGCTCGTGGTTGATGAAGTACTCGCACTTCTCCTCGCACGAGCGGCAGCGCTTGTCGTTCGGCTCTTTGCCGCCGTAAAAGTCCAGCCCGCCGCTGCTGTACACCTTCACGGGATTGCCGCCCATGAACCAGTTGAGCAGGTCAATCGTGTGTGTGCCCTTCTGCAAGAGCAGGCTGCGCACGTACTCCTTGCGGCGCATGTCGTTGTGGTAGAAGTACTGCCCGCCCACTGACACGTTGTCCAGCGCCTGGCCCATCACGATCTCGCCAATGCGGCCCTCGTCCACGAGCTCCCTCATGCGCGTGAACAGGGAGCAGTGGCGCAGCTCCAGCCCGATCATGAACAGCCGCCCCGATTGCTTCCAGGCGCGGATGATGTCATCGCAGTCCGCGACGGACTGCGCCATGGGCTTCTCGAGCAGGCAGCTCTTCCCCGCCTCGAAGACCGCGACGGCGTTCTCGCGGTGGGATTTGTCATTCGATGCAACGACGACGGCGTCAAGGTCCGACGACTGGAGCATCTCGTGGTAGTCCTGATAGTACCGGACGCGGTCGCCGTACTGGTGCTTGAGGTACTCGAGGGGCTTGTCCCACGGGTCGGCGACGGCGACGAGTTCGGCGCGTGGGTGGCGGTCGAAGGCTTGGGCGAAGTAGCGGCCCCGTCCCCCGAGGCCGATGACGGCAATGCGTGCTTGGTCCATTTCAGCTCCGCTCTGCGGGGCCCCCGTCCGCCTGCGGCGTCCACCCCGCAAGTGCTCTATAGCTTCTGGTCTTCGGGCACGGCGATCTTCACGTTGCCCACGTGCGTCAGCGTGATGTCCTGGTAGCTCTGCGGGTCGGGTAGGCCCGTCTCGGCCAGACGCTTCTCCAGGAAGGCCTTCATGCGCGCCTGGAACTGCGCGAGCACCTCGGGTTGCTCGTCGGCGACGTTGTGCTGCTCGCCGGGGTCGGCCTGCAGGTCGTACAGTTCGAATGGCGGGCGCTGGTGCAGCTCGTCGTAGAGCGACTCGATGAACTTGTAGCGCGGGGTGCGGAAGCCGCGCTTCTTCATCCAGGCGCATTCGGTGATGTAGAGGCAGTCGCGGTCGGTGACCGCTCGTACATCCTGCCCGAGGAGTGGAACAAGGCTCCGCCCCTCCATCTGTTCCTCCTCGGCTGCGTCAGCGAGGCCGAGCAGGTCCAACACTGTCGGCGCCACGTCCACGTGACTCGTCAGTTCCTCCCGCACTTCGCCGCCACTGAGGCGCTCGGGATGGAACATGATGAGCGGGACGTGCAGGTTCGTCTCGTACATGCCGTGGTGGTCGAACCACATCTGGTGCTCGTCCAATTCCTCCCCGTGATCGGAGGTGATGATGATGGCGGTGTCCTCGCCGCCCTTCATCTGCGCGACCTTCGTGAACACGTGCGCCAACGCCGCATCTCCGTACGCGATCTCGGCGTCATACTGGGCCTTGGGGAACTCCACATCGGTCAGACCGGGCATCCATTCCTGGAAGTAGTACATGAAGGCGGGATACTCGTGCATCATCTCGTGGGCGCTGTCGTGGGCGGGGTCCTTCTCGTCGCCGGAGTAGAACATGCGGCTGAAGGGCGCCGGCGGCAAGTAGGGCGTATGTGGGTCCCAGTAGTGCAGGAAGCAGAACCACGGCTTGTCCTGCCGCTCGCATTCGTCGAGCACGCGCAGGGCCGTGCCGTTGACGGCCTCGGCTTTCAGCCATGCGCCGGAGGGGTCCTGGTTCCAGTTGTAGCCCTCGTACAGGTCGTAGCCGCGGTTGAACCACCGACCCATGTTGTCGGCGGCGGCGGTGAAGAAGCCCCGCCGCTGCAGGACTTGCGGCAGGCTGTGCACGCTCTCGGCGAGGTCCACCTTCCCGCCCTGTGTGACGATCTGGTGGGTCAGCACGTCCTTGCCCGAGAACATCGTGGTGTAGCCCGGATGGGTCGGGATGTGGGGCGAGATGTGCTGGGCGAAGCGCACGCCCTTCGCGGCGAGGGCGTCAATATGCGGGCTCGTCACGCGGCCGTGACCGTAGCAGCCCAGGTGGTCGGCGCGCAGTGTATCAATGGCGATGAAGAGGATGTTCATGGGGGATTCAGGCCATCTCCTCGAGGGTCTGTAGCACCAGCGGGACGGATTGCTCCCACCCCGCCGGCAGGTCTTCCGATATTTCGAGCGCGAAGCCGCGCTTGCCTGCCCGGGCGCACCTATCAGTGACGGCTTGCCGCAGCACGTCGGGCGGCGCGTAATACAGGTCCACGTTCAGGTTGCCGTAGAGCACCTTGTCCGGCCAGACGGCGCGGCACTCGGCGTAGTCCATGTCGCCCTCGGGGGCCTCGGTCAGCGACTCGATCATGTGGAACGGCGCCCGGGCGATGTCGTCGGCGATGCAGCGCAGCGCGCCGTCGTAGTGGACCATCACGCGCTTGCCGCCGGCCTCGAGGATGGGCACGGCCTCGTCGTACACGTTACACAGATAGTCGCGATAGCGCCGCACCCCGATCATGCTGATCGTCAGGTTCTCGAACCACTTGGCGAACCGCCCTGGCCCGGCGGCGAGCAGCCTCGTTTCCTCAAGGAACAGCTTCTTCTGCGCCTCATACAGCTCGAACAGCTCGGGCACTTCCAGCGCCACGTCCATGCAGAAGCGCTCGGTGCCGGCCCAGTCAATGTTGATGCTCATCAACGGCGTCCGCGAGCCGCAGACGGCCACGATGCCCTGGTCGCCGACGAACGCCTCGGCCTCCTCGACGGTTTCATAGCGCGGCACGAGTTCGGTGTTCTCGATCATCCACTTGCGGGTCAGGTAGTCCTGCGGCGTCTTGATCCAGTCCTCATGGTGCCAGCCGTTGCGCCGCACGTTCTGCAGCTTGCCGGCCGGGCATTCGAGCGTCTGGATGGTGTACGTGTCGCCGCCGCGCTTCTCTTCGACGGTGCTGCCGGTGACGCCGTGCGGGACGTGCTGGATGGGGCTGCAATGATGGCAGAGCGCCAGGCCGCGGTCGAGCACATCCTGCCACGCGGCCTTGCCCTGTTCGGTCTCGCGGTTCATCATCCAGCTATAGATCGAGTACGGCGTGATGTCCGGCGTGCCACCCTCCAGGGCGGTTGCCAGTCGTTCGCGCGGTGTGCTCATGCTTGGTCCTCAGCTTGTTTTCGTGGTCATGGGCGCGGCGTGATGATGAAGGCGGGATCCCACGTGACCTCCAGGGATCCCGCGGCGGCGATGCGCTGCCCGAACACGTCTTCGACGCGCGCGCCGGGGGCGATCTCCACCTCACGGTGATCGCCGGCGGCACTGGCCCACACGATCTGGAGGCGCTCATGTGGGCCGATGTATTCAGTGCTCCAGACGCCGTCGGACGCAACGCGTTGGCGCACGAACTCCCGGCCATGCAACATGGCAACGAGGTGCGCATAGGCCACGTAGGCGGGCTTGGGCGCGAGGCCGAACTGCTCGTGGTGCACGAGCCCGAAGTTGTTCTCGTTGTACGTCAGCTTCAGGCCATCGTCCTTGAAGTCGTACCAGCAGATCTTCCGCGCACCGTTGGCCAGCGCGATGAGCATCATGCGGACGAGACAGCGGGCCTCGTGCAGCCAGTCGCTGCCGCGGCCATCGAGTTCCGTCGGCCAGCCGATCTCGGTGATCCACAGCGGCAGCGGCTTGCCGGCGGCGGCCTCGGCGCGCTCCGTGTCGGTCGTCAGGTGCCTGGCGAAGCCCTCGCCCGGCAGGCCGGGGTACATGTACGGGTGGATCGAGAAGCCGTCCATCGCCGCGCCCGCGCCCTGGCCCATCATGTCCCCGAAGGCCTTGCCGTCCCACTCGCCGCCGATGCCGATGACGGTCGCCTTGGGGTTGGCGGCGCGGACGGCCTTCGCCGCCTCCAAGTAGAGCGGGGCGTAGTCCGCCGCCGTGCCCTTGCGCCCACGCATGCCGCAGCCGCCGCACCACTCGTTCCAGACCTCGAAGAAGCGGATGGCCGGTAGTTCCGTGGCCACGGTCGTCGCGTAGCGCGCGAACGCCGCGCGCGTCTCGGCCGTCAGCGGGAAGTTGCCGTCGTCGTAGAACCTGTTCGCGTAGTCCAGGATGATAAGCGGCTCGAGTCCGAGGCGCTGGCCCTCGGCGATGTACTCGCGGAAGCGGTCCGGCACGGCGAGCTTGCCCTGCTCCGGCTCGACCGCGCCCCAGTAGATCTCGTCGCGATAGAACTTGATCCCCGCGCGGGCAATCATGGGCATGATGGAGGTCGGCCAGCTCTGCCCGAAGTGTGTCGAGACGCCCCAGGGGCTGCTCTCATCCTGCGCGGGCGGCGCCGGCAGAACGGCGAAGCGGAAGTCTGCCCACGGGGCGTCCGGATCGTCTTCCTTCCCGGCCACACGCATCCGCAAGTCGTACGCGCCCTGCTCCTGCGGCGCCAGCTCCAGCGCTGTCGGCGCGGCTCCCTCCAGCACGACGGTCTGCGTCTTCAGCGTCTTCCCGAACGGGTCCACGAGCGTGGCCGACAGGCGCACCGGCGGCGTCCCCATCGTCTTGTCCGCCGGGTCTACGGCCACGGCCAGCTTGATCGGTTGGTTGAGGTCATACACCAGCAGGCTCTGCGTCGGCGGCACGAAGAGCTTGATCCCGTGCGGCTGCAGACGCTCGGGCATCACCCGGTACACGCCGAACTGGGCGATGGTGAACTCGCCCTGCGCGACGTACGGGCTGCCGAGTTTGTCGAACACGAACGACGCCAGCCGGCACGGCCGGTCCAGCTTCCCGTTGTTGTCCCCGCCCCAGTGTACGCCCGGGTTATCCAGGCTGGCGACGCCGAGCACCCACTCGTCGGGCCTGAGGTCGCGCAAGTTGTACTGGAAGCACTCGCCGTTCGCGTCCAGCACGCGGAGGCGCGCCGGCAGCGGATGTTCCCCGCCCTTCATCCACAGCCCTACCGCCGTTGCATCATCGGGGATAGCGATGTTCCCGGCAACATCCACATACTCCAGGCCGGCGCGACCGGCGAACTCGTACTGCACGCGCAGGGCCTTTGCGCCCGGCTCTCGTCCCTGGCCGAGGCTGACTGTGGACTGCGCGCTCTGGCCGTGCTCGGAGCCCTTCCACCTCGCGGCGTCGTCGAGCGGGTCCAGCACACCTACCCGCTCGTATGTCTGACCGACATCCTGCCGCGTCGGTGGCGGCTTGATCTCGCGCCAGTCCTGGGCCA
>CAZZDO010000022.1:9298-14715 GCA_964653205.1 uncultured Armatimonadia bacterium | reverse complement strand
CAGCGCCGCGAAGGCCACCGCGCCGGACATGTACGCGTCCATGATGCCGTGGTGCGGGTCGTCACCGCGCCCGATGCGGTCAATGAAGTCGAGCGTCAGCGCCATGTCGTGGTGCTGGTGCCCGAAGCCCTCCGGGCGCGGCACGTCAATGGTCTCGACGGGCTTGTCGGGCAGCGACCAGTGCTCGATGCAGTAGGTGGACAGGTCGCACCGGATCTCCCCCCGGTCGCCAATGAAGGTCAGCCGCCGCTCGCCCTTGGGCGACACCATCGTCATCGTGTATGACAGTCGCATGCCGCCATCGAACTCCGCCGTCAGGCTCGTCGTGTCGGTCGTGTCCTTGTCGGTGTTGTAGACGCAGATGTCCTCGGGCAGCACCTGCGGCCCGGCGTTGTTGTAGAACCGCTCACGGTACTCGGGGCCCTGGTCGGTGTAGTAGATGCAGTCCTCCGTCAGCGCGCATTCCTTGCAGAACTCCGCCGCCCCCTCGCGCGGCTGGAAGACCTCCGTCCCGCCGAACGCCGCGACGCGCCGGGGGTGCTGGCCGCTGATGAAGTTGATGAGGTCGAGTGTGTGGCAGCCTTTGTGCAGCAGCATGTCCCCGCTCATTTCGCGGAAGCGGTTCCAGCGGCGCATGTACGTGCTGCCATGGAACCAGCCGACCGCCTCGTGCGTGATACAGGCGATGACCTTGCCGATGGCCCCGCCCTGCACCAGCTCGCGCAGCTTCATCGCGCACGGATCATAGCGCAGCACGAAGCCCAGGTGCAGCAGCTTGCCGGAGGCGATGGCGGCCTCGCAGATGGCGCGCGCGTCGTCGGGCGTCGTCGCGAGCGGCTTCTCAACGAGACAGTGCTTCCCGGCCTCGAAGGTGGCGCGCGCGGGCTCGAGGTGAGCGTAGTCGGGCGTGCATAGCAGCACCGCGTCCACGTCGTCGCGCGCGACGCAGTTCTCCACGCCGATGATCTGCGGGACATCGGCCAGGCTGTTCTCGGCACAGAAGTTGGCGACGGTGCTCTCGCGCCGCCCGCACATGGCCGTCCACACCGCGCGCGGCTCGGCCATGCGCTTGAGTACATCCACGTAGATCTGGCCCCGGCCGCCGGTGCCGACCAGGGCGAAACGGATGGGGTTCATCGGTCGCTCCCTCGGAGGGACTGTGCGCTGCAGGCGCTAGAGTAGGTCCACGACACCCGCCCGGTCCACGCGGAAGATCTCCGCACCCGTGCCGACCCACGCCTCCCACAGGTCGGCGCCGTGGTGCCGCAGACCGACGTTGAAGCGCAGTTGCTTGACCTGCGCGAACTTCGGCCCGATCACGCTCAGCGGCAGCCGCCATTCCGCCGTCCACTGGTCCTTGCCCTGCTTCGCGGCGTATTGGGTGAGCTTCTCCAGGCCCGCGGTCTGCGCGGCATCCGTGCCCCCGACGGCGACGAAGCTGTGCGTCCCGTCGGCCCCGCCCCACTGCACGAAGATCGGCGACCCGATCTGCGGGTCCGCGCTCTGGTAGGCGACCTCCATCCCATCGCCGGAGTAGGGCGCGGCGCTGAGCGTGAGCTTGTAGTTCGGCAGCGTGTTCGCGCAGATCGCCACGTACAGGAACTGCGCGTCGTGCGCGACCATCATCGCACCCTTCGGCGTGTTGATCGGCGCGCCCATCGGGTCCTGCGCCAGCACCGCCACCCGCGTCTTGTCGCCCCACGGCCACTCGCTGACATCGCCATCGAGCTTGATCGGCTTGGTGAGCTTCGGGGCCTTCAGAAGCGCGGGGGCAGAAAGCTCGACCTTGCGCAGCACGGGGGCGATGGTCTGCGGCGGCAGCGGCTTCTGCACGGGCTTGACGGCACAGTCGAGGAAGACGTTCCCCTCGGCCCGGCACGCATCCCACAGGCCCTTGACGCTCTCGGCGACGGGATTGGCGCAGCCCTCGAAGATGTTGCCGCGCACGTGCAGCGCCAGCGGCTTGCCGAACCGGTCGGGATACAGGGACAGCGGTGCGCTGCCCTCTTCGCCAAAGCCGCTGAAGTGATTGCCGGTGAGGTCGAAGGCGCCCTTGACGATGACGCCCTCCTTCGCGGGCGCCTCGCCCCGCGTGATGAGGTTGTCCGCGAAGCGCGAAGTGAGGCTGCCGTAGCCGTCCAGCGTGACCGGCTGGATGCAGCCCGTGATGGTATTGGCGGCGAGGCTCCAGTTGGCGCCGGCGGTCGGGAAGACCTCGACGGTATCCCCCACCTTCAGGTCGGACGGCTTGTTCAGGACGAACTGGCACGTCTCAGGGTCGAACTCCTTAATCGTGCCGAGCGCCACACGGTTGCCACCACGGACGGTGACAAGGCCCCAACCTCGGTAGCGATGGGACTGGCGACGCTCCAGCGGGATTGTCCCCGCCGCGATGAACGCCGTCGGGCTGACGACTTCCGTCACGCGGCCGCTGCCCACCGTGACGCTGAGGCCCTTGCCGCAGTTGCGGATGAGGTTGTCGTGGACGTTCAGGTTCACCGCCGGCTCGCGCAAATCCACGGCCGTCACGCTCGGGTCCGCCGCGCCGCGCACGTAGAACTGGTTGTCGCTTACGGTCACATGCGACCCGCTGACGAGCACGCTCGTGCGCGGCTTGGGCTGACCGCTGACGTCGGTCATGTCAAAGATGTTGTTGCCAATCGTGGCGATGCCGGCGGTGAGGTCGCGCGTGCTGTTGATACCGCTGATGTCCACCCCACTCGAGTTGAAGTTGATGAACAGGTTGTTGCGGATCACGACCTGTGTGGAGCCCGCCGCCGCGCGGATCGCCGCGCCGCCGTAGCAGATGCTGCCCTCGAACACATTGTCGGCGATGATGTGCTGGCCGGAGCCGAGTTGCTCGTACTGCTCGTCGCGGCTGCGGATGTTGCCCATCGCCACCGTGCCGGCGTTGCGCACGTAGTTGCCGATGAAGCGCACGAAGCGTGACGCTCCCTCCCACGTGCAGCCCCCGACGTCCACAACGCGGCAGTAGAGTACGCTCGTGTTCTCGGCCATGTCGTTGTTGTTGAAGGCGTTGCGCGCGCTGTCGGTGACCGAGCAACGCAGATAGGTGATCTCCTTGGTGTACTGCGTCGGCTCGGGGCGGTTCCACACGCGCGAGCGTCCGCCCGAGTAGAAGCACTCGCCGCTCATCTTGCTGGCGTGGCAGTTCTCGAGCAGCACCCGCTCGGTGTTGGACATGCTCATGCCGTGGCTGGGCTTGAGATAGAAGCCCCACACGGCCTGGGCGCCGAGCAGCCGCAGGTAGCCGGCCTGGTCGCGCGCCTCGAAGCCGGTGTTCCCCAACATGCGAAAGTTACGGATCGTGACCTCCGTCCCGTCCTTGAGGTTGAAGCACGCGCCCTCGCCCTCGCTGATGTCCAGCACGGCGTCCACGCCGTTGACGCCCTGGATCACGAGGCCCCGCGCATTCGGCACGATGAGCGGCCGGGCGAGCATGTACCAGCCGGCGGGGAAGTAGACGCTGCGCTTCTCCTTAAGGCCCTGGTTGATCGCCGCCTGCAGCGCTTCGGTGTCGTTGTGGCGCATGACGGCGTCATCGGCCGCGCGCGTCGGCGCGTCACGCAGCGTGACCTTCTGCCCCTCGATCTTCTCGATGACGGACAGCAACTGGTCGCGCGCGCTGAACGTGACCGCGTAGCCGCTGTCCCAGTCCAGTTCGCCGAATTTCACTTCCGTGCCGCCGTTGAGGGGCTGCCAGTCACGCGTGATGGGGATCTTGCTGCCCTTCCACGTGCGGCACAGGTCGTCGCTCCACCGGAACGTCGCCGGCTTGCTGCCGTCAATGTCGAGGACATAGACGGTCCAGCTCCCCAACGACCCGTCGTAGCCGCGGATCTGTACCGTGTCGCCGAGGGCTTTGCTGGCGGCGTAGTTGGCCCGCGGGCCCCAGAGCGTTCCCCGACTGGTCTTGATGTCGGCGCGCGAGATCATCACGCCCTGCCCGACCTTGAAGTCGCCGGGGTCGGCCACGGTGATGTCCTTGGAGCCGGCAGTCAGTGTCGCCTTCGTCTGGAACTGCGAGCCCGAGGCGCCGCAGTCCGCGACGTTGAGCCACGCGCCGTCCGGTTGTGCGAACGCGGCCACACCGATGAGCACCGTCAAGGGAATCAGATGTCGCATGGTTGTCTCCACTACATCACGTTAACATCGGTTGCGGTCGAAGACGGCCTGTCTGCCTGCGCCGCACAGAACGCGCCGTCCGCAAACTCCAGCTTCACCACCAGCACCTCATTGCACAGTTCGTTCACCGGCAGGCGCTTGAGCCGCAGGCACGGGGTCTGCGTGACGTGTTCGCTGGGCAGCACGTCCACGGCGCACTCCACCAGCCGCCCGTCATTCAGCAGCGTCGCCCGCACGGGCAGCGTCTGGATCGGCTTGAGCTTCACCGCATCGTACACGGGGTCGCGGTGCAGGTGCACGTACAGAGTGTTGCCCCGCCGGGTCAGCAATACCTGCCGGTTCTCGGTCAACTGCGAGGCCGGCTCGACGTCGAGCAGCGACTCCTTGACGCAGTTGTACCAACGCCCCACGCGGCGCAGGATGTCCTGCTGCACCGGTGCGATCTCGCCCTCACCGGTGGGGCCGACATTGAGCAGGTAGTTGGCCCCGCGCGCCAAGTACTTGTCAATGCTCCGGATCAGGTGCCGATCCGTGTAGTAGTCCTCGTCTTCGCGCCAGCCCCAGCTCTCCAGGCCGACCGACTGGCAGGCCTCCGTCGGGCGGTCGAAGGTCAGCACTTCCTCGCCGGAGGGGTCGTAGTCGCGCTCCGGGGTGCCGAAATCGCCCTCGTCATACCCGCGCCCGTTGATGATGATGCCCGGCTGCAAGTCGCGGATCAGTTGGTTGATGCTCGGGTCCCGGTGCTTGGGCACGTTCATGTCCCACCAGAAGCCATGGATCGTCCCGTAGTTCGTACACAGCTCGCGCACTTGCCCGCGCAGGAACTCGAGGTACTTCGTCAGGTCGGGCTCGTCGCCGGGCTGGGGGTCCAGCTCGTGATGCCGACCCTCGTTGGGGTAGTTGGGCTGGTGCCAGTCGGCGCACGAGTAGTACAGGCACAGCGGGAAGTCGCGCCGGTGGCACGCCTCGGCCAGCATCCCCACGATGTCCTTGCCATAGGGCGTGTTCATCGTGTTGAAGTCCGTCAGCTTCGTGTCGAACAGGCAGAAGCCATCGTGGTGCTTGGTCGTCAGCGTGATGTACCGCATCCCGACTTCTTCGGCCAGGTCGAGCCACTCGTCGGGGTTGAACTTGACGGGGTTCCAGCGCTCGGCGAGCTTCACGTATGCCGCTCGCGGCACGCGCCCGCGCCATTGCATCTGCTCATGCCAGCCCGCCACGGCATAGATGCCCCAGTGGACGAACATCCCAAAGCGCTTCTCGAAGAGCCA
>CAZZDO010000022.1:0-9198 GCA_964653205.1 uncultured Armatimonadia bacterium | reverse complement strand
CCACGGCATAGATGCCCCAGTGGACGAACATCCCAAAGCGCTTCTCGAAGAGCCAATCACGAGCGTCACCGAAATGTCGCATACGCACCTGCCGTTATGGACTGCCGTTGGAGGGGCCGGATATCATCCGGCCCGTCGTTCGTGACGAATGATGCCTTGCGGCGGGAGCAGCCGACGGCGGGCCGGATGGTATCCGGGCCCCTCCAACGGCCCACCGCCCACGCCCGTTACTGTCTTTCTGCCGCAATGCATCCCACATCCCGCGGCCCGATGGCCACCGGGATGATCGCCTGCCCTTTCACGATGCTCACCTTGATCTCCTGGCCGCTGAAGGCATCTACGTAGCGCGTGCCGGCCTTGTGCGGGACGCTCAGCAGGTCGCCCCGCATCGTCTTGTACTCTGCGTTGAACAGCGTCCACACCGTCGCCTGCTTCCCCGTGAACTGGTTCGCGTACACCGTGGGCATCAGCGTCGGCACCAGCGGCGCGACCGTGTCCGAGCAGAAGACGTCACTGTACTTGTGCAGGATCGCGAAGGACTGCTTGAGGAAGCTCCGCGCGTCGGGGCAGTAGTCGCGCACGGGGTCCTGCTGCAACCAGATCGCCTCACCGTTGAAGAAGGGCCACTTGATGAGGTCCCAGCCGCCCTCGACGAACGGGTTGTAGCTGACAAGCTGGAAGACCTTGAAGTCGGGGAACATGAAGCGGAACAGGTCCACGCGATGCGGCGCCAGTGTCGGGTCGGTGCTCACGACCGAATAGCCCAGCGCGCCGTCCTGATACTGGGCGTGGACATCGTTCGGCGTCTCTTCGGTGAGGTTGGCCGTCGGCGGCGGCAGGGCCGCGCGGATGGCCTGCGTGGTCGCCCTCTCGCCCCGGATCGGGGCATTCGGCACCGGGTGGCCATGCTCCCGCGACCAGCACGTCTTCCACGTGTCAATGAACCCGTACTGGTCAATGTACATGCCGTCGGGCTGCAGTTCGGCCGCCACGCGCTGGTACGTCTCCGCGAGATGCTGCCGCCAGGGCAGCGCCGCCGGACACATCATCGTCTCGCTGTTCGAGCCGACCCACATCAGCGGCGTGCCGTCCTGCTTGATGATGCAGTTGGCGGGCACGTTCGGCTTCCCCCAAACGCCGCGGTTGTCGCACAGGTAACCCTCGATGTACACGCCCATGCGCACGCCCTGGTCCTGCGCTTCCTTGAAGGCCGCGCGCATCGCCGCCAGACCGCCCAGTTCGTCGTAGTGGTTGTAGTCGCCCACGCGCCCGTATTTGTTGCTCTGCCCGAAGTCGAAGACGTGCAGGTAGTCCAGGCAACCGAAGGCGTCCCTGTAGCGCTGGATGCGTTCGGACATGCGCCAGTCGCCCGTCTTCGGGTCGCGCAGTTGGCTCCACGCCAGCGCCTGTTGGTAGTAGAAGACCTCCTGGAACCAGCGCTTGCGCGGGACCATGGGCTTGAACCACGACTGGGTCCACTTGTGGTACAGGGCCAGCGCCGCGCGCCAGTCGCCGAAGTGTGGGATCAAGGCCGTCGGGGCGGTCTCGATCTTCTCGCCCGGCTGGTATTCGCGCACCCAGTACTCCATCTTCCAGTCCACACCCTCGTCACTCTTCTGCATGTTCCAGTAACGATACAGATCGTTCAGGTCGTACGTGCACAACGCCACACCGCGCCCGACGGAGGGGTCGAAGGCGTCGGCCACCTGCAGCGGGTACTGCCCCCCGTAGGCCTGCCGCTGCCGGGTGTTGCGGTTGCTGACCAGGCCGCCCTTGCGGCAATACAGATACCACATGTTCTGCGGGTGCCCCAGCTTCACGCCCCTGACGATCGGGAAGTTGACGATGGGCTTGATGACCTGGTCGCTCGTGTTGGCCAGGTCCAGGCGCATGAGCACCTTCTCGTCGTCGCAGGTGATGACGAGTTGGCCCGTGAGCGGCACGCCCCCGGCCTTGCCGTCCACGGGGATCGCCAGCGTCTTCCCCTCAAGCTTCGGCGTGCCGACCGTGACCTGCGTGGAGTCCAGAAGCGTCTTCCCCTCGCCGATCTCGAACAGCGGGCCGGGCTGAATGACACTGGTGTTGCTGTACGCCGCAACGAGCTTCTCCAGGCGCAGGCCGTGCTGCGTGCTGATTGTCAGCGAGCCGGAGTGCGATTGGATGAAGTACCCACCCTCGACGGCTTTGACCATGGGGCCGGGCAGTGGGCCGACGATGGCGCGGGGCGGCGGTGGGGGCGACTGCTCCTGCACCTTCGGCGCCTCGGTCGCCGCCTTCCCCTCGTTCAGCGTCACTCCTGCCACGAGAAAGCTCCCGCTGTCCATGCGGTTGACGAGACCGAGGCGCTTGATCGGCTGGTTGCGCAGGCCCGTCAGGCAGTAGACCTCCGGCCCGCGCGACACCTCAAACTGCCCCAACCCGCACGCCAGCGGGAACATCTCGTCGCTGACGCCGTCGGCATACTCGACCCGCACGCGGAAGCGCTCGGGGTTGCGGAACACGTCCATCGGGACAGGGTCGCCCATGCGCGCCGCGTCGGTCGAGGGGAGGCGCGCCAGGAGCAGCAGGTAGATCTCCGTCGCCGCCTTGCCGCCGACAGGGATGCTCGCCATTTCGGAGATGTCCGGCGGCGTCTGCATCACGTTCTTCGCGCCCGACAGCACGCTGAAGGGGATGCCGCGGGTGGTGAGTTTCCCGGCGGCAAACCACGACTTCAGCCCATTCGCCCGCAGCTTCGCTTCGGCCGAGGCGTTCGCCACCGGGGCCATGTCCACCGTGCGGAACTGCGCCAGCTTGCTCCCCTCCCACCCGCTGTGATACGGCAGTACCTCGGCCATCTCCAGCAACGGGCGCTTCGTGGAGAAGCGGATGCTGTCAATCCACACCTCGCCGCGGGTCTGCGCCGTCGAGACCTGCAGCGCCATGTCCACGGCCTTGAACGTCTCGGCCATGGGCATGATGGCCACGTGCCACTCGCCATCGGCCTTGAGGCTGCGCAGCTCGAGGACCCTGGCGAACTGGTCCGGCATGCCACCCCCGCCGCTGCCCAGCCACACACAGTAGTCGCCCCACGGCGCAGTGCCCGTGGCCTTGTAGCGCACGGCCGCGAACCGGAAGGGCGAGAGGTCCAGGGGCTCCTTGAGCTTCGTGGAGAACTTCATCCCGGCGTCGTGTCCCTCGGCCCACAGGTGTACCGCCCCCTCTGCCACGTCAATCCCGTAGCGCGGGGCGTCGGCCGCCAGCCAGTCCGGTTCGGCTTTCGGTTGAGGGAGGTCGGTCAGTTTGAGGATCGTCTCCTTCGCTTCGAGCGGAGCCGCCGGAATGACCTTCGCCCCCACCGGGACGTCATCTTGCAGGGCGATGTCGTCGAGCGCCAGGTACGCCGGGGCCTGCTTGCACTGCACTTCCACCACCAGCGATCGCACCGCGCCGACCACGCCGCGCAGCACGAGGTCCACTGCCAGGTCATGCCATTGCCCGTCGGCGGTCAGGTCGCGCGGGTTGACGATCTCCAGCCCCTCCCGGCTGCCGTCGAACGCCCACAGGCTGTAGCCGCCGCCGCCCAGGTTCTGCGCCTTGTAGCGCACAACGAGATACGGGTAGTAGCCCGAGTCGAAGGGCTGAAGCGGCAGCTCCCACTTCATGCCCTTGCCCGCCTGGTCCACCTGCAGCGTGTTGGCGCCGTCGGACGCGAGGACTTGCGCGTTCGTCGTGGGGTTGGCGAGGAAGCTCGGGCGCATCTCCCAGCCGGGGTCAGTGTCGAAGCCGAGGGGCAGCCTCGCCTGCGCCCAGGCCAGCGACACGGCGAGCAGCAATAGACAGCAGAGCAGCGGTCTCATGGCGTCGGTCCTTTGGGTTGGCTGGGCGTTCTGTTCCCGCTTGCACAGCGGGGAACCTGCAGGTGCGGCTCGCGGCATGGTTGAACCGTATGGCATCAAGCAAGGAGTCTCCGCCATGTCCAACTGGGCTGCCATCCTATGTGCACTCCTCGTCGCCGGCGCCGTATCGGCCCAGCAGGGCGAGGGCAACCTCGTCAAGAACCCCGGGTTCGAGGAGCCGGCCGCCGCCAACGCCTACCTCGGCTGGGCGTTTGTGGATCACGGCCAGGACTTCGCGCGCGGAGAGATCGAGGCCGTGGACTACCACAGCGGGCTGAAGGCCGCGCAGATCACCGTCGGGCAGCAGCCCAAGGTCTACGTGTCGTGGGCGCAGCACGTCCGCGTGGCGGATGACAACCAGGCCCCCGACCACGTGTCGCTGTGGTACCGCGCCCCGGACGCCCCCGCGCAGGTGGTCCTAAGCTACATCGCCATCGTGGACGGCAAAGGCCAGCCGCGCGGCGGGCAGTCCTTCACGCTGGAGCCCGGACGCGACTGGCAGGAGGCCAAGCATGACCTCGACGTCCCCGCCGGCACGCGCGACATTCAGTTCGAGTTGCGCGTCACGAAGCAGGGACAGTTCCGCTTCGATGATGTGAGCCTCGTGCGCCGCGACCAGACGGTCGGCGGCAAGCCCAACCGCTTGCTCTTCGTCGGCATCACTCGCGACGAACTCTCTTACCTATGGAAGGACGAACTGGCGAAGGCCGGCTGGGAGAAAGTGTCCTTCGAGCAGTGGGACAACCTCACCCCCGAACTGCTCAAGCAGTGCCGCGTCGTTCTCCTTGCCGGGCTGCCACTACGCTCCGATGTGACCGACCGCGACGAGGCGCTGGCCGACATGCTCGTGGCATACGTCAACGCGGGCGGCGGCGTCATGCTTACCCAGAACAGCGGCCAGGTCATCACCGGGATGACCCTCCACTACTACCTGGCCGAACGCTTCGGCACGCGCATTCTCTTCGAGGAGACGATCTCCGACAAGAAGCTCGCCAGGCACTTCGGCAACTGGGGCAGCGACTACTTCACGTACACGGACAAGGTGTCCGCGCCGCTGAGTGACGGTGTGACGGGGCTGCCCTGGCAGTCCAGCGTGGACATGGGGAGCCTCGCCGGTGTGCTGCCGTTCCTGCCGAACGCCGACTGGCAGGTCGTCATGAGCGGCGGCCCGGCGACGGAATCGGAGCCGACGCTGCTGGGGCTGGAAGAGGTGGACAAGGGCTCGCGCGCGGAGGGCTTCGCCTCCGATGTGCCCCTCGCCGGCGTGAGCCAGGTGGGCAAAGGCCGCGTCGCGTACATCGGCCAGCGCCCCGACATCATCTTCTGGCGCGCCATGAAGACCGACGAGGACCGCAAGATCTATGAGGGCTACATGCGGCAGGACTTCGACGGCCAGCCCAACGGCCTCGTGCGGTTCTATCTGAATGTCTTCAAGTGGCTCGGGACGAACGCGGATGCGGTTGAGACGGCCGCGCTGTCGTTGCGCCCCACGAAGGGCCAGGAGTTCACGACCGCGTGGAAGCTGCACCGGGGCGTCATCGGCGCGCGCACGAGCTACTCCGTCGGCCGCAGCACCCCCGAGGAGTACGCGCAGAAGGCCCGCGCCGCCGGCCTGGACTTCATCGTCTTCCTGGAAGAGATGGCGCAACTGAAGCCCGATAGCTTCGAAAGCCTCAAGCGCGACTGCCGGCGGCTGTCCACGGCGGACTTCCTCGCCATCCCCGGCGTGACGTATCAGAACTCCGACGGCAACCACGAGTACGTGATTGGCGAGAGCGTCCGCCTGCCGTCCAAGCTCTTCCTCGACGATCAGCGCCGCCTGAAGGTCTACCCGCGCGGCCCGGACAAGGAGGGCGTCTGCGCTGAGCAGACGTGGCTCTACCAGCTCCTCGGCTTCGAGAACTGCGCCGGCTGGTATCTGTTCAGCCAGAACCCCTACCCGCACTTCGACACGCGCGATGTCAACGCGATGGCCGTCGTCACGCAGCAGGGCGGCAAGACGCTCGAACGCATGGTTGAGGCCTACGGCCTCGAGGCGCGCAACGGGCAGACGCTATGGCCGCAGGCGCTGACGCTGCTGACGAGCGCGAGCGAACTGGACCAACTGCCTTCGGGGGCGCTCTATCAGAACGTCATCGGCGCCGACGGCACGAAAATGCTCCACACGCTGTTCAACACGCTCGGGGGGCGCAGCGCGCGCAACCTCTTCCCCGGCGCGCCGTGCTTCGGCTCGACGCAGATCACCAACGGGCCGATCATCGAACTGACCATGCCGCGCGGCGACACCGACGCCCAGGGCAGCATCTTCAACCCGGCCCTGCAGGAGTGGCCGCTGGACCTGAAGGTCTCCTCGCCGGCGGGACTGCGCGAAGTCACGCTCATGGATGGCGACACGCCGATCCGCACGTTCCTGCCGGGCGGGAAGAGCGAGTTCACGTTCCAGACGACGCTGCCCAAGGAGCGGCAGAAGTACCTGTGGGTGCATGCCGTGGACGCGAAGGGGCATGAGGCCATCAGCCGCGACCTGCACTGCGACTCGTGGCTGCTGCGCGACCAGCAGTGCGCCGACCGCAATAACCAGCTCCTCTACAGCATGCAGCACCGCGCCGACGGCTCGGACTACTTCGTCAGCTACGGGGCGGACACGTGCCTCCCGGACAAGGGCCCGTGGAACGGCCGGGTGCGGCCCGTCGGCACGTTCGTGTTCGATAGCAAGCTCGGCTCAGGCGCGATGAGCTACGATGGCTCGCCCGAGAACCACCCGCAGGTCGCGTTCAATCCCTACGTCATCTACGACGGCAAAGTGCCGGACACGATGGGCTGGTCGCGACGGCTCGTCGGTGACCTCGAAGGTTCGCCGCACGTGCAGCCCTACCGCGTCGTCTCCTCGTCCGAAGTGCTCATCGGTGACCGCATCCTCGACGGCGTCTTCCCCGTGGACGCCAGGCCCGTGATCCACGTCTGGCACACGTTGTACCCCGTGCAGCCTTCGACATACCTCAAGACCACTGCCCGCTGCACGATGTACCTACCGAAGCCGGACGGCATCGCGGCGTACCTCTGGGATCAGAGCTTTGAGGCGCTCAAGAACATCCCCGTGAAGGCCGACCAGCCGTTCACGTTCGGCCTCGGCAACATCGGCGGCTGGCCGGGCCAGACCGACAAGTCGCAGCGGCTCATGGTCGCGGGCGGCAAGCAGACGGAACTCGTGAAGCTCGCGGGGCACCCGATGCAGGTGACGCCGTTCAACCGCGGCGACTACCTCGGCATCCTGCACAGCATCTTCGGGTCGCTGGCCGTGTATAGCCTCACTGACGGCCTGGTGCTGTGGGGCGATGGCGTGAACCATCAGGTCGGCATCAAGACCCCGGCGGGGACCGTGGCGAAGGGGACGACGCTGAGCGCGAAGCTGCTGCTCGTCGGCATGAACCGCCTCGTGGCCGAGCCGGAGAGGCTGGCGGCGCAGGTGGCTGCCGACTACGGCCTCAGTGGCCCGCCCGCATACAACGTGGAGGCAGAGCAGGGGAAGGTGACGGACCAGCAGGTCACGCTCACGCTCGATGCGAGGAAGGACCAGTGCTTCCGGGGCAAGCTCACCGGCCTGGCCGGTCTCAGCGGCAACCTCGGGTCAGTCATCACGGGCCTCAATGACACGTGGAGCGCCGTCGTGCAGGTTCAGGACGGGTCGGGCAAGACGCGTCTCATCCCCGTGGAGAAGGGCACGGGCTACGCCGTCCTGCGCGCCGAGGACGAGGGCAAGCGCCTGTTCATCGGCCACCCGCTCGTCTGCGACAACCCGCAGGTCGTCATCAGCCTGGCGCGGTCGAAGGACTGGAAGACGTGGGAGGTGGAAATCCACAACCCGACGGCGAAGGCGGTGACGGTCAAGGTGCGACCGAACCCGAACGTCGAGGGCTTCAGGCTGACCGAGACGGTTCAACTCGCGCCTGGCTCTTCGGTCCTCCGCGGCGCCGGCCCCGCGCCGCAGCAGTAGACGCGCCACGCGTTCGCTCCCGGAAAACAACGCGGGCCAACGCCTGAGGGTCGGCCCGCTCTCCGTTGTGCATTCCGGCGGTGACGTCAGACCTGCATCGTCCCGGCGGGGAAGCGGGAGCGGTAGATGACGGCGATGATGCAAGGGGTCAGCGGCGCGGTGAATAGGGCACCAACCCCACAGGCTACACCTCCGGCCACGCCGATGATCTGCGCCACAACCACGGCGATGAGGAGATTGAAGAAGTCGGCTCTGGCGGTGTTGAAGGACGTGGTGATGGCCGCGATGGCACCACCTCGATCGTCCGCAATGAGGGGCATTGCAAACAGCGCGAGAGTACTCACGACGAATGAGATCACGATCTGGACCCCATTCACGAGTACCGCGAGGCCTTGTGCAGCATTGCTATCCCCCTTTGCTGCGAAGGCCACGATGAGCCCGAACGGAAGAGCGACGACGAGCGAGGCGGCGAAGACTACGAGGAAGACACCCCACGCGCTCCAGAAGTAGCGGAAGCCCTCGAACACATCACCGGCGGCAAACGGCTTCTCATCGTGCCTCTTGAGGATCATGCGGTACAGACCGACGGTAAGCGGCGGTAGGCAGATGCCGAGCGTCACGACGCTAACCAGCGCCCCGATGATCGCTCCACCCAAGATCGGCCCGACGGCATCCGTGTACATCTCCCACGCGGACGAGATCCACGCCCCGAGTCCGGAACCGGCTGGAGCCGGGCCTGCCGCGTAGGCCGGTGCGGCCGCAGGAGCCGCATAGGCCGGGGCCGCGGGGGCGGCGTAGGTCGGCGCCACCACAGGCGTGGCGGGAGCCACAACCGGGGGCGCGACGGCCGGCGGTGCGGCCATGACCGGCTCGGTCTCGGCCCACGCCAGCGGCAGGTACTCGTTCACTTCGTCATCGGTCCAGCCACCGCCGAGAATGGCGGCTCGCACCTGGTCATACGTCTGCCCGGCGTCACGCGACTGCTTGACGTAGTCCTTCAGTTGGGCCAGTCGGGTCGGGTCCATCTCTCACCTCCGGTCGGATTGCGCTACACACACCCTCGGCGCGCGATGTGGCATGTCCTCCCACCACGAGCAAAGAACCCGTGGAGTTCCCGGCCCGGTTGAGCAGGCTGCCGCCATCGCCACCGGCAACAGACACACAAAACGCCCCCGGTGCACAGAGCACCGGGGGCGTTGGGTTCCACTGGACAGGGCTAGTCGTTGATGACGGTGACTTTCTCCGCACGCGGACCCTTGGCGTCCTTGACGACCTCGAACTCGACGCTGGCGCCCTCGGCCAGGGTGCGGTAGCCCTCACCCGTCA
>CAZZDO010000021.1:1909-25401 GCA_964653205.1 uncultured Armatimonadia bacterium | reverse complement strand
CCTCTTACGGGTCTTCGTGGCTCAAGTCATGCACCCGAGCATCCGAAATCATGTTGGATGCCTCTGATCAGAAAGGCCTCGCTCAAGGAGATCCTGATGGTACCCCGTCTCTGGCCGGTCCTCGCGCTGCCAGCCCTGGTGCTGGGCGTCGCCGCGGCAGCGGAGACCTGCGACGTCAAGATACCTCGCCAAACTCGGACGTACTTCACTGACGAGAAGGTGCAGATGACGCTGTCTCTGCCTGAGCCCCGGCGCCAGGTCAGCCTCCGGATCACCGACTACTACGGTCAGTTGTGCTGGCGCGGCGCGGTCGCCGTGGGCGGGCAGCAGCCGGTGGCGCTGACGGTCCCCTTCCCCCTCGGGCCGGGCTACTTCCGCCTGGAGCTGTCGTGGAATGCCGGCAGCCAACAGGAGGTCTTCTGTGTCCTGCCGCGCCCCTACGAAGACCCCGGCGACTACGGCATCTTCGGCCTGTGCCCCAGCGACGGCGCCACCGAGGTGAACCTGGAGTACGCCTCCCAGATGGGCGTGCGCCTGTTGCGCCAGACCGTACCGTGGCCGCCCGTCGAGCCGACCCGCGGCGTCTGGCGCATGGAACTACTCGAGAACTGGTACGACCTGGCCAGCCGCTACGGCATCCAGATGATGCTGATCCTGGGCTACACACCCGCCTTCCTGGCCGAAAAGCCCCTCAACACCTTCGACGACGTGTGGGCCAACAGTGCGGTGTTCACCTGGCACCCCAGGGAACCTGATGAGTACTGGCGCTACCTGGACAAGGTGACCGGGTTCGCCCAGGGCAAGACGGTGCGCTGGCCGTCGGCCGCGGTCATGCCCGCCACCGGTGGTTTGCGGCCGACGCCGCAGTCGCTGCCGTGGGCGCAGAGCTTCGAGATGTGGAACGAGGCAGACATCTGCTTCTACATGGGGGACTGGAACCGCTACCTGGACCTGTTGCGCATGAGTTGGGCCTCCGCACGACAGCGCTTGCCTGGCTCCCTGATGGTCTACGGGGGGTCCACGGGCAATTTCACGGCCATGGGCATGACCGCCTCCGGCGCCGGCAAGTACTGCTTTGACATGGGGGCCCTGCACACCGGCGGGGACGTGGAAGATTGCCTGCGCGTCTGGTACTCGGGCGCCCAGCAGATCCCGTGGTGTATCGGCGCCCCGCGCGAGACCTACCATACCGAGTGCTACGCCCAGGGCCGGCGCGGCACCGTAGACTACCGCGCGTACCGGGAGACGCCCGGCGAGTTGCAGCGCTGCTACATCTCGCTGAAGGCCTGGCGCGAGCCGGCCTTCTTCCGCTCCGGATGCCTGGGCGGTTTCATCGGCACCAAGAACGACTGGGCGCCGGGCACCGCCATGGTGTGGTCCGAGAACGGCCAGCTGACCCCCACCCCGCTCTACGCAGCCTTCGCCGCGGCCCGCAAGCTACTGTCCGACGCCGTCGAGGTCGGCCCGGTGAATCTGGGCGACAAAGTCTCCGCCCACCTGTTCCTCAAGCACGGCACACCCCTGCTCGCCGCCTGGTCGGACGACGGGGCGATGGCCGCGATCCGCGTCCAGCGCGACGTCAAGCGCATTGACCCCTTCGGCAAGGAGACGCGCGGCAGCGGGCAGTCAATGTACCTCGCGCGCCTGGGTATCGAGCCGCTGGTGTTGCTGGGCGTAGATGGCGCCAAGTACCTGCCCGAGGCCCTGCGGCGCCGCTTCGACCTGCTCACCCTGACGCCCTATGGTACCCTCCAGACCAACCCCGCGTGCTTTGTCTGGTACGTCCACCCGATGCAGCAGGACCTGGGCGACCTGCTGGGCAGCAGCGCCTACACGCGGCTGGACAGCGCCCTCCGGCAGGCGGAGCGCGCCCTGGCCGACAATCCCGCCCGCGCCGCCGACACGCTGCTGGCCGCGCAGGAGGTCTGCTGGCAGACCACGCAGAGCCTGCTTTACAAGTGCCTGGTAGGTCAGGAGATACCGGTCAAGACCGCCAACAACCTCTGGCGGCTGGCCCGGCTCGAGGAGTGGCTGGGCGAGATCGCGGACGAACTGAGCCCGCCGGGGCCGGGCGTGCGCGCCCCGCGCCGAGGCGAAGTGCTCTGGCTCAACGCGTGGGTGGAAGGGGTGCGCGAAGGTATGGCCACCCGCCACGGCGACGCGCAGTTGCCCGTCGCCGAGCACCTGCTGGACCGCTGCCGCTGGCAACTGTGGCGGCTCAACCAGTACCAGCGCCAGGGCACCTACAATGCCATCCTCCACAAGGGCTACTCGGCAGTGCGCCTGAACTTCATCGAGCAAGGCGTGGTGCTGCGCGCCGTCCCGGTCGTGGACTTCATCACCGGACGCTCCTTCCGCAAGGCGCGCCTGTTCGAACCAGCCCGCAAGCACACGCTCGCGGTGTCCCTGTACAACTACTTCGACCACGCGATCAGCGGCACGCTCCGGCTGAAGCTGCCGGCGGCCTGGGAGCCCGCCGAGACCACGTTCCGCTTCACGGCCGAGCCGGGGGCTCCGGCCCCACCGACGCTTGTCGAGGTGACCCTGGCCGACTCTCCGACGCCGTGGGTCCGGACCACCACCTTCACGATGGATGGCCTGCTCAACGTTTCGTTGCCCGCGTCGCTGGCTGACAATCCGGTCGTGGAGGTGAGCGGGACGCTGGACACCGGGGAGCCACTGTGTCCCATGACCTACTTCGTCAACGTTGGTCGCTGGCTGGACGAGGCTTCGACGGCGAGCGCCGCCCGCCAGGCACACGCCCTCGAGACCACCGCGGGGAACGAAGGGTTGCAGCTGCCGCCGGGAGTAAAGGCCATGCAGACGCGTAGCATCATGCGCCAGATGGAGGCACTCAACCGCGTCCCGCGCCGCACCGCCACCGCCGGTGTGGCCGACTAGAAGCAGGGGTAGCCTGAGGGGAGGAACAGCTTGACATACTGCGCGCGGGCGAAGCGGTCGGTCATCCCGGCGATATAGTCGGTGACGAGGCGCGCCCGGCGCGGCGTGTCATCCGGCACCAGGCCCGTCGCCGCGAACAGCGCCGCATCGTCGGTCATGTAGATGTCGAACAGGCTGCCGATGATGCCACGCACCTTCCGCACCTCGCTCATCAACTCGGGCCGGAAGTACACCCGCTCAAACATGAAGGCTCGCAGCGCGTCGGTCGCCTGGACGATCTCGGCGCTCATGCCAATGTGGGGCTGGTCGAGGCTCTGGTCAATCACGTCGGTGACCATGCGCCCCACCCGCTGGCTGTGGCGGAAGCCCAACACGCGCATGGTCTCGGCCGGTAACTCCTCCTGGCGCAACACTCCGGCGCCCAGGCAATCATCCAGGTCGTGGTTCAGGTAGGCGATGCGGTCCGCGAGCCGGATCACCATCGCCTCCAGGGGCAGGTCATCCTCGTCCGCGTCATCGCCGCCCGGGGCCTCCTTGCGGTCCTCTAGCACGGCCGCCAAGTCCGCCTCACTCTTGCTGTGCCGGGCGACGCCCGTCCGCGTCTCCCAGGTCAGGTTCAGTCCCGCGCCATCGCGCTCCAGTTCGTCCACCACCCGCAGGCTGTGCTCGTAGTGGTTGAAGCTCGCGTCCGGGTCATAGCGGCGGAGGGCCTCGTCCAGTGCGGTCTCGCCCGAGTGCCCGAAGGGCGTGTGGCCGACATCGTGGGCCAGCGCGATGGCCTCGGTCAACTCCTCATTCAGCCGCAGTGCCTTGGCGATGGTCCGCCCGATCTGCGACACATCGAGCGTATGCGTCAGCCGCGTGCGCAGGTGGTCCTCGTTGGGCGCGATGAACACCTGCGTCTTGTGGGCGAGCCGCCGGAACGCCCGGCACTGGTGGATGACGCGGTCGCGGTCGCGCTGATAGCACGTGCGGACGGGGTCGGGTTGCTCGCGCACCCGGCGGCCCCGGCTCTCGGCGCTCAAAGCCGCGAAGGGGCTCAGGTGCTCCCGCTCCCACTGCTCGGTGCGTTCGCGAATGGTCATGGGGAGGCGGTTCCCCATGGCGATACGCCTGACCTGCCAACAGGTGATCGCCCCGGAGACAAGGAAGAGGATGGGACGACCGGTACGGATCGGTCTGGCCGGGAGGTCATGAAGGGCAGGGGCGTGCACACGTGAAGCGCAAGGGTTGGCTGATCGCACTGCTTGTCGTCGGGCTGGCAGCCCTGGGGGCTGTGGCGCCGGATCGCTCGGGGCTGAAGTCACCCCAGGCGACCGAGCAGATCATGCAACGATTGGGGGTGCGGTGGGCCTATCCCGGTCCGCCGGTCGTGTTGATCTTCGGGCCGGGCTGCGGCGACTGCCAGGTGCTGCAGGAGTTGCTGAACGCCGAGGGAGTGAACTACGAGTTGGTGAACGTCGTGGCGACGCCGCATGCCCGGGAGGTCCTGGGTCAGATCAGTCGCAGCAGGCTGGGCCGTGCCATGGAGCCTCTGACTCCGACGACGATCGTCGGTACGCGCGTGATCCGCGGGCCCGACGCCGATGCCGTCGTCGCGGCAGTAAAACAGCAGCACGACTGGTAGCCGGCGCGTTGGTCGGCGGTCCCGCAGGCCCTCTACAACCACCGCTCCAGCCACTCCCATGCCGCCACGCCGTTCCAACGATGCCCGCCGCGGAAGACCTCGAGCGCCAGCTTGTCCGCCGCGCCCGCCGCGGCGTAGATGCCCTTGATCTTCTCCCACGCGTCCATGGCGTACAGCTCCGGCGACGTGCCGTCGTCCGCGCCGTGCTCGATCAGCATGGGGCGCGGGGCGATGAGCCCGAAGATCTCCGGCGTGTCGCAGACATTCAGCAGCCCCGGCAGGAACTGCGTGCCACACGACGAGCCGATGCTGAGCCGCTCGCGGAACGTGTTCAGGCAGCCGCTCGGCACGGCCACCTTGATGCGGTCGTCCAGCGCCGTCAGAACCATCGTCATGCGCCCGCCGGTGGACAGGCCGATACAGCCAATGCGCTCGGGGTCCACCTCCGGCCGCGTCAGCAGGTAGTCCAGCGCCGCGCGCAGGTCGCAGACTTGCAGCCCCACAAGCGTCTGCCCGAAGTGGATGGCGCGGAGGAAGTTCGCGTCGCACATGTCCTTGGGCGGGCGCGGCGGGTCGGCCCGCTCCCCAAAGCCCCGCAGTTCCGGCGTAATCGCCACATAGCCCCGCCGCGCCGCCTCCCGCGCGTAGGCATAGTTGTACTGCTCGATCACCCGCTGCTGCTCGCGGTCGCCGCCGTCCAGCCCCAGCGTCTCGCCGTACTTGTAGCCATGCCCGTGCAGGCACAGCAGCCCCGCGCCGTTGGGCCGGTCCGGGACGAGCGTGTGGCAGAAGACAGCGCTGCCCGCCTCACTCTCCAGGAAGGACACGAAGTACTGCATGCCGGGCTCGTCGAAGGGCAGTGGCTGGCCGCCGGAGGGGCGCAAGGGAGCACGTTCGGGCTCGGCGGCCATCTCCGCCAACTCCGCCCGTAGCGCCTCCCGCCATACCGGCCAGTCGGTGGCCGCCGAGAACTCCAGCTCTCCCGCCCGGCTCATCTGCTCGTTGAAGTAGACCCACGGCGATAGCTCGGGCTGTGCGTCGGCAGGCGTGGCCAGAGCCTCGACGCAATCCGCCGGGCTCCCATCCGCCCGGCACAGCCGCGCGCTGAAACCCGTCGCGTCTGCCCCGCTCCGCGCGAAGGTCAGCGTGAACTCGCCCGGCTCAACCTGCAGTTCGAAGCGATTGCCGAACTCACTGAACCGCGCCGCGCCATCGCAACCGGGGACTTCCCGCACACTGACGCCCTCGTAGGCATTCAGCTCCAGGCTTAGTGTCGCCGCCTCGCTGGACCGCAGGTGCGCTGTCAGCGGCGGGCCGCCGGGCGGCAGCCGCAGCGCATAGTCCCGGTCCAGCCGCAGCCACTTGCCGACCCGCTCGTAGCACGGGATCAGGCCGTGCAGACCGGCGACGGTGAGGAGCTTGCTCCAGCGGGGCTCAGGCATCACGCCACCCTCCTTGCGCAAACGCAGATGGCCGACCCGCGGGGTCGGCCATCTCACTGCTCGGGCGCGATGAATCGCGCCGCTACTGCACGATCTCCCGGAAGTCCGCGAGCTGCAGATACAGCGTGTCCAACTCGCGCATCATCGCCAGGCGGTTGTTCCGTAGCGCCGGCTCGCCGGCATTGATCATGACGGCCTCGAACAGCGCGTCAATCGGCCCACGCAACCCCGAGATGATCTGCCAGATTGCCTCATACGGGACCGGCTCATCCTGCTGCAGGCGGGCCACTTCCTCCCGCGCCGCCATCAGCGCCGCCCAGAACGTGCCCTCCGCCTCGTCCTCGAACAGCCCCGGCTCGACCGCGACCTCATCGGGCAAGTCCGTGCTGCGCCAGATGTTTGCCGGGCGTGTGGCAGTGTCCACCAGCCCCTCAAACTCCTCACTCGCGCCCCGGATGCGGTGCAGCGCGTGACCACGGTTGATGACCTCGACCGGATCGGACCACCGTCCGCCCAGCACCGCCCGCACCGTGTCGTACGGGATGCCGGCCTCCTGCAAGGTCGCGTCCAGCCGCGCGGCCATGAAGTCCATCAGCGCCGCCGTTGTGGTGGCGCGATTCGTCGCGCCCTGGGCCGTCGCGCTGTCGTCTTCGGGCGCGATGAATCGCGCCGCTACCTGGCCGACCGCCTCGCCCACCAGTTCACACAGCGGCAGGTGGAAGTCCCCCGCCTGCAGGATCGCCAGCACCGCCTGCGCCTGCCGGCGTAGGCCCTGCGGATCGCGCGTGCCCTTCGGGATCATCCCCAGCGAAAACGCTGCCGCGAGGTTGTCCAGCTTGTCCGCCAGCGCGAGCAGCTTCCCGGCCGGCGACGCCGGCGCGGGATCATCCGGCCGGATGGGCAGGTACTGCTCGGCGATGGCCGCGCAGACTTCCGGCGCCTCGCCGGCCAGCCCCGCATAGTGCCCGCCGATGATCCCCTGCAGCGCCGCCAGCTTGCCGTCGCCAACCATCAGTGTGACCTGATCGCACTTGGACAGCAGCGCGGCGCGCGCCGCAGTCTCGCGCTCCGGCGCGGGCGCGTCCAGCGCCTCGGCCAGCCACGCGACCAGCCGCACGATCCGCTCGGTCTTGTCATACAGCGTGCCGAGCGACTCCATGAACGTCACGCGCTTGAGCGCGTCCAGCCGCTCGGGCAGCGGCGTCTTGAGGTCCTCGGTCAAGTAGAACTCGCCGTCCTCCAGCCGCGGCACGATGACCTTCTCGTTGCCGCGCCGGATCATCTCTTCACCGGGGCCCTCGCCGTTGCGCGTGATGACGAAGTACGGCAGCAGCCGCCCCTCTGCGTCCTCGACGGGGAAGTACCGCTGGTGCTTCTGCATGATCGTGACCGGCACAGCCTCGGGCAACTCCAGGAAGCGCTCGGGGTAGCCGCCCAGGAGGCACGACGGCCATTCGACCAGGAAGTTGTTCTCCTCCAGCAGGTCCTCATCGAGGCGCGGCCGGCCCTGCACGGCAGCCGCCGCGGCGACCGCGCGCTTCCGGATCACCTCGCGCCGCTCGTGATGATCGGCGATGACATGCTGCGCCCGCAGTGTCTCCAGATACGCCGCCGGGCTCGCGATCTCAACGTCGTCGCTGCCGAGGAAGCGATGGCCGCGCGTCGTGCGACCGGCCTTCACACGCGCGAACTCCCAGTCCAGCACCGTGTCGCCCAGCAGCGCCACGAGCCACCGGACGGGCCGCGCGAAACGCTCCTCCAGGTCGCCCCACTTGAGCGTCTTGGGGAACACGAATCCGGTCATCATGCCTTCGAGCAGGCCGGGGATGACCTCGGCGGCGGGCCGGCCCTCTTCGGTCACAGTGGCGAACACGAACGCGCCCTTGTCGGTCTCCTGGACGCGCAGTTGGTCCACGCTCAGGCCGTTCTTGGCGGCGAAGCCCGCAGCGGCTTTCGTCGGCTTGCCCTCGGCATCGAAGGCCGCCGACGCCGGCGGGCCCTTGATCTCCTTGACTTCGTCCGGCTGACGCTCAGCCACATCCGCAACGATGGCGGCCAGGCGGCGCGGCGTGCCATAGACACGCGCCTCGCCGTGCGTCAGGCGCAGCGCCGTCAGGCCCTCATCGAGGGCCACGCGCATCTGCTCCAGCGCCGGCACGATGACGTCCGCGGGGATTTCTTCAACACCGATTTCGATCAGGAGATCAGGCATGGGAGTGGCCAGTTCTGGATTGGGAGTTGCGCGTAGGTGCGCCGGTCCCCCGGCGCACACGCCCGCCGGAGGAACGGCGGGCCTACGCGTGTTGTAGCAATGGATACCCCATCGCCTCGCGCTGGGCGACATGGGCCTTGGCCACGGCCGCGGCCAGGTTGCGGATGCGGCCGATCATCGCCGGGCGCTCCGTGATGCTGACCGCCCCGCGCGAGTCGAGCAGGTTGAACGTGTGCGAGCACTTCAGCACGTAGTCGTACGCCGGAAGCTGCAGGTCCAGTTCGAGCAGCCGCTCGACTTCCGCCTCATAGAGCCGGAACAGCTCCCACAGCATGTCAATGTTGGCGACCTCGAAGTTGTAGATCGAGAACTGCCGCTCTTCTTCGCGGCGCAGCTCGCCGAACTTGATCGTGTCGTTCCACCGCAGGTCGCGGTAGTGGTCCACATCCTGCATGTACATCGCCAGCCGCTCGATGCCGTAGGTCAACTCGACGGCGACGGGGCTGCAGACCATGCCGCCGGCCTTCTGGAAGTACGTGAACTGCGTGATCTCCATGCCGTCGAGCCAGACTTCCCAGCCGACGCCCGAGGCGCCCAGCGTCGGCGCCTCCCAGTCGTCTTCGACGAAGCGGAAGTCATGCTGCAGCGGGTCAATGCCGAGGGTGCAGAGACTGTCGAGATACGTCTCCTGAATGCCCGCGGGTGAGGGCTTCAGGATGACCTGGTACTGGTAGTACTTCTGCATGCGGTTGGGGTTCTCGCCGTAGCGCCCATCGTTGGGGCGGCGCGAGCCCTGCACGTAGGCGACGTTCCACGGCTCAGGCCCCAGCGCGCGCAAGAAGGTGTCCGGGGTCATGGTCCCGGCGCCCACCTCCACGTCATAGGGTTGGGCGATGATGCAGCCGCGCGCGGCCCAGAAGTCGTCCAGGTGTTTGGTGATCTGCTGGAAAGTCATGGCGTGCTCCGAAAGGCGAAAACAGAAGACGGAAAAAGGAAGACAGCACGGCGGGAACGGCGCCCGGGGCAGTGGCGGAGAAGGCAGAAAACGGAAGCGCTTCGGCCTTCCGTTTTCCGTCTTCTGTTTTCCGTTTTCGCCGTCGCCCTACGCCGTGTGCGCCCGCAGCCGCTGCACCTGCTCCGGCGCCACCTGCGGCAGCTTGCGCCGGATGCGTGACAGGGCGTTGTCTATGGACTTGACCTTGCAGTCCAGCTTCTCGGCCATCTCGCGGTAGGACTTCCCGGTGCGATACTCGGTCAGCACCCGCCATTCGAAGGGCGAAAGCTCCTCGCGGAGCGTCTCTTGCAGCAGGCGCTCGCCTTCACGGCCCAGGACGATGCTCTCGGGGTCCACCTCGGGCTTGCAGGTGAGGATCTCGGACAGGGCGCGATCCTCACTATCGCCGCTGGGGGGCGCCTCGAGGGACACCGAGGAGTTCAACGGCGTCTGCTTCTGCCGGGTGGCGGCCTTGATCGCCGAGATCATCTGGCGCTGGATGCAGACCTTGGCAAAGCAGGCGAACGACGTGTGACGATCGGCGCGGTAGTCGGTGATGGCCTCCCACAGACCGATCATGCCGATCTGCAACAGATCATCCCGTTCCGCCCCGACCAGGAAGTACGACTTGACCTTGGCGCGGACCAGGTTGCGATACTTGTAGAGCAGGTACTCGGTGGCCTCAACGTCGCGAGTCTCTTGGGCTCGCCTGACCAGTTCCTCATCTGACAGCGGATCCTGCGAGACGCCTACCAGACGGCTTCCGGCTTCGCGAAAGAATTCCGCAGCATTAACCATTTGTCACCTCGGTGTGTGACTCGCTGGAGGGTTGTGGGTCCGAAGCCCCTCGTTCCCCGGACTCATACACGGCATCAACGGTACTGCTCGAGATCAGGAGGGCCAGCAGGCCCAACGCGACGGCTCCCACGCCGACCAGAGCCACCGGTGCCTCTGCCACCGGCTGCCCCAGAATGCGCCACCTGATCAGCGAAAGCTGCTCGGAAAGACCGCGCCTCACTCCTTCCTTCGCTTGCTCCTCGAATGCCCTCAGGCCCGCCTGAGGGTCGTCTTCCAGAAGGGCCAGGGCGAGCACCACATCCCCCTCCGCCTCGTCCAGTGCCGCCATGGCCTGCTTGTAGCTTACATCCAGCCGCTCGCGTATCAGGTCCACCTGCGCCAGATCATGCACGAGCGTTCACCCTTGGGGCCCCCGCCCTACCGGCTCGGTCCCGCCACGTCGCTCGACCCGATGCGGCCCATGAAGTCCAGGAAGGCGTGCCAGCCCCGCAGTTCGTAGAGCGACGCGCCGAACGCCGAGTTGGCGTACACCGGCGCGTTCATGCCCTGGGGCGAACTCAGGATGACCGCGCCGTACAGCGCGTGGGCAATGATCAGCGCCGAGACGATGCCCAAAACCCCGGCCAGCGGGCTGTCGAAAGAGCCGATGTCGGTGGGGGCATAGCGCTTGACCAGCACGGTGAGGACCGCGACGATGACGATGCCGATGATAACGGTGGTGGCATAGCCGCCCGCGTAGGACATCCCGGGGAAGAGCGAGCGGTAGGAGGCCCCGGCGATCTCGAGGACCAGCACCAAGCCGATCAGGGCAAGGGCGGCGGGCACGAACCCGCGCTTGCTCTCAACAATGCCCAATGCTATGCAGAGGACGATGGTGACGAAGTCGGGCCAGGTCATGAGGCGATTCCATCCTGAGCACCGGTGAGCACCGGCGCACGGACTCTCTGCCCTCGAACAGCGAGAGTGGGGGGATCCAGAGCACTGCGGGGTGTAAAGAGGAGTGCGTAGGGAGGCCTGGGCCCCACGGCCTTTTAGCTAGTGACACAAATTATACTGAAAATGCCACACTCAGTCAACGTTAAGATTGCACTACACAAGAGGGGCCGTGGCCGGTTCCGCCCCCCATCAGAAGCGTGCGTCGAACTCCAGCCGACCCTCCGTGCTATCATCGCCCAGGGTGGGGGTCGCGGCCGTCTCGCGCCGAACGGACAGGCTGATGCGGCCGTTCTCGCCCCACTTGCGCGAATACGACACGTCCAGCAGCGAGCCCGGCGCCGGTGCATTGGCCGTGACGACCGGCGCGAAATCACCGGTCAGGAAGGCCACGGCCAGCTTCCCAAACCCGTTCTCCTTGCCGCCGTCGAGCTTGATGCGGATGTTCTGGTCCACGTCTCCGTCCTGGGTGTAGGACAGGTAGCGGTACCCGATTTGCAGGTTGATGTCACCGATGAGCTTGCGGCCCAGCGCGGCCTCATACTGGGTGGCCTGCCGCACGACCTTCCCGGCCGGGTCCAGCGGGTTAGACGCGTAGCTGAGCTGCAGCGAGCCCCCCAGCGCCTTGGTGGCCAACTCGATGGCCTGCAGCGGCTCCACCCGGGTCGACTGGTCCTCATAGCGCCAGCGGACACTGACGTGGTCCGGCGTGCCATGCTGGACCGAGAACGCCATCGTGCCGTCCTCAGGCAGCCGCGCGAACGAATTCGGGTCGTACTCCGAGTACGCGGCGCTGATCGCCAGCGTCTGCGGCTTCCCGGCCGCGATCTCGAACCGGCGAGCATTCGCCACGGACGCGCCGGGCAACTCGTAGGAAGCGATGCCGGCGCGCAGCCCGATGCCGTTGTCGCCGCGTTCCCGCACGAACTCCACCAGCCGCAGCGTGTTGGCCGTCGTCGCCCCCGCTACGTCCGCCTCGCTAAAACGCCCGGTCAGCGACGTCTTGTCGCAGATCGCCCACTTGGTGTGCAGTTGCCGGCTAGTCAGCGATTGCGCCAGGCTGCTATCGGACAACTGGTACTGCGCCTCGATGTGCAGCGGCTTGATCGGGTCCGCACTCATGCTCAGGTTCGTGACGTCCTGATCGCTCCCTCCGGTGGTGTCAGTGGACACGCGCTGGCCGGTGAAGGCGGCCACCCGCCCCAGCCGGATCATCGGGAGCGTGACGGCCAGTTGGTCCACCTGGGTGTCGCCGCCGGCTGTCACGGTCGTCACGGTCTGGTGCTGCACCGTCGCCTGCCCGCCCAACAGCGGGGCCGTCAGCTTCGCCTGCAGCGTCTCGACATCCGTCCCGGCCTGGTGGATCTGAATGCGCGTGCCCTCGGTCCCGAAGGTGCTGCCGCCCAGGCGGAAGGGGCTCACCAGCCTCGTGGTCGTCGTCTCCACCAGGCCCGTGCCTTTGTCCTGGCCGAAGATCAGGTGGTCGAACATCCACGTCTGGCCGGCAACGCGGAACGGCATCCCCAGGTGCGTCGTGCGCTGCCCCACCTCGACCCCGTTCGTGGTCGTGAAGTCGGAATGGTACTCCGCAAGGACATTGCCACTCGACGTCTTGAGCGGAATGGCGAAGTCCATCTTCTCGGTGACGATGTCCTGCGTGGCGTTGTACTTGTGAACCTGGCGGTAGCCCAGCGGGCTCTCGCCACCGGAGAACGTGAGCTTCAGCACTGCCTGCAGATCTGTCTGGGTCAGCCCCTTCGGCGCATCCGTCGTCAGGCGGCTGGCCTTCAGCGCCAGGTCGGACGACTTGGTCAGTCCGCTGTGGAACTGCACCGCATCCACCACGGTGGACACCGCGCCGCTCTCCAACGCTTGCGTGGTCGCCGTGCGGGTGAAGCCCAGGCTCGAGAGGCCCTCGCCGCTGCCAAATGACTGCGTGAGGCCCATCACCTGCACTTGCTTGCGGTTGAGGGACAGGCCCAGCACGTCCTTGACGTCGGTGGTCGTCTGAGAGAAGTTGAGCGCCGTATGCCCCAGGCTGAAGCCCGCCTCGGTGGTGAGCTTCTCCTGGAAGGCGATCCCCAGCGGCCCGGCCGCGGCGTTATCCACTACGCTGCGCGTGAAGTTGCGCCGCAGCGAGAGGAGCTTGTCGCCGGTACTCAGGTCGTACGTGTCCTGAGTCGGCACGACGATGCCGCCGCTATCGGTGGCCTGGGGCGCGATGGACTCCAGGTGCTGGACCGTCGGGCGAATGCTCTCCAGATAGAAGCGCTCGCGCTCGGCCCGGTCGCTGTCGTCGCCCAGGACACAGGTCGCCGCCAGCGCAGAGCAGGCGGCGAAGGTCAGGACCAGCATCAGTTGGCGGTGCAGTGTGCCGTTCATGGTCAGCGATTCAGTCTGCAGTGGCTTTCCGTTGGTAGCTTACCACGGGCGCAGGGTTCCCTGCAACCCGCGCCACGCCCTGATTGTCTCGTGGCCGGAAGGGCGGGGCGACGGTAACTGCTTAGACAGGCCTGTTGCGCAATGGCCTCAAGAAAATACGACGCATTGTAGTTGTTGATGACCTCGGTGCCTTTGGCCACCCCGAACGTCGTGACTGAAGTCGCATCGCCACCGCACGAGCCCGGCGCAGCGACCTCGCATGCAGAGCCATTGGTGAGAGTTCTCAATAATCATACTTGACAGCAATACGCTCAATCTCTATAATGGCGACATCAACACTGTTGGCAAGAGGAGTGTGAGCAACATGTCGCTGATTCGTTGGTATCGCCCCGGCCGGAGGATGCCCACAATGTGGGACCAGATGGAGCACATGGCCCGCGAGATGTCGCGCCTCATTCCCTGGAATGAGGACGCCGAGGGCCAGCAGATGGGCATCCCCGTGGACGTCTACGAGAACGACGACGAGGTCGTCGTCAAGGCCGAAGTGCCGGGCATCAAGAAGGAAGACATCGAGATCAGTCTGCAGGACAACATCCTGACCATTCGCGGCCAGACGACCCAGGAGGAGGAAGTCAAGGAGGAGGGCTACTACCGCAAGGAGCTCCGCCAGGGCACGTTCTTCCGCGCGGTCACGCTGCCCGCCGAGGTCAAGCAGGAGGCGATCACCGCCACCTGCGACAACGGCGTGTGCACGATCCGCGCCCCGAAGGCCAAGGAGGAAAAGGTCGGCAAGAAGATCGAGGTTACGTAGCCTTCACGCCGCAACATACAAACACCAGGGCCGCCGGATCATCCGGCGGCCCTTTGCTCTTCCCGGACAGGCTTGCCGACGGCGCTACTTGAACACCAACTCCCCCGCCTTGTCCACCCGCCAGTTCTGCGCTTCCGTCCCCGCCCACGCCAGCCAGTCCGATTCCGCCATGCGACGCACGCCGATGTTGAACTGCAGCTTCTCCCCCGCCTTCGGCACGATGCCGACCGCCGCCAGCGGAATGCGGAACTCCGCGGTCCATGCCCCGGCGCTGATGCCGCTCTTCATCGCCAGTCCGCCGCGCTCCAGGCTGCGCACCTGCTCTGCCGTGGCCCCGCCGTCCCGCACCGCCTCGACCTTTCCGCCCGCGAAGCCGTGGATGACGAAGATCGGCCCCTCGCTCCCCGCGCGGAAGCACACCTCCACACCGTCGTCGTCGCCCCACTTCCCGCCCCGCGTCAGCGTCTTCGCATCCCGGGTCTGGTTGGTCACAAGCACACACAACGCCTCGTCATCATACGCGGCCCGCGCGAAGCTGCGCGGCACCGTGTGCGGGATGGACGTGCGGTCGGGCGTCTGCGCGATCGTCACAGGCTTCCCGTCACCCCCGGTGGGCCATTCCCCCGCGCCTTCTACGCCGTCCAGCACCATCGGCGCGGTCGCGCGGTACGCCGGGAAGGGCGCGGGCTTCAGCCACGGCGCCTCGGGCGGGTTCACGATGCGGTCCGGCTGCATCGGCTCCTTGCGGTCCCGCTCGAAGCCCGCGATGGGCCACTCCCGGCGCAGGGCGTCCTGATAGCAGCCGATCTGCTCAACGGGTATCCGCTGGAAGCCCGTCAGCTTCCGGTAGACGGGCGAGTTGTCGCGCAACTGGAAGTTGAGGTTCTTGGGGTCCACGAACTTCGGGTCCCCCTCGAGCCAGTTGTCCTCGAAGGTCGTGATCTCTTCCAGCGGCGGCTTGCCCTCCTTGCGTCGGTTCAGGCACGTCCACGTCCCCTTGTAGCGGACGTTGTGGGCCACGAGGTTGTACAGCGGTTCGCCCGGCTCGTCGGCCATGATGTTCGCGAGCTTCGGGTAGCGCGTGCTCCACGGCGGCTCCTGGTACGGGATGCCCGCCAGCCGCTGCGTCAACGTCCCCTGCTCGCCCAGGTGGTTGTACGCGCGGTCATCAATGTTGACCGCCGGCTCGCACTCCACGAAGATGTTGTTGAGCACCTTCGTGTCGCGACTCCCGCCCAGCACCGTCGCCCACGTCCCCTTGTAGAAGATGTTGCCGAAGATCGTGTTGCCGGCGTTGCCATCGTCCAGGTAGACTCCCGACGAGCCAATGCCGAAGGCGCCGCGGTGGTGGATGAAGTTGTAGCGCAGCATGTTGCCCTGGCACGTGAAGTCCCGCCCCATGTAGCACGCCCCCGCGTCGTGCGTCTCGAGCATCAGGTGGTGCATCTCGTTCAACTCGATGAGGTGCTCGTTGCCAAAGAACAGTACGGCGCTGTGGGGCGCGTGGTGCAGCAGGTTGTGCGTGCAGCGGTTGCCCACGCCGTCCAGGTGCACCGCCCCGGCGTACGTCCGCTGCAGCCGCCCGAAGTGGTGGATGTGGCAGTTGTCCACGACATGCTCGCTGGAGACGAGCGTCTTGCGGTCGCCGCCGTTGAGGTACACCGCCCCACGGCCGATCTCGTACAGGTCGCACCCGCGGATCGCGTTGCGGAAGCCCCCTTGCACCGACACCCCCGACCCGCCCATGTTGCGGACGACGCAGCGCGCGATCTCATTGTCACTGCCGTTGGTGATGACCATCCCGTCGCTCTGCCCGTCCTCGACGATGAGCCCCTCCAGCTTCACGAAGGAGCACTCCTTGAGGCTCACGAGCGGTCCCGGAATGGTGGACACCCAGGCCCGCCCCTGCGCCACCGGTGTCGGCGGCCAGAAGTACAGCATCCCGGTCGGCCGGTCGAGATACCACTCCCCTGGCGCGTCGAGTTCCTCGAGGATGTTCAGCGCATAGTAGCGCCGCAGCCCGCCGCCCACGCCGTACGCGCACGGGCTCGTGAACGTGATGATCTTGGTCTCGGGGTCAATGCCGGCAATCTTCTGGCCCTCTTCGAACCAGTCGTGCCGCCAGTAGCCCCGCAGCAGCGCGTCCGGGTTCTTCAGCCAGCGCGCCGGCCGGTCGCCGTGGTAATAGAACGCCCCCGGCGTGCCCTTCGGGTCGGCCGCCGACGGCCGGGAGCCCGACTGCTTCACCTTCCACATCGTCCACCACGCGTCGTTGGGCCAGCGCGCCAACTGCATGGGCCGGTCGTTGAAGAATAGCTCCAGCAGGGGCTTGTCCCCGCGGTAGATGCCCGGCACCTGCCCGTAGCTCGTGATGTCCAGGGCCTTGAGGTCGGCCTGCATCACCTTCCCCCAGGCCTCCTTGTCCAGCCGGTCGAGGACCTGCGGGTCAGTGACGGGGCCGAAGTTCGTGACGTGCCGCCCGCCAACGAGCCGCGCCTCCACGCCCTTCGCCGCGCGAACGACAATCGGCCCGCCCGCCGTCCCGGAGTCCTCTTTCGTCAACTCCAGCCCGCGCGCCAACGGGTACACCCCGCCCGCCACCTCGACCACCGCCCCTTCCGGCGGCAGCTTGCTATCAACGCGCAACTTGCGCAGTTCATCCCGCGCGCGCTCGACCGTCGCGAAGGGCGTCTTCGCGGTCAGGCCGGAGGCGGTGTCAGAGCCATCGGGGGCCACGTAGAGCGCCAGGGGAGCAGCGCCGGCCAGTGAGGCGGCGAGCGTCAGCAGGCAGACAAGAGGCAACAGGCGAGGGAACATGGCAGTGCACCTCAGGCGTGAGGTAGGAGCGATGCGGCGTCGGAGGGTTCGCGTCGAGGAAGCAGCAGACCTGCGCCGGGGACCGGCGCAGCTACGCGCGCCGGGTGCGGCCGGTGCGCTGGCAGTACGAGCAGAAGTATGTGCTGCGCCCCCCAAGCACGATCCGCTGGATCGTGCCCTCACAGCCCTTACGGCGGCACGGCTCCCCCTCGTGCCCGTACACGCGCAGCCGCCGCCGGAACTTCCCCTGGTCGCCGCTGGCGGTGCGGTAGTTCATCAGCGTCGTGCCGCGGTACTCGATGCTCTCGCCGAGCACGCGCTCGGTCTCCCGCGCGATGGCCCGCAGTTCGTCGGGCTTCACGCGACAGGCGGGTGTGCGCGGGTCCAGGCCGATGCGGTGCAGAATCTCGGAGGCGTAGATGTTGCCGATGCCCGACACGCCGCGCTGGTCGAGCAGCGCCACCTTGATCGGCACGCGCTTGCGGCTGAGCCACTGCCCCAGGATCGCTTCGTCCACGCACAGGCCGTCGTGCCCGATGTTGCGCAAGAGGCACGCGTCGTCCACGCAGCCCCCGCGTACGAGTTCCAGCCGTCCAAAGCGCCGCGAGTCGTCGAACACCAGCCGCCGCCCGTTGTCCAGGTGGAAGATCACCCGCGGGAAGCGCGGCAGTCCATGGTCGGGCTCCAGGCCCAGCCAATGCCCCGTCATGCGTGGGTGGGCCAGCAGCGTGTCGCCATTGTCCAGGCCGAGCATCAGCACCTTGCCCCGTCGCCCAAAGGAGGCGAACCGCCGTCCCTTCATCCCCCGGGCGAACGCGCCTGCGGAGCCGTGGATGACCTTCTCATCTCGCACCTGCACCCGCACGACAGCGGCCTGGTCGGCCAGGGCCGCCAGGTCGCGTCGCATCGTCTCAACTTCGGGGAGTTCGGGCATGCTCAGTGTCCGTTCTTGAGCAAGCCGTACACGACCGCATCAATGAGCGCCTGCCAACTGGCCTCGATGATGTTCTCGTGTACACCGACGGTGCCCCAGTTGTGGGTGCCGTCGGTCGTCTCGATGAGCACGCGCACCTTGGTCGCCGTGCCCTCGTCCGCGGTCAGGACGCGGACCTTGTAGTCCACCAGTTGCAGGCTTTGCAGCCTCGGGAACAGCTCGGTCAGCGCCTTGCGCAGGGCGTTGTCCAGGGCGTTGACCGGGCCATCGCCTTCGGCGGCGGTGTGAACTTCGCGATCCCCGATGCTGACCTTCAGCGTCGCCTCGCTGAACGGTTCGGAAGTCTCATCCGGTTTGAAGATCGTCACGCGGTAGCCGTGCAGATCGAAGGCTTCCTCCAGCTCGCCCCGCAGCCGCCGCGCGAGCAACTCCAGCGATCCCTCGGCCGCCTCGAACTGGTAGCCCTCATTCTCGAGGTCCTTCACGCGGCGGAGCACGTCGGCGACGATGGGGTCCTTGCGGTCCAGGTCGGGCCAGACCTTCTGCAGCTTGCCCAGGATCGTGGACGACCCCGAGTAGTCGCTGACCAGGATGCGGCGCTCGTTGCCGACCAGCTCCGGCTCGATGTGCTCGAAGGACGCCGGGTGCTTCATGACGGCGTTGACGTGCATGCCGCCCTTGTGGGCGAAGGCCGAGTGGCCGACATACGGCGCCCGCGAATTCGGCGCGAGGTTCGCGAGCTCGGACACATAGTGGCTGACGGTGGTGACGTCGACCAGCTTGCCCTTGGGCAGGCAGCGCCGGTCGAGCTTCAGCTCGATGTTCGGGATGATGACACACAGGTCGGCGTTGCCGGCGCGCTCGCCGAAGCCGTTGATCGTCCCCTGCACCTGCCGGCAGCCCGCCTGCACCGCCATGACGCTACTCGCCACCGCCGTGCCGGAGTCATTGTGGCAGTGGATGCCCAGCGGCAGCTTGACTTCCTGCCGCACGGCCTCGACGATGCTTACGACCTCCATGGGCAGCGTGCCGCCGTTGGTGTCGCACAGGCACAGGCTGTCGGCCCCGCCGCGCACGGCGGCTTGCAGCGTCTCGAGCGCGAACGCCGGGTCGGCCTTGTAGCCGTCGAAGAAGTGCTCGCCGTCGAAGATGACTTCCGGCACGTGCGTCTTCAGCCACGCCACCGAGTCCTCGATCATGCGCAGGTTCTCGGCCAGCGAGGTGCGGATGATCTTGGTGACATGGAAGTCCCAGCTCTTGCCGAAGATCGTCACGACGGGCGCGCGGCTGGCGACGAGGTCGCGCAGGTTGTCGTCGTCCTCGGGCGCGATGCCCGCGCGGCGAGTGCTGCCGAAGGCGGCGATCTTGGCGTGCCGCCACTTCAGGTCGGCGGCGCGCTCGAAGAACTCGCGGTCCTTTGGGCTGGTCGGGTTGGGCCAACCACCCTCGATGTAGGTCACACCGAACTCGTCCAGACGCCGCGCAATCAGCAGCTTGTCCTCCACCGACAAGGCGATGCCTTCGCCCTGGCAACCGTCGCGGAGGGTGGTGTCATAGATCAGCACTCGGTTGGGCATGGTGTTTCCTTTCAGGCCCATCGGCCCGTGGCCTGCGTGACGCTGCGGCCAGAACGCAAACAGGCCCGCCTCTGATGCACAGAGACGGGCCTGAAGTAGTCCCGTGGTACCACTCTGTTTGGCAGCCGTCGCGTACGGGTCGGGCTACCCACTTAGTCGGTGCGGGCCGCGTAGCGGCGCGATTCATCGCGCCTGGCGTGATGAATCACGCCACTACGGCCGATACCGCCTTCCCGGTAACGGTGGAAGCTCCGGCGGAGTCTACTCGGGCGGGCTGGATGCTGCGCATGCAGGCCCCTCCGTTTCAGTCCGCGGCTCAAGGGTGATCTTCGCTGCCGTCTGGCCCGCCGGCTCTCACCGTCCCGGTTCGCTCGGCGGCCCTACAGGCCGCATTGGGCAGTCGCGGCAGCTACTCGTCCCTTTCGTTGCCGTTATGTAGTTGTCTGCCTGCAGTATAGTAGATAACCCGGCCAAGTTCAAGGTGAAATGCCGCGCAGGATGTCCCAGTACGCCCCCCGCGCTCCCTTCCGGATCGCCTCCGTCAGCACCTCGTTGCCATCGTAGTTGTAGTCCGCCTGCGCTTCGTCCGGCCAGCCGAAGAAGAACCGCCGGTCCCCGCCGATCAGCTCGCGCAGGTAGGGGATGACATCCTCGCCCAGTCCGCTTTCCAGGTAGTACACGGGCCACGCCATCGCCTCATTGTTCTCGATGCGGCCGCGCAGGCTCGGGTTCTCGGTAGTGAAGCCCTGGGCGAAAACCTCCCGCGCCGCGGCCGTCCCCGCGTACAGTCTCATGCCCAGCGCCACGCCGACGCAATCCGCCGCGATCTGCTTCATCAACTCCATGCTCCGGCGCAGTGACTCGCGCGTCTCGCCCGGCCCGCCGAGCAGCAGGTCGCACATGAACGTCAGCCCGTGCTCGCGGCACAGCCGCGCTGTCTCGCGGATGTCGTCAGGCCCGTACTGCCGCCCGAGCCGCCGCAGCATCTCCGTATCGCCGCTGTCGGTACCGAAGTTCACGCCCGCGCACCCGGCGCGCACGAGCAGCCCCGCCAGTTCGTCATCGAACGGCGCCGGCGACAGGTACGCCCACCAGCGCCACTGCTCGTCCAACCCGGCCTCGGCCATCGCCGTGCAGACCGCCTTGGCGTGCTCAGCGGGTAGGTTGAACTCGCTGTCACACAAGTGCACGGCGTTGACGCCCTGGGCGATGAGCCGCCGCGCCTCGGTCACAACGGCCTGTGGTGGCCGCAGCCGACAGCGCGTCCCCTTGCTGTGGACATCGGCGCAATACGTGCACGTCATCGGGCAGCCGCGCTTGGTCTCCAGGCCGCCCTGCCCGCCCTCGCGGAAGTACCGCGCATTGTCGAGCAAGTCGCGCGACAGCGCCATTGCCCCGAAGTCCGCGAAGGCCGGCGGGTTGCGCCGGACGGCGTCGCCATCACGCCACACGACGCCGGGGATGTCGTTGTAGCGGCGCGATTCATCGCGCCCCCGCGGCTGGGCGCGATGAACCGCGCCACTACCCAGGGCCACCAGCGCCTCTTCCCCATCCCCCACGACGCCCAGGTCCGCCCCCACATGCTGCAGGATCGCCTCGGGCGCCGTCGAGTACCCCGCGCCCCCAAGCACGACCGTGCCGTCGCTATGCTCCCGCACATGCGCCACCAACTCCGCCATGTCGGGGATGAACGAGTGCTGCGTGGCGCAGTAGCAGTCGTCGGCGTTGCGCATCGTCATCGCGATGAGGCGCGGCTCGTGCTCCCGCAGAGCCGACGCGAGCGCGGCCGGCGGGTCCTCGGCGAAGCACAGGTCGCACAGTACGAACGGCACGTCGGCGGCGCGCAACGCGCCGGCGAGGTACTCGAGCGCCAACGGGGCAATCGCCGGGCGCATGCGGTTGGGGTTGACGAGCAGGACTGGCGCAGGCATGGGCGCGTATTCCGCCCATGCCGCGGCCGCACCTGCGCCTCACGGCGAGGTGCCGCTTCGGTTCGTTGACTCCACACACAGCCCCGGCCTATAATCCCTCTTGCAAGGAGTCATCACTGTGCGAGTCGTTGTCCAGCGCGTGACGCAGGGATCGGTCGAGGTGGACGGGGAGGTCGTGGGACAGATCGGCCCGGGACTGCTCGTACTCGTGGGCTTCCGGCCGGGCGATGGGGACGGCGATCTGGACTGGATGGCGCGCAAGCTGGTCGGCCTGCGGCTCTTCGAAGATGCCGATGGCAAGATGAACCTGTCGGTGGAGGAGACCGGCGGAGCGCTTCTCCTGGTCCCGCAGTTCACGCTCTACGGCGACTGCCGCAAGGGCCGCCGCCCCGGCTTCTCCGACGCCCTGGCTCCCGACGAGGCCACAGTGCTTTTCGACCGCTTCTGCGACGTGGTGGCCTCGTCCGGCCGCCCGGTGCAGCGCGGCGTCTTCGGCGCCCACATGCGCGTCTTGCTGCTCAACGACGGACCGGTGACGTTGATCATGGATAGTCCGCAGCCGGAGTAGGTAGGGTCATGCCCCGCAGCCGCAGTCAGTCCAGCGAGGCGGCACGCCGTAGACGGATGGCTGCCGCCCGCGTGCGACGCGCCGATTTCCTGGCCGAAAACGGCGTCCTCGAGCACGCGATCACACACTACGAGAAGGCCGCCGAACTTGACGGCCACAACGCCGACACCCGGGTCAAGCTCGGCGACGCCTACTTCGAAGCCGAGATGCCGCGCAAGGCCTACCAGGCCTACCGCAAGGCCCTCAAGATTCACCCCCGCCACGCCGAAGCCCACTTCTGTCTCGGGGAGTTCTACTACACCATCGGCCGCATCCGCGCCGCCGCGCAGACCATGGAGAAGGCCCTCGCCTGCGACCCCACGCGCCACTGGTACGCCTGCCGCCTGGGTGACGTGCACTGGCTGATTGGCAACATCGAGAAGGCCCGCGGCCATTACGAACGGGCGGTGGAGTTGGCCCCCGGCGAGGGCTACTACCACTACAAGCTCGCGGAGTTCCACATGCGCACCCGCGAGTTCGAGGCGGCGGTCCCCGCGTACGAGTGCGCGGTGCGGTGCGCCCCGGTGGACGACTTCTACGCCGCGCGGCTCGGCGCGGCCTACGCCCGCAACAAGCAACTCGAACAGGCCCGGGCGGTGCTCGTGCGGGCCACGATGCTCGCGCCCGAAAGCCCCGTCTACCGGTACGCCCTGGCGGACATCATGCTCCTGCAGGCGAACGACGAGGCCGCCGAACGCCTCGTGGAGTCCACCGGGCCACTCGACGAATACCACACGGACGGCCTGCGCCGCTGGCGCATCCGGGCCGGCCTGGGGCCGCTCAGCGACATCGGCCTGCTCCCGGCTTCCGAGATGGACGACCTGGACCCCGCCGAGGATGAGCGACGCCTGGAAGCCGATTAGCTCCCCACAGTGAAGGAACCCGCATGTCCGCTGAATTGATCACCTTGCCCGTTGGCCCGCTGCAGGCCAACTGCCATATCCTGCGCGATCCCGCCGGTCCCGCCGTCATCATTGACCCCGGCGGCGACGCCGACCGAATCATGGCCCGCTGCCGCGACCTGCGGCCTGAGCAGGTGCTGCTCACCCACGGCCATGTGGACCATGTAGCCGCCGCCCGGGCGTTGCAGCGCGACCTCGGCCTGCCCGTGTTGGCCCATCCCGAGGACTGGCACTTTGTGGCCAAGCCGCACCCGTACTTCGCGCAGATGGTCGGGGGCGTGGAGCCCTGCACGCCGGACGGGGAACTGTCCGACGGGCAGGAGATCCACGTCGGGGCGATCTCGTTGCGGGTGATGCACACGCCCGGCCATTCTCTGGGCAGCGTGTGCCTGCAATGGGGTGACGACATCTTCACGGGGGACACGTTGTTTGCGGGGAGCGTCGGCCGCACCGACCTCCCCGGCGGCGACTGGGACACACTCGCGCAGTCCCTCCGCCGGCTCGTGGCAACGCTCAGCCCGGAAGCCGTCGTCTACCCGGGCCACGGCCCGTCCACCACCATGCGGGATGAGCTGGCGGAGAACCCGTTCCTGCAGGACCTGTAGCGGCGTGATTCATCACGCC
>CAZZDO010000021.1:0-1809 GCA_964653205.1 uncultured Armatimonadia bacterium | reverse complement strand
ATCGCGCCCCTACCGACGCCGCAGCCTCTGCCGCACGAGTTGCAGCTTTCGCCGCAGCGCCTCCACCTCGGCCTCTGGCGCCTCCGCAGCGTACCTCAATTCGTAGAACCGCTCGTTGAGCCCCAGCAGCGCTTCCGGCGGCACGCCTCGCCCGGCCAGAGCCTCCACATTCCGCCGCATGGCCTCCTCGGGCGTCAGCGCCGGGTTGGGCGACACACCGTGGCGCCGCAACAACCCCTGGTAGAAGGCCTGATACTCCCGGCTCAACCGCTGCAGCGGCGTCCGGGGTCGGGGCCGCCAGAGGCCGCGCAGCAGGCGCAGGGGGTCCACCAGCGCCGCGGTCGCCAGCCCGACGATCAGCACGATGGCGACGACCCACAGCGCCCGGCGGCCGAAGTCCCGCACCACCCACCGCAGGTGCCCCTTCTGGATCATCTCCGCCAGCGACATGTCCTCGAACTGCTCCTCGGCCTGCGGGTCGAACGGCACCCAGCCGTGGCCGGGGAAGTAGACCTCCGCCCACGCGTGAGCATCGGTGCCCTCGACGACGAAGGCCTGCTTGTCCTGGTCGTACGTCCCGGTCTGGTAGCCGGTCGCCACCCGTGCCGGCACACCGGCCAGACGCGACATGACGGCCAGGGCCGTGGCGAACAGGTCGCAGGCGCCACGTCGGCTGTGGAGGACGAAGTAGGCCGCCGCGTCCTCGCCCCGGGGCACGGCCGCCGCGCCAAGACTGTAGGCGCATTCCCGCTGCAGGTATGTCTGCAGGGCCCGGACCCTGTCGTACGGGTTGTCCACCCCGGCCGTGATCTCCTGGACCTTGTCTTCCAGCGCCGCCTGCGTCGCGCCGGGGACGGCAGTGTAGTCGGAGACGACGCGCGCGTCGCGCATGATGTCGGCACGACGCAGGCTCGCGGGGTCCGCGATGGGCTCGCGGGAGACGACCGTGTACGTGCGCAGGGCCTCGTTCTCGGGGCCATTCAGGCAGCCATACGCATCTACTGTCGGCTGCGCCCGCCCCAGCAGGCTCCGCGGCCATCCGGCGCCGCCGCCGGGCCCGGTCGGGCGCAGCGTCTCCGGCTGGGCCGCGGCCGGGATGACCCCGACGGGGCCTTGCATCGTGACATGTTGCTCGAAGGCCCGCCAGTGCTGGAGCGGCGCCGTCACCGTCGGCGGCACATGATAGGCTTGCCCGTCGTACCACATCGGCTCGCCCTGGTTGGTCTTCGTGCGCGACCAGCCGTGGCCGTCGTAGTAGTCGTACGCCATCGCCCGCCAGAGGGCGGCGTGGTCGGCCTGAACTTCCATCACCGGCCACGGCAACAGCCGCACCGGCCCCGTGCCCACCCGGAACTGCGTCTCGAACGAGTTGAAGATCTTGCGGGCGGTGTTCCAGTTGGGCGTCCACCCGTACATCTCCCGCGCCATCTTCGCGTACAGGTTCGGGGAGACGCGGTAGGCCCCCGTGCCGATCAGGCTGCCGAACCCGAACGTGAGCACCGCCACCAGCACCGCGATGGATAGATGCCCCTGCGCCATCTGCAGCCAGTTCGTCACCCGCGGTTGCCCGCGCGCGGCCAGCCGGTCATCCATGTCCAGGAACTGCTCGTAGCTCCAGCAGAACACCGCGCCCAGCACAAACAGGGCGAAGGCGACCCGCATCTCGACGTTGAGGTTGATCGTGCCCATCAGGCCGAAGATGGCCAGGCCCGCAACGATCAGAAAGATCAGGTTGGCGCGGCTGCTCTGCCAGAACGCGAAGGCCACCAGCAGCCAGCCGATCATCGTCGCCAGCACCAGGTCCTCGTC
>CAZZDO010000020.1:17609-25767 GCA_964653205.1 uncultured Armatimonadia bacterium | reverse complement strand
GCGGGCGGGACGCCCGCTCTACCCCACCTCCTGGTCCGGCAGGTGATCGGCCCACCACGCCGAAGTTCTATCTGTGCGATACGAAAGGATGAGGTCCATGTCGAAGCTCACCATGCTGCCCATCGCCATACTGCTTGTCTGTCTGCTGGCCGGCTGCGCCGGTCTGGCGCTACTCTCACTGGTCTTCAAGGCTCTGTCCGTCGGCGCTCTCATCGCCGAGGTCACTAACCTGTTCGGCCACGACAGCACCGAGTTCACGCTTTACTTCGACGGCTATGACACCGGCCGCCACCCCGGCACTAACGGGAGCATCAACCTCACCGGCTTGCCTACCGGCCATCATCTGTTGACGCTGGCGGAGACGGACAAGACCGTGGGCTTCCACAAGCACGTGAACATCGCGACGAACGGGAACCTCAATCTCGGGAGCATCACGCCGATCCAGGGCGGGACGATTTCCGGACGGCTCCGGCGCGTCGTCGGCGGGACCAACGTGCCGCTGGCCGGGGTGCGGGTGGCCGCCATCTTCGGCGGCGGCACGCTCATCCAGCAGGCCACCGGGCAGTTGACCACGCTGCCCCCGCAGAACGACACCGACGTCGTGATGATGGGCTTCACGAACGCCAACGGCGAGTACAAGCTCGGCCCGGCGGCGTACGGCTCGTGGCTGGTGACGGCGGCCTACCCGGGCCACCTGGCCGATGCGGTCGTGACACAGGTCACCGGTGGCTCCAGCCCGACCAATGTGAACCTGCTGCTGCCTCCCGACCCGGCCGCGCCGGTGTCGCCCACCATTGCGGGCACGGTCGTGAAGAAGAGCGGCGGCGTCCTGGCGGATGCGCTGGTGGCCCTGAATCTCGGGACGCCCTTCGCGCCCGCCGTGGACCCGGCCCGCGTCGCGGCCCTGACCGGGGAACTCGGGGCGCTGATCAACCAGCCGTGGTTCGCCTGGTCGTCGCTGGCGACCACCACCAGCGCCGCCGGGGCGTATACGCTGGTGGGGCTGCCGGGCGCGCACAGCCTCTACGGCTTCGCCTACGGCTATGTCGCTCAGTCCGCGGACGCGAACCTGAACGCCGGTGAGGTCGTCAACGCGGACGTCACGCTGGAGGCACGCTGAGGGTTCCGCGCCCGCGCCAATCGGAGGAACGCTGTGTCTGATCTGTGGTACGCCGGCAGTGTCGTCGTGGACATCACGCCGCCGCTGGGCGTCTATCTCGCCGGCCATTTCAACGCCCGCCAGGCCAACGGCATCCACGATCCGCTGACGGCCCAGGCCCTCGTCTTCGCGCTCGGCGAGGAGCGCCTGGCGCTGGTCGGCTGCGACCTGATCGGCATCCCCGGCGAGCTGACCAGCCTCGTCCGCGAGCGGCTGCAGGCGGCGCTGGGCCTGCCGCCCGAACGCCTGATGCTGTTCGCCACCCACACCCATGCCGGGCCGATCATGAACGCGGGCTGGAGCGAGCCGCGCGACGAGGCGTACTTCCACGACCTGGCCGCCCGCCTCGCCGGGGCGGTCATCGCCGCGGCGGGAAGCCTCCGCCCGGCCACGCTGCGCGTCGGGTGGGGCCATGAAGACCGCATCTCGTACAACCGCCGCTACCTGATGAAGGACGGCTCGATCCGCACCAACCCCGGGGTCGGCAACCCGGAGATCAGCCGCGTGGACGGCCCCAAGGACCCCACGGTCGGTGCGCTGTTCGTCCTGGGAGCGCCGGCTTCCAGCCGGCAGGCCGTTGATGACCCCGAGACACACACCGAAGTCCAGGCCCTCCTCGTCAACTTCGCCTGCCATCTCGACGTGCTGGGGAACGGCAACTTCCTGTTCTCGGCCGACTACCCGTACGCTCTGCGCCAGACGCTGCAGGCCGCCTACGGCAAGTCGCTGGTCATCCCCTTCGCCAACGGGCCGTGCGGGAACATCAACCACATTGATGTGTTCGCCACGCGGCGGCAGGGCGGGTTCGACCATGCGCGGATGATGGGGATGATGCTGGCGGGCGAGGTGCTCAAGATCGAGCGCGACGCCGTCCCGCTGGAGCCGACGGCGCTGACCAGCCAATCGCGCGTGCTCGATCTCGAGCGCCGGCCCTACTCGGCGGAGGAACTTGCGGAGTTCGAGCGGCTGCTGGCCGATGACCGCATCCCGGACCGCGCCTACCCGAAGGTCCGCGCCCGCACGCACCTGGCCCGGCACGAGCAGGGACAGGCCTCCGAGCCCATCGAGGTGCAGACGATGCGGCTGGGCGACCTGGCGCTGTTCGGCATCCCGGCCGAATACTTCGTCGAGTACGGCCTGCAACTGCGGGAACGTTCCAGCACGCCGCATGCGTTCGTCGTGGAGTTGGCGAACGACTACATGGGCTACGTGCCCACCCCGGAAGCCTTCGACGGCGGCGCGTACGAGGGCACGAGCGCCCGTTACGCCCGCGAGACCGGCGACGTCATGGCCGCGGCCGTCCTGGAGATGCTGTAAGCCGTCCTGGGAGCGCCGGCTTCCAGCCGGCACGTGGGCCACGAACGAACGGCTTGCCGGCTGGAAGCCGGCGCTCCCAGGTCCGACACTGATCTCATGGCCCAGTACTTCACCCCCACCTTCAAGCAGCGCATGCGCGTCCTGGCCGCGACGGTTACGATGCTGGCCGCGGCCGCGCCGTTTGTGCTGGGCCTGCTGGCCATGCAGGCGCTGGGACCCCACCCGACCGGCCTCGCGCCGGCGGCGGTGGCGTTGGTGGCGTTCGCCCTGGGGGGCCTGGCGCCGTGGCTGATGCAGAACGTCATGGGCCTGGCAGGCAATGCCGGGCTGCGCCGGCGCCTGGCGACCCACCACGGCCCTGACTCCTTGTCGCAGGCCGAGTTCGTGGGCTTCTCGCCGGGGCAGGACCTGCGGATCTGGCATGGCGAGACCGACCGCGACATCGGCTTCCTGCGCCTCGAGGGCGGCATGCTCGTCTATCGCGGCGACGACTACGAATGGGCGCTGCCGGCGGAGTTGGTGGACCACCTGGACCTGGCCGCCGCCGAAGGCTCCCTGCCGCGCATCGTGATCCACTGGCACGTGCCGCGCGAAGTCAGCCGCACGTTTTCGCTGGAGAGCCGCGAGGCGGCCAGCCTCTCGGGCGTACGCCGGGCGACCACGGCCCTGTTCGCCCAACTGAGGGACTGGTACCGCCGGCAGCCGGGCGCCGAGGGCGCACCGGCCGAGGAGGGCACGGCCCTCGCGACGGCGAAGCCCCCGTTTGGCCTGCCGCCCACGGACGTCAGTGGCGGCCAGGTCGTGGACCAGCCGGCCTCCGGATCGTGTGTCACCATCCTGAGCGTCGGGGTCATCATGCTCGTGCTCATCTGGCGCATCTCCGGGGCCTGCTTTGCTTCGGGCCAGTACTATGAAGGCATCCTGTGGGCCGGGCTGATCTCGGTCCTGGGCGCCCTGGGCATCGGCTACCTGTTGCACTACCTGCAAGCCTGGGAGGCCGAACACGGGCGGGAGGAACGACGGGAGAGGCAGTGATTGGGTGGTTGAGTGGTTGAGTGGTTGGGAACGAGGGCGCATGCCTTCCGCCGCCACCGAGCGGCAGTCACTCAACCACATGACCACTCAACCACATGACCACCACTTGACGCACACCGGGAGGCGGACTGACATGGCTGTGAAAGTCGGCATCGTGGGCATGAACAGCATCGGGTATTCCCATGCCCCGACGCACAAAGCAGACGAACTGGCGGACCTCGTCGCCATTTGCGACGCCGTCAAGGAGCGCGCCGACAAGGCCGCCGAGCAGTTCGGCGCCAAGGCGTACACCAACCTCGAGGAGATGCTGGACAACGAAGAGCTGGACATGGTGGACGTGTGCACCGGCGGGCTGGAGAACGGCAGTTGGCACTACGAGCCGGCGATGATCGCCATGGAGGCCGGCAAGCACGTGCTGGTCGAAAAGCCCCTGTCCAGCGATGTCGAGCAGGCGCGCGAGATGGTCGCCCTGTCCGACGCGATGGACGTGTACCTGGGGTGCAACCTCAACCACTTCTTCACCACACCGGCGCAGAAGGCCAAGGAATGGCAGAACGCGGGGCGGCTGGGGGAGCTGGTCTACTGCCTGTGCAAGATGGGCTTCCAGGGCGGCGAGCCGGCCAGCTACAGCGCGCCCGGCTCCAAGAAGGTCCGCGACTTCCCGTACTTCCACATGAAGGCGTTCATGTCCCACCCGCTCAGCGTCATGCGCCACTTTTGCGGCGAAGTGACGCACGTGCAGGCCTTCATGAACCGCCCGGGCTTCCGCCGCAGCGCGGGCGACACGACACTCTCGACGTGCAGCATCCACCTGCGCTACGCCAACGACGCGGTGGGATATCTGCTCAGCCAGCGGGGCGACACGAGCTACGGGCTCGGCGGGTGGTGGAGTTGCGAAGTCGCCGGCACCAAGGGCACGTTCTGCATCGAGAACTGCGTGGAGAAGGTCACCTTCTGGAACGCCCCCGACGGCCGCGGCCCGGGCCAGCCGGCGCTCATCACCGAGGGCGACAACGTGCCCGAGGTCTTCGAGTCGGGCACGCACGACTTCGGCCAGAGCTTCCCCAACCGCATCCACGCGTTCCTGGAGGACGTGAGCAACCAGGTGCCGCGGCATGAGTTCCGCGCGAGCGGCCGCGACGCGCTGGCGGTGCTGGAGGTCACGTTCGCGGCGATGGACAGCTACGAGCAAGGCGGGGCGCTAGTGCGCCCGCACGCCCTCCCGCCGCAGGAAGTGAAGCCGGAGGAGTTGTTGGGGTAGAGGTGGCCGACCTGACAAAGTGCAGCGGGGCGCTCGCATGAGCGCCCCGCTCTTCATGCGGCGCCGGCGTTGGTCAGACAGGCAGTTCCATGTCCCTGGCTTCGTCCATCGTCAGCCCCAAGGCGATCGTCACGCGCAGGGCTTCGGCCTTCCCCATCACGTTCCGCACGGCCGCCACGATCAAGCGTGAGCGCTCCTCACCGTCAACACCCTCGAACCCGTCCCACACGACGTACCAGTGGGTGTAGTTGTCCGGCGTGCCGCTTTCCTCGCAGAAGAAGATGGGCGCCCCGTCGGACGCGGGGGCGGACTCCTCCCGCCGAAGCTCCTCCTCAAACACGGCCAACAACTCGTCGAAGTTGTCCAGTTCTCGCCTTACTAACGTCCTAATGGCCATTCGGTGAACTCCCGGGCCTTGTCAATGAAGCCGGCCACATAGGCATAGTCGTAGCTGCGCTTGGCGTAGCGCATCGCCGTCTGCCATTCGCTCTCAAGATATGTCAGCCTGTCCAGGTGCCGCGGGTCCGGCTCCAGCAGGGACGGCCACTTATCCGTGGCCTCCGCCAGCCGCCGCAGATTGTGGTGGAAGAACTCCGCCGGCAGGCAGTTCTCATCGCGTGACACGCAGATCTGCGCCTTGAGGGCACACTCCACCCCGTACCCGGCCATGTACATGGCGGCATTGCGGCGTTCGGGAACACGCGTCCTGAGCAGCGCCTCAGCGTCCGCGAAGCGCACGCGTACCAGATCGCGCAACACGGTGAGTTTGGGGCCCCGGGGCTGCAGGGCGAACTGCTTCAGTCGTCGCATCGCGCGCTCCCCAGCATCCCTTGCACTGTAGCAGCGGGGTCTCCCGGTGTCAAGGAGCCCGCAATGGACAAACCCCCGCCTCTTGTGGCATACTACTTGCAGCAACCGCTGGTACCCCGTGCGTGCCGTTCCGGGCCGTGCGGCTGTTGTGTTGCCTGCAGGACAACGTCCCTGCCCCGACGTCAATTCACCCGCAGTTTCCCCTGCGTGAGGAGCCTGTTTCATGCCCAAAGATGGCGACGTGTATCCCGATTTCACCCCCGGCGCGATCACCTTTGACCCCATCCCGCGCTTCCAGTATGGCCGCGACCTGGCCGAAGAGATCGCCGCCGGGATGACCCGCGAAGAAGCCCTGCACCTGCTCGACCACATGCTGCACATCCGCTTCTTCGAAGAGATGATCGTCAAGCTCAAGAACAAGAAGTTCAAGCCCCTGGCGGACTACAAGTTCATCGGCGCGACGCATCTCTCCATCGGCCAGGAGGCCGTCGCGGTCGGGGCCATCGGCGCGATCAATGCTGACGACTACATCACCTCGACCCACCGCGGCCATGGCCATTCCATCGCCAAAGGCGCTTTCGCCCTGGAGAAGCGCGAGGTCGGGCAACTCGCCGAGTTCATCGGCGAGGACGCCGCCAACTATGACATGTCCGACCGCAAGGGCGTGCTGGACTGCGCCATGCAGGAGCACCTCAACCGCACCATGGCTGAGCTGTTCGGCAAGGAGGAGGGCTATTGCCGGGGGCGCGGGGGCGGCATGCACATCGCCGACTTCCACGCCGGCCATCTTGGGGCCAACGCCATCGTCGGCGGGTCGTTCGCCATCGGCGCGGGCGCGGCCATGGCCGCCTCGAGGCTCGGGGACGGCCGGGTCTGCCTGTGCATCGTCGGCGACGGCGCGACCAACAACGGCATCGCGCATGAGGCGATGAACTGGGCCGCGCAGGATCAGTTCGAGGCCGGCTGCCCCGTCATCTTCCTGATCGAGAACAACCAGTACGGCATGACCGGCCAGCAGAGGGGCGAAGTCACCGGCGTGGAGTGGCTGGCCCAGCGCGGCGCGGCGTACAACGAAGCGAACATGCACGCCGAGGTTGTCAACGGCATGAGCGTGCTGGCGGTGCGCGACGCCGTCACCCGCGCGGCGAAGCTGTGCCGCGAGGGGCAGGGCCCCGTGCTGCTCGAATGCATCACGTACCGCTACATGGGCCACTCGCTGTCCGACGACCGCACGACTTACCGGAGCAAGAACGAGGAGAAGGCCTGGGAGGACATTGACCCGGTCCAGACCTACCAGAACGCGCTGCTGGCGGCCGGGGTCGCGACCCAGGACCTGATTGACATCCACCGCAAGATCGCGCAGGAGCGCGTGGACCGCGCGGCGCTGTTCGCGGCCGGCGCGACCGATCCGGACCCCGCGACCATCTACGAGGGTCTGTTCGCCGAGAGCACCTCCGACGAGCTTGACCCGAAGTGGGCCACGCCGAAGGAGGAGCTGCTTGCCGAGTACAAGCCGCAGCGGCGCGACTCCACTGGCAGCATCCTCGCGCGCCACGCCGTCATCGAGGCCATGATCGAGGAGATGCTGCGCGACCAGCGCGTGGTGCTGTACGGCGAGGACGTGGCCGATTACGGCGGCGCCTTCCAGGCCACCCGCGGCGTCTACGAGATCTTCGGCCGCAAGCGCTGCTTCAACAGCCCGATCTCCGAGTCGGCGATCATCGGCACCGCGGTGGGCGCGTCCATGGCCGGCCTGCGCCCGGTGTGCGAGCTGATGTACATTGACTTCATCCTGATGACGATGGACCAGACCGGCAACCAGGCGGCCAAGTGCCGCTACATGTTCGGCGGCAAGGCGAAGCTGCCCATGGTCATCCGCACGACCATCGGCGGGGGCAAGGGCTACGCCGGGCAGCACAGCCAGAGCCTCGAGGCCGTGGCCACGATGTTCCCGGGCCTCAAGGTCGTCGCGCCGAGCACGGCGTATGACCTCAAGGGCCTGCTGAAGGCCGCCATCCGCGACGACAACCCGGTGGTCTTCATCGAGCACCAGAACCTGTACCTCGTGAAGGACCCCGTCCCCGAAGAGGATTACACGGTGCCGCTGGGCGTGGGCAAGGTCGTGCGCGAGGGCACGGACATCACGGTCGTGGCCTACTCGTGGATGATGCAGCGGGCGCTGGAGGCGGCCGACCGGGCCGCCGCGGCGGGCATCTCCGTGGAGATCGTGGACCCGCGCACGCTCGTGCCGCTGGACGAGGCGCTCATCGCCCAGTCGGTCGGCAAGACGGGGCGGCTGCTGTGCGTGCAGCAAGCCCCGGAGACCGGGTGCTACGCCGAGCACATCGCGTACAAGGCGCAGGAGGCGTGCTTCGCGAGCCTGAAGGCCCCGGTGAAGATCGTGGCGGCGCACAACGTCCCGCCGCCGATGGCCGAGCCGCTGGAGAACGAGTTCCTGCCGAGCGTGGACAAGATTCTGAAGGGCATCCAGCAGACTGTGGGGCGGTAATGCCCATCCCGGAACGTCTCCAACCGATCCTGGCCGAACTCAAGCGCGGCCTGCAGGAGATCTACGG
>CAZZDO010000020.1:0-17509 GCA_964653205.1 uncultured Armatimonadia bacterium | reverse complement strand
GATCGCCTGCGGGCCGTCGTGCTTTTCGGCTCCCAGGCCCGGGGCGAGGCGACCGAAGATTCGGATGTGGATGTGGCGGTGGTGCTGGATGACTACGACAGCCCGTACGACATCATCCGGCGGACGGGCGAACTGTTCTGGCAATTGTCGTTCGAGCATGACGAACTGATCACTTGCGTACCCATCAAGGAGAGTGACTGGCGAGACAAGGACTGGCGGCTCTACCGGAATCTGCGCCGCGAGGGGGTGATCGTGTGAAGCAGGAGGCGGCAGCGCTCATGGACAAGGCCAGACGAAGCCTGGAGGCGGCCCGGGTGCTCGAAGCCAGGGGCTTCCATGAACAAGCCGTCTCCGACGCCTACTACGCGATGTTCCACGCGGGGGAGGCGCTGCTGGCTGAGAAGGGTCTCGACCACAACAGCCATCGCGGCGTGCTGTCGGGCGTTGGGCAACACTACACCCGCCTTGGCCTGCTGGACCGCGAACTGAGCCGGCGTCTGCACGTCAGCTTCGAGCTGCGCCTCGAGGCCGACCATGAGGTCAGCGAACGCATTACCTCCGCCACCGCGCAGGAGAGCATCGCCTGGGCCGAGGCCTTCATCGCCGCCGCCGGAGAGCTGCTTGTCTCCCGAACCGAAAGGACCGAAGATGACTCGACTTAGCGCTGTCCTCCTCCTGATTGCCGCCGTGACGTGCGCCCTCCCCACCATCGCCCAACCCCCCGACTGGAGCATGTCCTTCGACATGGACCAGCCGCCGCTCATCGGCGGCTGGCAGGGCGCCGACACGCGCCACGAAGTCAAGGACGGCGTCCTGCGCATCGTGGACAACAGCTCCGAGCGCGGGTCCGGGCATTGCTTCCAGATTGACTGGCAGGCCGACCCGGCGCAGGAAGCCGTCGTCGAGGCGCGCCTGAAGGTCGTCTCCAGCCAGGGCGACGCTGGCGTGTGCCTCTGGGTGTCTAACGGGGTCAACGAGGAGGGCGTGCAGTTCCACACCGACGGGATTGACCTCGCCTTCGCCAAGCTCAAGTACGAACTGGACACGACCGCCGACTTCCACGTCTATCGGCTCACGTTCAAGGGCCAGGACCTGAAGCTGTACGTGGACGACAAGTTGGCGCTGGACGCCACCGGTAAGGTCACCCACCCCGCTCACCAGGGCCGCAGCCAGTTCACCTTCGGCAGCGCCTCCAGCGCCGCGCAGGGCGAGTCGCTGTGGGACTACGTGCGGTTCAAGTCACCCCTGGAACTGCAGAAGGCCGCGCCGCCGCCGGGCATGGAGCAGATCACGATCTACCGCGAGCCGGACACGTACGCGGTCTTCCCGAGCCTGCGCATGGACGCGGCGACCGGGCGGCTGTCCGTCAGCTTCCGCGCCGGCGGGCCGAAGTCACACATTGACGCCAAGGGCGCCGGCTCGGTCCAAATGGTCAGCGACGACGGCGGCAAGACGTGGCAGAAGGGCCCGATGCTCCCCGGCAAGCCCTTCACCGGGCCCAACGGCCGGCAGGTGCGCATCTGGTGCAAGTGGTGGCAGGAGCACCCCGCCGAGAAGCGCGCGGAACTGGAGAAGACGGGCTATCTCGTGCGCGACGTCCGCCCCGGCACCGTCGCCTTCTGCGCCGGGGCCATGTGCGGCGTCTCCAGCGACGACGGCAAGACGTGGGAGAACCGCGAGATCGAGTACCCCTTCATGGCCTGCCTGGCCTCGGGGATGAACTCCCTGCAACTCGCCGACGGCACGATCCTCTTCCCCGTCTACGGCTCGGTCAAGGCCGACGACAAGGACTCCTCGTGGCTGCTGCGCTCGACGGACTACGGCGCGACGTGGCAGTTCATCCAGGTGGGCCTCAAGCCCGGCCTGGACCTCAACGAGCCGGAGATCATCGAGACGAAGACGGGGCGGCTGCTGATGGTCATGCGCACCGGCACGGGTGTGGATCACCTGTGGCAGGCCATCTCGGACGACAAGGGCGCGACGTGGCGCGACCTGAAGGACACGGGCGTGCAGGGCCACCCGCCGGACCTGCTGCGCCTGCACGACGGGCGCCTCCTGCTCAGCTACGGTTTCCGCCACCCGAACCCCGGCATCCGCGCGGCGGTCAGCAGCGATGAGGGCGAGACGTGGGACCTGCAGCACCTCTGGGCGCTGCGGTCCGACGGCGGGGGCTATGACCTGGGCTACCCGCACTCGGTGCAGCTTGCGGACGGCACGGTCGTGACGGTGTACTACTTCTTCGAGCCGGGCGGGATGCAGTACATCGCGGCGACGCGGTGGAGGGTGCCGTAGCCGTAGGGGCGCCGGCATCCTGCCGGCATGCCGTTGTCGTTTTGGGAGGCCGCCATGTGGCAGCCCGTTGACACCACCTTCCACCACCGCCAACTCCCCGTCGAGATCGCGGACTTCGGCGCGGCGGGCGAGGCTGAACTCCTGCGCGCCCTGCTCGAAAGCCTCGGCGCCGTCGTGCTCCTCCATCGCCTCAGCACCCCTGCCGACCTGCTCAAGGTCCTCGCCCAGGGCGAAACGTGCGCGCCGTATCTGATCCTGTCCGGCCACGGCGATGCGGGCGACCTGATCCTGGGGGAGTACGCCGCGGGGATCGGGATTGAGGTCTCGATGCTGCGCGACGGCAAGCTGCCCCCCGAGGTCGTCGCCGCCCACCTCCACCTGCCCGGCTGCGTCGTCATCAACACCGCGTGCGAGGCGGGGCGGCCCGAGACGGCGCGGGCGTTCATGCAGGGCGGCCTGAGGGCGTATCTCGCCGCCGCCGAGGAGTTGCACGGCGCGGCCGTGCCCCTGTTCGTCATGCACTTCTTCTACGCGCTCACCCAGCAGAAAGCCTCGCTGCGGCAGGCCTGGCGCCACGCGGCGGGCTACGACCGGCACAGCCGGGCGATGCTGCTGTACGACGGCGGAGGGTGTCATCGGGTGGGGGGCACAGGTTAGCACCTCGCCCGCGACCGGCGGTTGGCTTTGTGCGGCCACCAGGGTATACTGTTTGGGAGGGCCATGGAGATCTTCTTCAGCAACAGCAAGCTGCAGAGAGTGCTGAGCGACCTTCGTAGCGCCACACGGAGATTTGGGCCCCAAGTGGGGCGGAAGTGCCTGCAGCGGCTCGAGGAGTTACGCGCCGCCGATTGCCTGCTGCAGATGAAGACGATCCCGGACGCGCGGCTGCACATGCGCGTCGGTGGACCCATGCACGGGGTCTTCTCGGTAGATGTCTCTTTCCGAGAGCGCCTGACGTTTGTCCCGGCTGCGGCCCCCGTGCCGACTCTGCCGGATGGTGGCGTGGACCTCAGGGCCGTCACGGCGATCATCATTTTGGGAGTGGACAATCCCCATGAATAGGCACCGGTACCCGTACGTCCCTAGCGAACCCATGCCCCCGGGGCTGACCATCCGTGACACCATGGAGCACCTGGGCATCTCGGGGGGTAAATTGGCGCGGGCGCTCGGACTGTCCGAGGGCGAGGTGGCGAGCCTGCTGGAGGGCTCGTTGGCCCTGACCGACGACATCGCGCGCGGCCTGGAGGCGACGCTGGGGGTGCCGGCCTCGTTGTGGAGCAACCTCGAGCGACAGTACCGCGAGCTTCAATCCGCACCCCGCCCCAAGGCTCCCGCCGAAGCCTCCGCGTCGTTCTAGGTCTCCCAGTATCGGGAAGGAAATCCCCCTTCGTCTGCACAAATACCCCGTGTTACTTCATCGCCTGGGGGCCCGGCTCGTGCGCGTCCCGATGCCCTTCATCCTGCTGACTCTGCTGGCGGCGCAGCCCGCGCCGGCGCAGCTTGTCGCGTGTTTCCGCGCCGATGAGGCGGCCGGGCAGGCGGCCCTGAAGCTGGCCCGGCGGGCGCTGGATGAATACTGCCTCACACGCACCGCGCTGCTCGTGCCCGACGATCTCCCACCCCTGCTGTATGAGCATTCCGGCGTCTTCGTGTCGGCGCAAGTCAACGGGGCGCCGCGATGTTGCATGGGGACGCTCCGGCCGCGCGGGGCGAGTCTCGCCGCCGATATCATCACGGCCGCGACGCTGGCCGCCGCGCATGATACGCGCTTCCCGCCACTGCGGCCCGCTGCACTGCCCGGCCTGCGGGTGATCGTGTCCATCCTCGACCCGCCGCAGGGCATCACCGACCCGTCCACGCTCGACCCCGTAACCGACGGGCTGGCCGTGCGGTCGGCCCGGCGCACGGGGGTGGTCCTGCCCGGCGAGACCGCGCGGGCCGATCGCTTCCTGTCCTGGGCGTTGATCCGCGCCGACGCCCGCGCGGGGGAAGCGGTGCAGACCTTCCGTCTGAACGCCGTTCGCTTCATCGAGCCGTCACGTCCGCAATCCCCTTCTGGGAGGTAGTCCCGATGTCACGCACCACCGTTCGAGTTCTCATCTGCCTGCTGGCCGCGCTCGCCATGTCGGCGGCTCTGGCCGCCAGCGCCAAGGCGCCGAACCTGCAGATCAGCGTCAACCAGCGCAGCTTCGCCACCGGCCAGAAGGTGCTGCTGTCGCTGTCCACCTACAACCTCAAGCAGGCCAACGTGGCGCTCTATCCGGTGGCGCTCGAGGAGCTGGCCCCCAGCGCCTTCGCCGTCACCGAGGACGACCCGAAGGTGGCGGGGACTCTCCCCTATCGGCTCAAGCACCTGTCGCTCAAGGGGCGCAAGCCGGCGCGCGTGCTGACCGTCAAGACGGCCGGCTCGAAGGACTACTGGGACGAGAAGACCGTGCCGGTGACGGGCCTTCAGCCCGGCGTGTACGCCGTGTCGGCCACCGGCTTCGGCATTGACAAGCGCACGTGGCTGGCGGTGTCGGGGCGGGCGATGCTGGCGAAGCGCTCGCCGCATGAGGTGCTGGCCTGGATCGTCAACGCGACGACCGGCCAGCCGGCGGCGGGCCTGCCGGTCGCGATGTACAACGACAAGGGCAAGGTCGAGACGAAGGCGACGACCGGCGACGGGCTGGTGAAGTTCGACGCCCCGCCGCTGCGCACGCCGGTGTGGCTGGCGACGCAGGCCGGCGACCCGGCCTTCGCCCAGGGCCTCTCCCCCGACGTGCTCGACCCGTACGTCGCCACGCTGTATACCGAGCGCCCAGTCTACCGGCCGGGACAGGAGATCAAGTTCCGCGGCACGATCCGGGAGTTCGCGGACGGGCAGTATTCCATGCCCCCCAAGGGCCTCGAGACCGTCCGCGCGCGCCTGAAGACCGACGGCGGCAGCACCGTCTACGACGAGCAGCTGGCGCTCAACGAGTGGGGCAGCTTCGATGGGAGCTTCCTGCTCGCGCCGGAGCCGCCGCTGGGCGACTACGAGCTGGTCGTCACCGTCGGCAAGGGCGACAAGGAGACGCTGTTCTTCCACAGCTTCCGCGTCGAAGCGTACCGCAAGCCCGAGTTCACCGTGGACGTGAACATTGACCAGGACCTGTACTTCAGCGGGGACAAGATCTACTTCACCGTGTCGGCGAAGTACTTCTTCGGCAGCCCGGTGTCGGGCGGGAAGGTCAGCTACGACATCCGCTTCCGGCCGGGCGGCGGCCCGCCGCCAGCGCAGATTCTGACCGCCGCGGGCCTGGGCACCGCCGCCATCGGGCAGATCGAGGACAGCTTCCGCGGCGAGGGCCGCCTGGACAAAGACGGCCAACTGCGGTTCTACGTGCCGACCAAGAACCTGCCGTATGACCGCGACCTGCGCATTTCGGCGGAGGTGAGCGAGACGGCGCTGCGGCCGCGGTCGGCCAGCGACAGCACCCACATCGCCGCCTCGGCCATCGTGCTGAACATCAGCCCGAACGAGTACGAGTACGTGGTCGGCGAGACCTCGACGGTGACCGTGCGGACGACCGACCACGAGGGCAAGCCCGTGTCAGCGGCGGTGAACCTGACCCTCGTCGAGAACCTCACCGACCGCGAGGGCCGCTCGTACGACGAGCGCACGAAGCAGACCGTCGAGACCAACAGCGAGGGCCGCGCGGAGGTGCAGTTCCCGCTCAAGCACCTCGGCTATCACTCCTTCGAGGCGTGGACGAAGGACCAGAACGGCAACCCCGCCTACGACTCCGAGAGCATTGATGTCGTCAAGAAGCGGGCGATCCAGCAGTGGCCGACGCTGAGCCTCGACGCCGACGCCCCCTCCTACAAGCCGGGCGACGTCGCGCTCGTGAAGGGCGAGACGGATCAGCTCGGGGCGTGGATGCTCGTGACGGTTGAGGGTGAGAGCATCTTCTCCTCGCGGGTGTACAAGCTGCAGGACCACGTCTTCACGCTGAAGGTGCCGATCACCGAGGCGCTGCGGCCCAATGCGCAGGTGCGCGCGGCGATCATCCGCAAGGGCGACCTGACCGGGGCGAGCGAGGGCCTCCGCGTGCCGTTCGCCGACAAGAAGCTCACGATCACGATCACGCCGAACAAGGAGAAGTACCAGCCGGCCGAGACGGCCAGCTATGTCGTCACGACACGGGATGCGTCGGGCGCGGCCGTGCCGGCGGAAGTCGGTCTCGGGGTCGTGGACGCCAGCGTCTACGAGATCCGGCCGGACAGCGTGGAGAGCCCGTACGACACGTTCTGGGGCGGGCGCGACAACCGTGTCGAGACGCAGTTTTCGCTCGAGCAGATGTACCCGGGCGGGGCGTACCAGACGATGGCCGCGCCCAGCCCGGCCATGGAGATGGCGAGGGACGGCAAGGGCGGCGGAGGCGGCGGAGAGGAGGAGGCGCCGCGCGTGCGCCGGTTCTTCACCGACACCGCGTACTGGGGGCCGTCGGTTGTCACCGATGCCAATGGCACGGCGGAAGTGAAGTTCACGATCCCGGACAACCTGACGACGTGGCGCGCCACGGCCCGCGGTTTGACGAAGGCCACGCAGGCCGGCGACGCGCGCCAGGATGTCGTCGTGACGATGCCGCTGCTGGTGCGCTTCACGCTCCCGCGGTTCTACGTGCAGGGCGATGAGGCGACGGCCGCGGCGACCGTGCACAACTACACGGGCACCGAGCGGAATGTGAAGGTGACGCTGACGGCCGAGGGGGCGGACGTGCTGGGCGCGGCGGAGCAGAACATCAGGCTGGCGAATGACGGCATCCAGCGCCTGACGTGGAAGATCCGCGTGACGGGCAAGGACCAGGCGCGCTTCCTCGTCAGCGCCGACGGCGGCCCCGGCGGCAAGGACGCGACGGAAGCCACGCTGCCGGTCAAGCCTGACGGCGTGAAGGACGTTGTCGCCGCCGCGGGCCTGACCGCGAGCAGCGAGACGGTTGCGCTCGCGATGCCCAAGAGCGCCGTCCCCGGCAGCGGGCTGGTCGAGGTCACGCTGTCGCCCTCGCTGGCCGGGCCGATCTTCGAGGCGCTCGACTACCTGACGACCTACCCGTACGGCTGCGCCGAGCAGACGATGGATGGCTTCCTGCCGAATATGATCGTCGTCAAGACGCTGCAGGACCTGGGGGCGTCGCGGCCGCGGCCCAAGATGCTCGACCGCTACATCAGCTTCGGGCTGCAGAAGCTGCTCCGCTTCCAGCACCGCGACGGCGGCTGGCACTGGTGGGAGTTCGACCAGAGCGACCCGTACATCAGCGCCTACATCGTGTACGGGCTGAAGCTCGCGGACCTGAACGGCACCGTGGCGGCGCATGACGCCATGGTGCGCGGCGCGGCGTACTTGAGCGAGGCGCTGGAGGAAGAGGAGTACCGCGAGGCGCAGGCCTACCTGCTGCGCGCGCTCGCGTTCGCCGATGTGTGGACGACCGACGAGGCGCTGACCAACGCCACGGCGCTGGCGCGTGGGCTGTATGGCCAGCGCGCCAAGCTCGGAACCTTCAGCCAGGCGAGCCTGGGGCTATCCCTGCAGAGCCTCTCCCAGGCGCGTAGGCCCGCCGGTCCCCCGGCGGGCACGGGCACGGACAATGCGCCGGAGGACCGGCGCGTCTACGCGGACATGGCCCGGACCATCGCCGACGAACTCGAGAAGACCGGCAAGCCGCTGGGCCAGGGGCTGTACTGGGCCGCCGACGGCCGCTACAAGTACTCGTGGCTGGACAACAACGTCGAGGTCACCTCGCAGGTGCTCAGCCTGCTGTTGACCGTCAAGCCCGACAGCCCGGCGATCGTCCCGGCGGTGCGCTGGATCATGGCCGCGCGCGACGGCAAGTCGTGGAGTTCCACCAAGGACACCGCCGCCGCCGTGCTCGTGCTGACCCAGTACCTCGCCCAGAGCAAGGAACTCGGGCAGGCGTACACCGCGAAGGTGTTCAACGGCGACAAGCTCGTGAAGGCGATAGACTTCAAGTCCGAGGACGCGCTGAAGGACCCCGTGACGTTCGCGATCCCGGCGACGGACCTGCAGGCCGGCACCAACAACCTCCGGTTCACGAAGGACGGCGGCGGCCACCTGTACTACAGTGCGCGGCTGAGCTACCTGCTGCCGAGCCAGGACGCCGTGCCGGTGGCCAAGGGCATCACCCTCGAGCGCAAGTACCGCATCCCGGCCGCGGACCCGTCCGCCGCCGATGTGCTCGACCCCGGTGAAGTCGTGTTCGTCGAGGTCACGATCCGCACACAGGACAACCTGCGCTACGCGCTGCTGCAAGAGCCGATCCCGGCGGGGTGCGAAGTGATCGAGGGCGAGGAGGACCGCATCCCCGAAATTGGCTGCGAGCGGCGCGAGGTGTGGGACAACCGGCTGGTGCTGTACTTCAACTACCTGGCGCGCGGCGAGCGGACGTTCACGTACGCCCTGCGCACCGAGGCGCCCGGCAACTACCGCGTCCTGCCGACCATGGCCGAGTTGATGTACTTCCCGGAGGTACGCGGGAACGCGAAGCCGGTGCGGATGAAGATTGCGGATGTGAAGGAGTAGCGGGATGGGGCCGTTGGAGGGGCCGGATATTATCCGGCCCGCCGTTCGCGACGAATGGCGCAGAGCAATGAGAGAACCCGACGGCGGGCCGGCTAATAGCCGGCCCCTCCAACGGTTACCCGCGGTGCTGGTGGCTGCCCTGTTGGTGTGTCTGCCCGCGATCGCTGATGACGACCGCCCGGCGCCGCAGCCCGGCCTGCAGGTCCCGGCCTTCGAGTTGTTTGATCTGCAGGGCCGGTTGCAGCGGATGGCGGACTACTCCGAGCCCGTGCTGGTGCTGAACTTCTTCGCGTACTGGTGCGACACGTGGGTGGCGCAACTGCCGCAGTTGCGCGAACTCACGCGGCAGCATCAGGACCTCAACTTCCGCCTCCTGGGCATCAGCGTGGACGGACAGTGGGCCGATGCGCGCCACAAGTACCTCGGGGATGAACTGCCACCGTTCCCGGTGCTGCTCGACAGCCGGCAGGACCTCGCCCGGCGTCTGGGCCTCCGCCGCGTGCCGACGGTGATGGTGCTCGACCGCGAGCGCCGCGCGACGACTGTCCACGAGGCGTACCCGGGGAACCCGGCGGTGTTGGCGGCGATACGGAAGGCGTTGTCCGTTGGAGGGGCCGGCTATTAGCCGGCCCGCCGTCCGCGGCGAATGACACAAAGCAACGAGAGCACCCAACGACGGGCCGGCTAATAGCCGGCCCCTCCAACGTCTCTGCCCCACGAGGTAGCCACATGACCCCCAAAGAACGCGTCGCCACCGCCCTGCAGCACCGCGAGCCCGATTGCGTGCCGCTCATGGAGTTCGCCATTGACTACACCGTCGTCGAGGACATCCTCGGCCACGAGACGTTCTGGCGCGCGCACTTCAAGGAGCAGCAGGCGTTCTGGGAGGGACGGCGCGACGAGATCGTCGCGAGCCAGAAGCGCGACATCGTCGAGTTCGTGCACGCGACCGGGCAGGACGGCATCGCCGTCAACATGGTCCCGCCCAAGGGCTTCCAGCCCGAGCCGCTGCAGCAGGTGGATGACGAGACCTGGCGCGACTGGCAGGGGAACCTGTATCGGTACAGCGCGCTGACGCACGACCTGGGGCTGATGAAGGAGAACGTCTTCGAGCCGCAGGCCGCGCCCGACCTGTGGGAGCCCCCGGCCGAGATTGACGAGTCCGAGTGGGAGCTGATTGACCACGTCGTCGCCGAACTGGGCGAGACGCACTACATCATGGTGCGGCCCGGCCGGCGCGCGGCGCTCGGCTACGTCTCGGCCCTGGGCTGGGAGCCGATGATGATGCGGCTGGCGGAAGACCCCGAGGGGGTGCGCGCCGGGCGCCTGCGCAACGCCGAAGCCACCGACTGGAGCATCTACATGGCGCGCGGGGCCGACAACGTCGCCATCGGCGAGGACTTCGGCCACAACCACGGGCCGTTCATGTCGCCGGCGACCTTCGAGCATGTGTACGTCCCCTCGATCCGTATCATGGCGGACCACCTGCACGGGATGGGGCTGCCCGTGCTGTGGCACGCGTGCGGCGACAACCGCCTGATCCTCGGGCAGATGATTGACGCGGGCATTGACGCCTACCAGGCCATCCAGCCGGAGGAGGACATCGTCGGGCTGCGGGCGACGTGGGGCCACCGGCTGGCGCTGTGGGGCGGCATCTCGACCCACACGCTCGTCATGGGCACGGCCGAGGAGTGCCGGCAACAGGTGCGGGAGGCGGTCGCGGGCTGTGGGCCGGGCGGGGGCTATGTCGCGGGGGCGTCGCATTCGGTCTGTGTCAACACGAAGGCCGACAACTACCTGGCGGCGCTAGACGAACTGCGCAAGGTCGGGGCATATCCCCTGTGATTGTCCGGTTTCATTGTGAGGAGGCGCAGGAGGGAACGCGGCCGGTGGCGAAGTAGAGTTGCGGTAGTCATTACCCCCGGGGGGGGAGTCGTCCCCCGCGCGGGAGGAAAGCAAAGTGGCCAGAAGACTGATGCTGTTGTTGTGCCTGGCGGCTGTGGTGGCGCTGGCGTGTGGCAGCGACGACTGCGAATGCGACGACTCCGATGAGGAGATTGGGGTCGCGATCGAGGTGGCCTCGTACCTGGCTATCATCAGCGTCATGGACAGAGCGAACCGGCCGCGTGGCCTGAGCCTCGCGCAGCTTCCCGACACCGTGACGATCACCAACGCCGACTTGCGGCTGGGGCCGGCGGCGCACACCACCGGCACGGCGCAGGTGGCGAACGAGGCGGACTTCGAGGGCGCCACGGCCCACCGGGGGACGATCCACCTCACCGGCCTGTTCACGCGCGAAGGCAACGACTTCGTCATTGCGCTGACCACGCTCCTGCCGTTCCAGGCGGGCGACAGCGTAGGCATGACGATGCAGGTCACCTTCACCAGCAACGACCACGCGGCGGGCACGGTGCAGTACGTCGAGGACGGCGAGACGTACACCGGGACCGTGACGTTGGAGCGCTATCCGGACTAACGGCCAACGGCGTGCCGGCTGGCCTGCGACGGGCTCAGGCCCTCCCGGGAAGCCGGCGCTCCTACGGCAACGGCGTGCCGGCTGGAAGCCGGCGCTCCCAGGACGGACGCAGGAAACGTGGCCCCGCGGGCGGAACCGTCCGTCCCATGAGTGACGCCGCCGCCGGAACCCCCACGCGCAGCGCCGGACTGGCTCCGGCGCTGCTCATCCTCTGCCTGCTCTTCGTCTTCGTGCTGATGTGGGGGCTCTTCGTCCCCTTCACCAGCGACGACGCGTACATCACGCTGCGCTACGCCCGCCACGCCGCGGATGGGCAGGGCCTCGTCTTCAACCCCGGCGAGCGCGTCGAGGGCTACAGCAACCCGCTGTGGCTGGGGCTGCTGGTCGCGGCGGGGAAGATGGGGCTGGACCTCGTGGGGGCGGCGAAGGCGCTGGGGCTTCTCGCGGGGTTGCTGGCGCTGTTGTTCGCCGCCGGGATCATCACCCGACTCACCGACCGCGACGACTGGCTGCCGTATCTCGGGCTGCTGCCGCTCGTCACGAGCGCGCCGCTGGCCGTGTACGCGGCGTCGGGCCTGGAGACGGTGCTGTACGCGTGCCTGCTGACGGCCATCGTCTTCTGCTGGCTATCGCCCGAGCCGCGCGCGTGGTGGGCGGTGGTGCTGTGCGCGCTGGGGGCGGCGTTCACGCGGCCGGAGGGGATGGCGGTGCTGCTGGCGGTGCTGGTGTGGCGCGTAGCGGCGCGATTCATCGCGCCCGAGGATGTGCATGGGCGCGATAAATCGCGCCACTACGCGGATCGGCGCGATAAATCGCGCCACTACTGGCTCTCGGTGCCCTTCGCGCTGGGCGTGATGGCGCTGTTCCTGCTGGCGCGTCATGCCGTGTTCGGCGCGTGGCTGCCCAACACGTTCTACGCCAAGCCCCCCGGGGCGTTCGGCTCGATGTCGCTGCTGTCACCGCTGGGGTATCTGCGCGACTACCTGGTGGACGGGGGCGGGTGGCTGTGGCTGGCGTTGGTAGTGGCGGCCGTGTGGACCGCGGGCTTTCCAGCCCGCGATGGACACCGCGACGGCACCCGCGGGCTGGAAAGCCCGCGGTCCATCGGCGGCGCTGTGGCGGCGCTGTTGCTCGTCGGCGTGCAGGTCGCGCTGGTCCTTCACGCGCGGGGGGATTGGATGGCGCTGCACCGGTTCCTCGTGCCGCTGACGCCGCTCTTGGTGGGGCTGGGGGTGGCGGGGCTGATGCGGCTGGTGCCGTCGCGGCCGGTGGTGGTCGTTGTGCTGGTGCTCGTGGCGGCGCTGAATGTCGTGCAGGTGGCGCAGGTACGCGGGGAGTTCATCGCCGGGCGCTACCCGTACAACGTCATGTCCGGGCAGCCGCAGGAGCAGGCCGGGCGGTGGCTGCGCGAGCACTTCCCGCCGGACACGCTGCTGGCGTGCAAGCGCATCGGCGGGGTCGCGTACTTCTCGGGGATGCCGCTGGTGGACACGCTCGGGCTGGTGGACCGGCGCATCGCAATGATCCGGCACCGCAGCGCACAGCGCGACGACGAGGAATTCGAGGCCATCGCGCGCGAGGTGTTCAGCCGGCGGCCCGACCTCATCCTGCTGGCCGTCATGGCGCGGTGGGATGATCTCCCGCTCGACCAGCCGCCGCCCGATGTGGCGCACAATCTGCGCGATGTGGACCGGGCGCTGTACCGGGGGCTGGAGGCGCACGGCTACCGGTTCATCACCCGCCAGCCGCAGGGGGGTGACGGGGAGTTCGCGATCTATGCCAGACCGGGGCTGGCGGTGCCGGCCCGCCTGACTGCCGGCGCGGCGGCCCCCGCCCCATGACCGCCCTCGCCCTCGCCGTTTTCTGCACCACGTGCTTCAGCCTCATCGTCCGGCACACGCAACGCGCCGGGCATAGCCAGCTGGCCGTGATGGCGCTGAACTACGCGGCCGCGTCGGTGGCGGCGTTCGCGCTGTCGCGCACGACGCATGTGTCGCCACAGACGTGGCTCATCGGGCTCATCGGCGGCACGGTCTACGTGACGGCGTACCTGCTGTTCATCCAGTCGCTGAGCCTGCGGGGCGTGGCCATCGCCAACGCGGTGACGCGGCTGTCGGTGCTCATCCCGGTGCTCGGGGCGATCCTGCTGTTCGGCGAACACCCGCGGGTGATCGAGTCGGCCGGGGCGCTGCTGGCCATGACCGCCATGCCCCTGCTCAGTCTGGACCGGGGCTTTGACGGCACGCGGCTGAACCGCCGGCAAGTCCCGCTGCTGCTGGGGCTGTTCGTCGCTAACGGCATGTGCCTGTTCGTCAACAAGTGGTTCCACGCGACGGGCCTGAGCGATGAGCGGCCGATGTTCCTGGGCATCCTGTTCGGGCAGGCGGCGCTGGTGTCATTGGTGGTGTGGGCGGGGTGGAGCCGGCGCGCGGGTTGGCGCGAGGTGGCGTCGGGCGTGCCGCTGGGGGTCATCAACTTCGGCACGAGCTTCATGATCATCGCGGCGCTGGACAGCCTGCCAGGGGCCATCGTCTTTCCGGTGACGGCGGCGCTGGGGCTGGTGCTGACGACGGGCGGGGCGGCGTGGCTGTGGCGGGAGATCCCCGGGCGGCTGGGCCGCGTGGGGCTCGTGATTGCGCTGGCGGCGGTGGTGCTGATCAACCTCTAGTCGCGCCAGAGCCACTCCTGCGGGATGGGTTGGCGGGGCACTCCCGGGCCCTCGACTTCCACCTTGAACTCGTTCTTTGTGTTGCGCATGAACTGCAGCTCGAACAGGTGCAGGCCCGCCTGCAAGGCCGCGCTGCCGCTGTCCTGGCTGCCCCACCACCCGACCGTGGCCAGGCACGGAAGCTGCAGGTCGCGCGCGGGGTTCTGGAGGAACAGCGCGGCCGTCTCGGGGCTGTCGAGGAAGAAGTGATAGACGCCGTCCTGCGGGACGTTGAGATAGCCGCGCCACTTCACGCCGCAGAAGCGCACGGGGTCGGAGACGGCCATGTCCAGGCCCGCGGCCACGCCCGAGCGCTCCGGCTTGCGGAGCATGAGGTCGTAGATGCGGATGCTGGACTGGTGGACGAAGAAGTCGTACTGCAGGCCCGGCGCGAGGCCGTCGGTGCTCTTGCGGTCCGGTTCGCGCAGCGGCCAGGGCCAGGGCCTGTACTCGCGCGTGGCGACCAGCGGGAGCGGGCGCGCGCCGGCGAAGAAGCGAGCCTTGACCGTGCCGGGCTGCTTGAGCGCGACGGAGCCTTCGACGAGGGGCGACTGCGCGGTTGGGTCGGCGCCGTCGGTCGTGTAGCGGACCTGCAGGCCCTCACGGGGGTTGGCGACGGTGAGCGGGTCGGCATCGGCGATCCTCAGGAACGGGCGCGGCGGGAGGATATCCGGCACGACCGGGGCCTCGATAGGCGTGAACGTGGGCTTGCCGCCGGGCGCCGCGACGTACTCGAAGTCCTCGGTCGGCGGCGTGTACTCGATCCCGTTCACGTTCAGCTTCGGCGAGCCGAACGCGACTCCCCAGGTCTGCTGGCCCTGCTCGCAGGCGAGGATCGCGCGCGAGCCCATGGGCGCGCCGGCGGAGGTCGTGCCCTCGGCGGGCGTGCTGTGATACCAGAGCCACTGGCCGTCGCGCAGCTTGACCTTGAATCCGTGGCCGCCGGCTTGAACGTCTTCGGTCTTCTCGATGATCGGCGAGGGCTCGCCCTTATCGAGCGGCACGATGAGCGTGAGCAGCGTGTCGCTGTCGGTGCTCTGCCAGTTCGCGTGGATGTCCACGGCGGGGCGGGCGTCGCCGATGCCGAGGGCATACCAGCCCAGCCACGGGTCGCGGTGGCCGCAGTACTTGCGGAGCTGCACCGGCGGGCCGAAGTGCAGCAACTCGACGTTGGGGCCGGCTGGGTCGGTGGTGCGGAAGCGCTTGGCTTCGGGCTGCAGGTCGAACTGGTCCTCCTTGAAGCCAAAGATAGAGCGGTCGGCGCGCGCGTCTTCGGAGTACGGCAGGAAGTTCCAGACCTGCGAGTACTCGTGTGGCTTGTCGCCGGTGTTGATCATGCGGTCCTCGACGAGCCACAGCTTCAGCGGCTTGACGAAGATGACGCGGCGGTAGTGCTGCACCGACTTGTCTACGTTGACGTCGCGGTTGTTCTGGAAGTCGCCGTAGCCGAGGTCGTAGAGGCCATCCACGACATCGCAGCGGGCGGAGGTGTGCCAGCGATTGGCGATGGGCGTGCGGTAGGCGCGGCCGGCGTGCTTGCCGGCCTTGGACTGCGAGCGGCCGTCCACGAGGACGGTGTTGTTCTTCAGACTCGAGGCCTCGCTGAGATAGAAGTCCGCGCCCTTCGCCTCGGGGGTGCGGAAGACGCCGTAGGTGGGGTCGCCGCCGCAGACGAGGAGTTGGCGGCCGTAGGCGGTGACCTGGATCGCGTTGTGGTCGCGCATCGAATGGCCCGACTGCGGGCGGCCGTTCATGAAGAAGAGGTAGAAGGCCTGCAGGTCCCAGCCGCTGCGCATAGCGGTGAAGCCGCTGTACGGCAGGGCGATGGAGGTGTAGCTCTGCGGGCGGACCGGGCCGGGGTGCAACTCCCAGTGTTTGGCGATGGCGGCGTCGCCCTGCCAGACGGGTTGGCCGGGATGGTCGAGGGAGTTGCCGACTTGCGGGAGGTTGCCCAGGGGCGTCTGGAGGGCATCATCCACGGCGCGGCGGGCGGCGACGCGGGCCTCGATCTGGTCGGCGAAGCGCGGGCGCTGGTCGCCGTAGAAGCGCAGGACCTCTTCGAGGCCCTCCTTGTCCTGGCCGTTGTAGTTGAAGGACTGCTCGAGGCTGCCGCCGTCGGGGGCGAAGTTGCTGGTCAGGAAGTTGTCGTAGGCGCGTTCGAGATACTCGCTGACCTGCGGGGTGGTCCGGAACTCCGGGAAGACCGCGGCGTAGAAGGCGAGGGCCTTCATGCCCTCGGCGCGCTGGTTGGGGACGGCGCCGTCGCGCACGACGAACCAGAGAATCTTGCTGACGTGGTCGCGCTCACAGCTCAGGGCGATCTCGGCCAACTCGGGGGCGCTGATCCGGTCGAGTTGCTCGCGGGTGAGCGGGCCGGTGACGGGACCGAGGACGTTCTTCCACTCCTTCGGCTTGTCGGGGCCGAGGCACTTGGTCAGGCCGGCGAGGACCTTCAGGAAGTTCTTCATCCGCCAGCCGATCTGCAGGGCGTTGGTGTTCAGGCGCCAGTCCACGCCCATAGTCTCCCCCACGAACTTGTCCGACAGGCCCTGGTTGGCGAAGTAGACATCCCAGAAGCCGCGCGCGTGGTTGCGCGAGAAATCGGCGAACAGCTCGAGGGCTTTGTTGAGGTACACATCCTGCCCCGTCTTCCAGTACTGGCCGGTGAAGGACTTGGCGAACTCGAAGGTGCCGTAGTCGGTGCGCTCGCCCTTGACGGTGCGGTCCCAGGCGCTGAGTTCCGGGGCGCCCCAGTCCTTGACGTCGTCCACGCCGATGTACCAGTTGACGAGCTTGCCCTGGCCCGGCGGGCCGGCGATCCCGCGGATGTCCAGCAAGCCATACATGTTCGTCTTGAGGTAGTCGGCGAAGCTCAGCACGCCGGTGACGTAGTCAATGGAGTTGGTGCTGCGCGGGTGGAGGGCGTAGTCGTGCCAGCCGAATTGCCCGAAGTCGTGGGCGCGCAGACGCGCGACGACATGGTCGCGCCAGAGGGCGAGGGCCTGAAGCGGCTGGCCCTTGTTGACGAGGGCGGCGAGGGCGGCGTTCTCGAGGCGCGCGAGGTCGCAACGCGCGAAGAGGGCGCGCGCAATGTCCTCGGGCGGCGCCGCGGGCTTGCCGGCAGCCGAAGAAGGGATGACGAACCGCTTCTCTTCAGCGGCGAGGGCCGGGAGGGAAAGGATGAGCAGCAGACAGACGAGGCAGCGGGGCATGGGCGCTCTCCTGGCACGTGGAGTGCCCGTAGAGTTGGCCCGGCGCGTCGCTGACTCCTCCCCGGAGCGGGTGGTGGACCTCCTGACTGATCTCAGACTGTACTTGCTGACTCGTGTGTCGTGCCGCGTGCCTTGGTTACGGCGTGCCTTGCACTCCCTGACGGGAGTGTGGGGAGCTGTTCCACATGGGCCTTGTCGGGCCGAAGCCCGTCCCACCGTGGATGCAAGGCGGTGCGCTCGCCACGCTTCGGGTGTACGCG
>CAZZDO010000019.1:0-25954 GCA_964653205.1 uncultured Armatimonadia bacterium | reverse complement strand
AGCACCACTACGAGACGTACGCCAAGCTCATCAAGCTCAACCACATGGACATCGGGGGCTTCAGCAAGCTGCGCCCGGCCGTGGACATCCTCAAGCCCGCGCACTGCATCGTCTACGGAAACATCAACAACCGGGACCTGTATGCGGGCTGGACCGACCGTCTGGCGCAGAAGGTGCGGCAGACGATCCGTATCGCGGCGCCGGGTGGCGGCTATCAGTTCGCCATCGGCGGCGAGGTCTACGCCGGCACGCCCCCGGACACGCTCTGCCGCATGTTCGACTATGCGCACGAGGTCGGCAAGTACCCCATCGAGATCGAGGCAGAGCCCCTGCCCGGGGAAGACGAGTAGGCGCGCACGTGTCCCAGCCCGCAACGCCGTTGCCTTCGGCCGCCTGTTGGTCTATGCTGTAGCGGGCGAAGGCCGAAGGCCTGCGCTCCCGGTCACCACATGAACCCGCCACCTCTCTACTCCATGCTGCTGCTGGTGCTTGGCATGTACCTGGCCACCTATGGGCCGGGGCGGCTGCTGGTGCGTCTGCTCGGGGTGAAGGTGGGCTCCTTCCAGGAGCGTCTGGGCCTCAGTTGCGCCGTCGGCGCCGTCGTGATCAGTTGGCTCGGCTACCTTGCCGCCGTGGCCGGGGTGCCGTCGTTGGCGGTAGCCACGGGCTGGGTAGCAATGGCCCTTGGCCTCCTCATGGTCATCCGCGGCTTCACTTGGGCGAAGGAAGCGTGCGACCTCGGCAACCGTAGCCGCGCGGTGCTGGCGCTGGCCATCCTCATCGGCCTGGCCTTTGCGGCGGGCATGAACTACTGGCAGATAGCCTACCACGCCGATGGCAGCATGTCCGGCCGCTTCGTCTGGCCCGACCTGTTGTACCGGAACGCGGTCATGTCGCGTCTGTTGGCGTGCGACGGCCCGCCCGACTGGCCGTGGCTGGCCGGCATCCCGATGAAGGGCATGTCGCTCCTGCGCTTCACCGCGATATTGCCCGTGATGAAGGCCCTGGGCCTCCCGGCCACGTCCTATCAGATCGGCGCGCTGTGGTTGGGGTTGTTTGGCGTGCCCGTCGCGGCCTGCGCCGCCCTCGCCCTGTTCCGGGCACTCGGCGCGTCACAGACCGTCGGCGCGTGGGCCGTCGTGCTGACCGGCTTCCTGGGCAACCCGCGCTGGTTGCTCAACGACCGCTTCGCCCATTCCCCGGCCCTGCACTGGGCCGGCACCGACGTCTTCGCCGTTAGCGTCCCGGTGCTGTTCGCCCTGCTGGCGCTGATTGCGCTCGCCATCCGGGAGCGGCAGGTTGGCGCGCTCTGGCTTGCGGCGTTCGTCCTGGCCTCCGGCATGGGCCACACGCCATGGGCCGGGCTGTCCATCTATGCCGCGACACCCCTCTACCTCGTGATCTGCCTGCTGCGAAGGCAGAACCGACGCGACGCTGTGGTCCTGACGCTCGGCGCCCTGGTCGGCCTCGTTGTGCTCAAGACGCTGATGGGCAGCGGCACTGCCGGCGGCTCGCCGCTGCAGGCCATCGGGCCCTCGCCCACTATCCGCAACCTGAGTTGGGCCTTCCCGTTCCTGTCCGAGCCGTTGCGCCCGCTACTGGCCGACCTCGGGCCGAATGCACTGCTGAAGCTACTCAAGTTCGTCTGTGTCTACGCCGTTGCCGTGGGCTTCTACCTGTGGGGCAGCATGTGGGTGCGCATGGTCATTGCGCCGAACGCGTACCGCTTCCCCTGGGCGCGGCTGAAGGAACCGGTCTGGTCCTTCGGCCTGTGCCTCGTCATCAGCGGGGTGCTGCTATCCACGGTCGTCAACTTCAACAAGTTGGCCTACGAGGGCGCCCAGTATGACGTGTTCCGTCTGCTTTGGCCGGCGCTGCTGCTGGCGAACCTCGCTGTCGCGCTATTGCTGGTGGAGAAATGGCCCCTACTCCGGCGCGGATGGGGCCTGCTGTTGCTCTTGGTGCTGATCTCCTACGGTTCGTGGGAGAACAGCCAACTCGTGCTGTGGAGCCGGACGAGCCTGCCGGTCACGGTCATCGGCGCCGACGCAATGGCGGCGTTGCGGCACGTCAACGAGATCCTGGCGCAGCGGCCGTTTGGCATGTCACGGGAGTTCCCGCAGGGCTGGAGCCCCACTGTCCTCATAGACCCCCACGTGCCCGTGTCCGGCGCCACGATGGGGCACAACTGGGGCTATGTCTCCGGTCTGCTGCCGGTCCGAGTGTGGCTGGACAACGAGGACATGGCGCGCAAGTTCGGGCAGGGGCCGATGTGGGATCGGCGGTGGCATGACACGCAGCAGGCCATGGCGTCGCCCGAGGCCTTCCGCCGCTTCCTGGGCGAGAACAGGATTGACTGGGTCATCGCGCAGACGCCCACGACTGATGCCCTGGCACGTGCGGCGGGAATGACGGAGGACTTCCACAGCGGCGCCGTCACGGTGTTCGTGTTGCGCTTGTTCGCCCTCTGATCCCTCGGAGATGATCGTCTGGTGAGTCGCGCCTGCCCCCTGCTTATTGTTCTGGTGCTGCCCTTGCTGGCCGCATCCTGCCGAGACGCTGCTCGGTCGCCCGCCAGCGAGGCGAGCCACATCCGCATCGAGCCGAGCCGCCCGCCCGGCGATCCGCAGCGCGACAAGCCTGCCCCCGGCGTGGCAACCGCGCACGAGGTCGGCATTGACTTCTACCCCGGTGCGGACGTCGCCACGAGTTCGCTCGTGCGCGACGGCCGCGGCGTGACCGCGGTCGTGGAGTTGACCACGCGCGACAGCTACACCGACATCACCCAGTTCTACCTCGACAAGTACGGTCGCTCGGCGAAGATCGTGAACCTGGACGGCAAGGAAGGGCGTTCCCTGGCGCTGAACTGGCAGACGCCCAGTGCAACCCTCACCGTTGATGTCAAGCAGGATCTGGCCGGCAAGCGGACGCTGGTCCATCTGGTGCGACTCACCGGGAAACGGTCTCCCCCGCCGGCCAGCCACGCCGGCACGCCCCGCGACGCGGTGCCCGCAACCCCGGAGTAGGCAGAGCGCCGGGCGGAGGTCTAGCCGACGCCCCGGCGGAACTGCTCCGTATCTGTCGTCCCGAGGAGATGCAGGATGCAGGAACTCGCAGCCCTGAAGCAAGCTCTGCGTGAGGGCAGGCCCGTCATCGGCACGATGCTGACGGAACTCACGTCGCCGGGCGCGTGTCTGGCTGTCAAACAGGGCGGCTATGACTTCGTCATCTTCGACACCGAGCACAACCGCTGCGGCATCGAGACGATGTCGTGGTTGCTGCGCAGCGGGCGGGACATCGGCCTGCCCGTCATCGTGCGCGCGCCGGCCTTCGAGGGCCAGTGGCCCACGCGCTATCTCGACCTCGGCGCGGCGGGCAATCTCTTCCCCCGCGTTGAGACTGCCGACGAGGCGGCGCGCATCATGCGCCTGATCAAGTACCCGCCGCAGGGCGCGCGCGGCCTGGGCACCAACACCGGTCACGATGACTACGAGGCCCAACCGGCGGTCGAGTTCACGCAGTCCGCCAATGCCGACCTTATGGTCGTGATGCAGTTGGAGACGGAGGCGGGGTGGGCCAACCGGGATGAGATCTTCAGTGTCCCGGGCATTGACGCCACGTTCATCGGGCCGAACGACTTGTCTCTGAGCATGGGCCTGCCCGGCCAGCTCTCGCACCCGAAGGTGCTCGCGGCGATGCAGGACATATTCGACAGTGCCCGGGCGCACGGCGTCGCCCCCGGCATCCATGCCTTCGACGTCCCGGCGGCCGTCCGCTTCCTGAAGATGGGCGCCACCTTCCTGGCCTTCAGCAGCGAGCTATGGCTGTTCGTCCAGTCCAGCAAGGCTGCCCTGGCGGAGATCAAGGAGGCCGTGTCGTGACCGGTCAGGTACTCATCACGGCGGGAGTGTTCAACCGCCTGGACAACGATGGCATCGCGTGCCTGGAAAGCCTGGGCCTGACCGTCCGGCTGCCCCAGGGCGCCGGGCCGATGAACGAGGACCGCGTCATCCAGGAGTTGCAGGGCTGCGTGGCCGTCATCGCGGGGATGGAGCCCTACACCGAACGCGTCTTCGCCGCTTTGCCCGACCTCAGGGCCGTCGCCCGCTGGGGTATCGGCTATGACAGCATAGATGTCGCGGCCGCCACGCGGCACGGTGTGATGGTCATCAACACGCCGGGGGTCGTCACCGAGGCCGTAGCCGACATGACCTTTGCCCTGATGTTAGGCATCGCCCGTCGGATACCGTACGGTGACCGTTCGGTACGAGCCGGGAGATGGCCCACGATCTTCAGCGGTCAGGTGTTCGGCAAGACCCTCGGCGTCATCGGGCTGGGCCAGATCGGGCAGGCGGTCATCCGCCGCGCCAAGGGCTTCTCGATGCGCATCCTCGGCTATGACCCCTACTGTGAGGACGGGCTGTGTGAGCGGCTCATCGTCGAGCAGCCGCCCCTGGAGCAGCTCCTGGCCGAGAGCGACTTCCTCACCTTGCACTGCACCATGTGCCCGGACACGCGCCACCTCATCGGCCGGGAGCAGTTGCGCCAGATGAAGCCCACCGCCTACCTCATCAACGCCGGACGGGGCGGATTGGTGGATCAGGCTGCCCTGGCCGAGGCCTTGCGTGAGGACTGGATTGCCGGCGCCGGTCTGGACGTACTCGACCCAGAGCCCCCGCGCTCCGACGACCCGTTGCTGCAGCTCGACAATGTCGTCTTCATGCCACACGTCTCGTCCTTCACGTACGACACGGTGGCGCAGGTCAACCGGCGCGTGTGCGAGAACGTCCGGGAGGCCCTGTCGGGGGAGCGCCCCCAGTTCATCGTCAATCCCGAGGTGCTTGGCTGACCATGCCCGTGCGCAAGCTCGTCATCAGCAACACCGACAACATCTACGAGTGCTTCCCCTGTTTGACGCTGACCGCCTCGGGTAAGCTCCTCACCGTGTACCGCGAGAGCGACTCGCACAGCGCCGCCGCCTACTCACACCTCGTGTTGCGCCACAGCACCGACCAGGGCGAGACATGGTCCGACCGGCAGGTGCTGATCGAGAGTTCGCAGCGTGACGGCGTCCTGTTCAAGTGGAACTGCCCCCGGATCGGGCAACTTGATGACGGCCGGCTATGGACCCTTTGTGACGGGTACAATGTTCCACCAGGAGAGGCCCGCACCGTCGACTCACGTGTTCATTTCTGGTGGAGCGAGGACGATGGGCAGACCTGGTCGGGACCCGAGCCCACCTCGATCTTTGGCATCGTGCCCGACAAGCTCTGCGTGACCCATCGTGGCACCTGGCTGGTCGCCGCCCATATTCACGAGACCCGGCATGGCTTCATCGTGCAGTTCGTGTTCCGCTCCGAGGATCAGGGCCGAACGTGGGAGCCAATCGTGGTGTGCGACCAGGAAGGACTGAACCCGTGCGAGGGCAGCATCGTCCAGTTGCCTGACGACGGCACGCTGGTCTGCTACATGCGGGAGAACTCCGGGCGCGGCTGGCCGGGCCCCAAGTGCCTGTCGCATGATGACGGGCGCACCTGGGAAGGGCCCTACCTGACCGACATCATTGGCTGCCACCGTCCGGTCGCCGGGCTGCTGCCCAGCGGCAACATCATGGTCACCCACCGGCACACCTGTCGCGGGCGGATCGGCAGCGCGCGCAACTTCTTCGCCTTCCGCGAGAGCTTGGACAGCGCCCGGCAGACCGATCCCTCGCAAGGCGGTGGGATACTGCTGCCCCTCGATCACGACCGCTGGGAAGCTCCCGACCAGGGCTACTCCGGCTGGGCGGTGTTGCCGGACGACCGCATCTTCGTCGTCAACTACATCCGTGATGACGGGCCGATGGCCCAGATCCGCGGATACTTCCTGACGGAACAGGATTTCTGAGAGATGCGCCGAATAGGGAGACCGGGGCGGCACATCCAACGCTGCGCAGCCGAGGCACAGAGATGAAGAACAAGCGAGTTCTGGTCGTGGATGACGAGGTGGCCATCGCCAGGCTAGTCGCCCTGATCGTGGGCGAGATGGGGTGCGAGGTGGATACGGCGAACAACGGCGCCGAGGCCCTTCAGAGGATCAGCCAGAACAAACCGGACCTGATCATACTCGACCTGATCATGCCGGTGATGACGGGCGAGGAAGTCATTCAGGAAGTCCAGGGCAATCCGGACCTGGCCGACATCCCCATCGTGCTGCTCAGCACGCGGCCCAGCGCTCGCGGCTACCGCATTGACGCCTTCCCCGTCATCGCCAAGCCCTTCGAGCCTGCGCAAGTCAAGGAGACCGTGCGCAGCGTGTTGGGGGAAGGGTAGGCCATGTCTGAGGCCCCCCCGGTCGTGCTCATCGTCGAGGACGAGCGCCCCATCGCTACGCTGCTGGCGAAGCTGGTCGAAGGGTGTGGGGTGGAAACAGCCATCGCGCACAACGGCGCCGAAGCCCTACGCTGGATGATGCTCCGGCGTCCGGATCTCGTCTTGCTCGACCTGATCATGCCCGTCATGAGCGGGGAGGACGTGCTGGGCGAGATGCGGCAGAATCCTCGGCTGGCCGACGTGCCTGTGATCGTCATCACCACCAAAGACATGATGCCCGACTCCCCGCCCCTCGACGCGGAACTGCTGCAGAAGCCGTTCGCGCCGGCGGAGGTCAAGCAGCGCATCCGCGCGATGCTCAAGCTGCCTCCGCCCCAGGCCTGAGGCCGAGTTGCCGCCCGGCGCTCCACGCCCGCAACCTCTCTTGGAGAAGCGATCCTGATGGACCTCGACCGCATATCATCCTGCACCTATCCCGTGCGCGAACTCGACCCCGGCGCCGCCTTCGACGTCATGGCCGCGGCTGGCGTTCACAAGGTGGACCTGTGGGGCAACATGCCGCACTTCTCGCTGGTGTCGGTCGCGTGTAGTCTGGACGATCTGCTCAGCAAGGCGCAGGCTGCCGGAGTATGTGTCGCCAATCTGGGAAGCTACCCGGGGCGCGCCTTCGCCAGCGACAACCCACTGGTGCGCGCCGCGGAGGTCAAAGCCCTTGAGGCAACACTCTGCGCCGCCAAAGCCCTGGGCGCCCGCTCGATCCGCATCATCCCCGGCAGCGGCGAGGACCCCGCGCAGATCGAGCGGATCGCCCCGTGTTTCGCCGAGGGGGCGCGAACAGCCGAACTGCTCGGCATCTACATGGGCATGGAGAACCACGCCGGCAGCATCGCTGGTTCACCCGAGCACGCCCGCGCGCTCTGCCAGGCTGTCGGTTCGCCCTACTTCGGCGTACTCTACGAGCCGGCCAACCTGATGCACGGCGGCGTGGACTACCAGCAAGCCTTTGACATCTTCCACGACCACATCGTCCACATCCACGTCAAGGACGGCAAGGTCGGACCTGATGGCTTCGCCCGCACTCACCTGGGCGAAGGCGACATTGACTACCGCTGGGTGATTGACAGCCTCGAGAGCATCGGGTACAAGGGCGACTATGCCCTCGAGTACGAGATCTGCGACCTGGAAGCCATCGAGACCGGCCTGCCGCGCTGGGTGGAGTACTTCGAGGTGCTGTAGGCGGAGGCGGCCAAGCCATGGCCAAGCGATGTCCCCACTGCGGGGAGACAAGCGACGCTGACAACATCTGCACCTGGTGCAGCAGGTCCCTGGTGGCCGAGCAACCGGCTGCTCCCGTCGAGGGCGGGGCCGCCAGGCCGTCCGCAGCGGGCCCCGGTCCGGCCCCGACCCGGCCATCCGTTGCGCCGACCACCGGACCCGCGCGACCCAAGCCGGAGGCGGTCCCGCAGCCCCGTCCGCTCTGGCCCTACTTCGTGGGTGCGGGGGTGGCGCTGGTTGTGGTCGTGCTCGTCGCTCAGTTCGTGGCCGTGAAGGCCGCCGCCGGGCCGCCGCCTGAGCCGGCCGATTGGGGCACTCAGCAGAGCAAGACGAAGCTGCTCTCCGTCTTAGTGCCCGGCAACTACAAGTTCTCAACCTCCGGCTCGGCGGGCACCTACGAACAGGTGACGGTCAAGGCGACCAAGTTGTGTCGGGTGTACGTTGATGGGAACGCGACCAAGGGCGCCATGAGCGACGTCTCGGCCGCCACCGCCCGCATGACTGAAGACACGGGCCCGGCGACCGTAGTACGCAGCGCCGAGGGGCGGTTCCATGCTGCCCAGGGCGAGCTCCACAAGCGCAAGGACCCGAGCTACGCGGAAGAGGGCCAGATGGGGGAATGGAGCTTTGCCGGCATGCCGGGCGCCTACTCGGAGTACGCGAGTGTCAAGAAAGTGGGCCTGCTGGCCGTAAGGATGAAGGGCTGGCGCCTCTCGTGCATGGGGGGCGACTACGGCTATCAAGTGTGGGCCGAGGCCCCGGCGACGCAGTGGGAGGAGTTCCAGCCCACCGCCCGTAAGATCCTGGAGAGCGCAAAGCTCAACCCCCAGAACTGACGCAGGTGAGGGCGCGCATTGCGGCGAAGAGCCGTGCTGCTGAGCCGATTGCCTGGAGAGAGAATACGCATGAAGTTCGGCTGTTCGACGCTGCTGTTTGGTGGCCACGATCTTGATACCGCCATCTCTGGCATCAGCGAGGCCGGCTACGAGGCCGTGGAGTTGGGCGCCATCCCCGGGATGGGCGAACACCTGCGCGTCGGCGAAGACCCCGCCGCCTATGCGGCCATCCAGGAGCAGTTGGCGTCGGCCGGGCTGGCGCTGGAGTCGGTCGGTGGCAGCGGTGCCCTCGGCTCCGATCGCTTCGCCCCGCTGATGGAAGCCGCCGGTCTGCTCGGGGCTCCGTACCTGACGCTGGGCACCGGTGGCGCCTCCGATGATGAGGCCTCCTGGGAGGAAGTCGTCGCGTTGATCCGCGACGTCCTTCCGCTCTGCCAGCGTACTGGCGTCAAGCTCTCCGTCAAGCCGCATGTGCGTTCGGCTGTCTACAGCATTGCGTCGGCCCGTCGGTTCATGCAGGAAGTCCAGAGCGAATGGGTCGGCCTCAATCTGGACAACACGCACCTGCAGCGTGTGGGGGAGGATCCGATCCGGGCCGTCGAGGAGCTGCGGGACTGGGTGTTCACCGCGCGCATCCGCGACTACCTGTCCGACGATCTGAGCATCGGCCCGCTCGAGCACCAGATTCCCGGTCAGGGCCGGGCCGACGTGCGCGGCTACTATGACGCACTCACGCAGGTTCCGGGTCTGCAGTACGTCGTCTTGGAGATGGTCGGGACCAGGGACCTTCCCCTCAGCGACGTGCAGCGCATCGTGGGGGAAGCCCTCGTCGTTCTGCAGAGCTATCAGTAGCATCGAACTCATCTGAGGTAGCCGCTCTTGTCCGACCTACAAGTGCGCCCGCTGAGCGCGCCCGAAGTCAGCAGTCTGCGCAACGTCATGGCCTTCGCCGTGCTCACGCACGTGCTCGACCTGATCACCACGCACTTCCGCGACCCGACTCTGTCCCACGAGGGCAACCCCTTCTACGTCTTCGCCGAGCACCTCGGGTACGGTGGTTGGGCCTTCCTCGTCGTCACCAAGGTCTTCCTGGTCGGGGTGCTGGGGGTGGCCTTCTGGTGGTACCTGGGGATCCGCCACCACTACCTGCCCGACAAGATCGTGCGCAGCCCGCGTTCGCTGATCTGGTACGGCATGTGGGACCGCAAGCCCTACCCGCGCTCGATGTGGGCCCGGCTCTTCAACCGGCGCAAGCTCAAGTACCTGGGCGTGGTCCTCGCCGGCATTGCCCTGCCGGCCAGCGGGAGCGCGGCGTTGTTCATCTCCGTGGACAACGTGACGTGCGCGTTGGGCCATGCGTTCTCGATGCAGGTGGCGTCACAACTCCTGCTGGCGACCATCATCGCCACCTTCATCTGGTGGTACTGGGCCTACTGGCACTACTACCAGCAGCAGGTCCGTCTGGGCGTGATTCGCAATGGCAGCTGACATGCGGTCGCTGCAACGACGGCAGAGCATCCTCCACCATGTTGATTGACGCCAACACCTGCTTCGGCCTCTGCCCGCGCGGGGGGCGCGACCTGTCGCTCGCCACGTTGCTGGCTGTGTTGCGGCGCCACGAGGTAGACCAGGCGCTGGCGTACAGCCTACGCGGCGTCGAGTACGACTTCCTCAGCGGAAACGAGGAGACGCGCCGGGTCTGCCAGGAGCACCCTCAGCTTCTGCCCGTCGCCACTGTCCACCCCGGGCGGCATGTGCACTGCCGCGACGAAATCCTGCGCGTAGCGGACGAGGGCTTTGCGGCGGTCCGCTTCTTCCCGGACGTGCAGGGCTGGCCCATCGTCTACCAGCCCTTCCTGGACCTCTGCGAACTGCTTGCCGAGGTGGGCCTGCCGATCATCTTGCCGGCCGGGCCCCCCGGCCAGCAGACGGTCATCGGCGAGCGCGTGGGCCCGCTCGGCATCAACGTGCTGCTGATCGGGTCCGGCTATGGCACCAACGCCGAGACGGCCTCGGTGCTGGCTCGCTGGCCCAGCCTGTACACCGAGTCGCACATGTACGACACGCCGGGCACGCTGGAGTATGTGGGCGAGGTAGCCGGTTTCGATCGGCTCGTCTTCGGCAGCAACAGCCCCGACCGCAGCTTCGAGGCGGCGTACCACCACGGCGCTTGCGCCCACTTCACCGCCGGTCAGCGGGCCGACTTCCTTGCCGGCAACCTGTTGCGCTTCCTCGGGCGGGGGGGCGACTGAATGCAGAAGATTGACGTGCATGGCCACTTCGGCCTCTGGAACTTCCCCATCCCCGGTACCAACCGGGTCGAGCACCTCCTGGCCCTGTGCGAGCAGCACGACATATGTCACACCGCGTGCTCCTCTGTACTGGCGCTCTGTTACAGCATGGAGGAAGGCAACGCCGAGATCGCGGCCGCCTTTGCCGGCCACCCGCAGTTGCTCGCCTACGTCTATGTGAACGCCAACTTCCTGCCCGAGTCGGTCGCGGAGATGGAGCGCTATCTGTCGCTGCCCAACTTCGTGGGCGTGAAGATCCACGCCTCGTATTCGGGGGTGAACAACGCCGACCCGAAGATGCAAGACTTGATGGCGGAGATCGCCCGGCGGGCACGGCTGGTCAAGATCCACAGCGGCGGTCCCGACGTGTGCGGTGTGCTGGCGCGGTGGGCCGAGCAGTACCCGCACGTCAACTTCATCATCGCCCACGCGCTGGGCACGGCTGTCGAGGACGCAGCGCGACTGGCCGCGTCACACCCCAACCTGTACCTGGAGTTCTGCAGCAGTTGGGCCGGAGCGGGGAAGATCGCGCGGGCACTGGACATCTGCGGCGCCACGCAGTTGCTCTTCGGGACGGACATGGACCTTATTGACCCCGCCTTCGTCATCGGGCAATATGAGAGCGCCGGGTTGACTGAGGAACAGAAGCAGGCCGTCTACTGGGACAATCCCCGCCGGGTGCTGGGCCTGGATGCCGGATAGGGAGGCGCGCGTCGTGCCGCCCCCTGTTACTGTTGCCCTCGCCTTGTGGGCGCTGAGGAAATGAGGAGGAGTTGTGCGCATGGCCGATGTCATGCAGTCCATTCGAGAACGTGCTGCCAGCCTACACAAGAAAGTCGGGTTGCCGGAGGTCGCGGACCCGCGGACCATTCGGGCCGCTCGCCAGCTCTGCGATGACGGGCTCGTTGAGGTCGTGCTCGTCGGCAAGCCCGACGACGCCGCAGTCGCGGCCGGGGAGGGGAGCTGCCGGCTGGACGACCTGACCATCGTCAACCCCCTGGATGAGGACATCCGCAGCCGTTGCGCGCGGCTGTTCTACGAGCTGCGCAAGAGCAAGGGTGTCACCGAGGACCAGGCCTGGGAGCAGGTCGCCGAACCGCTGTATTGCTCGGCCTGTCTGCTGAAGATGGGCGACCTCGACGGCACGGTGGCGGGGGCCGTCAACTCCACGCCGAACGTGCTGCGGCCGCTGCTGCAGATCGTCAAGACCGCGCCCGGCTACGAGACCGTTTCCAGCAGCTTCATCATGGAGACGCGGGTGCACGACATGGGGGAGGACGGGGCGTTGCTCTTCGCGGACTGCGGCGTGTTGCCCAACCCGACGGCCGAGCAGCTCGCCGACATCGCGGTCACCACCGCCGAGTCGGCCCGCGTGTATCTGGAGGCCGAGCCGCGCGTGGCCATGCTGTCGTTCTCGTCGAACGGGTCGGCCAAGCACCCGGACGTGGACAAGGTGCGCGAGGCGCTGGCGCTGGCCCGGGAGAAGGCCCCGCAGTACCTGATTGACGGGGAGATGCAGGCCGATGCCGCGCTGGTGCCGGCGGTCGCGTGGGCGAAGTTCCCCAACTCCGAAGTCGCCGGCCACGCCAATGTGCTGATCTTCCCGGACCTGGACGCCGGCAACATCGGCTACAAGCTGGTGCAGCGTCTGGGCATGGCCGGGGCGTACGGGCCGCTGGTGCAGGGGCTGGCGCGGACGGGCCTGGACCTGTCGCGGGGCGCCACGCCGGAGGACATCTACAATGTGGCCGCTGTCGCCGCCCTGCGGGCCGCGCACTTCAACGTGCCGCCGACGCCGGTGTGAACTATGTGTCACACACAAGGGGGATGCTGCAGGGCGCCCTACTCCGCCTTCTTCTCCTCCGGCCATAGCGCCCCGTACAGCTCCGGCCGACGCTGCCTGATGATCGTCGCCCGCAGGTCGTTGTACTCCTTGGGCATCTGCGTGTCCTGGTACTCCGGCAGGTAGCCGCCCGGCTTGCGCTCCGTCCATTCGCGGGCGTAGCGCCGCGGCCGGTCGTGGTCCAGATCCACCACCGCCGTCACGATCCCGTTCCCCAGGTACTCGCTCTGCGCCACCGGGATGCCCGTCGGCTCGACGATGGCGCTGCGGTGCTGGGGCTCGCTGGAGCGGTGGGTGCATTCGACGCGGAAGAACCCCGCGTCCATGCAGCGGCTGATGTTGCGCAGGTTGCGGTAGATCGCGTCCGGTCCCCAGTCCTGCGTCAGGTCGAACATGATGTCCGTGTCCATGATCCCATAGCAGCGGTCCAACTCGACGAGCGCGTTGTCGGCGCAGATGCGTACGCCAATGCGGCCGAAGTCCGTCTCGATGACGCCGGGGCCCTCACCGATGATCTGCTCGGGGTGCGTCGAGATACACTTGAAGTACCGGCCGACTTCCTGGCCGTCGCGGCCGTACAGGATGCCCTCGTTGCGCTCCAGCCGGTCCACGACGCCCCCCACGAGCACGTACATCTTGTGCTTGGCGGCCTGCTCGCGGATGCGCCGCAGGTTGTCCTGCGCCTGGGTGGTGCGCTGTGCGATGTGCTCCTTCGTTCCTCCGCTGATCCACACCATCTCATACGTACACACGATGTCCGCGCCCATCTGGCCGCACTGGTCGAGCTTGGCGATGAGGTCATCAATGCCCACGTGGTTCTCGATGGCGCAGATGCGGATCTTGCGCTTGGCGTACTGCGTAGCGGCGCCATTCATGGCGCCTGGGGGCGCGATAGATCGCGCCGCTACCGGCTCGACGAGCATCTTGAAGCCGGGGTACTTCTGGCTGATCGGCCCGCGCCCGGGCCCCATCAGCTCGCTCTTGGGGATGACCGCCGTGGCGACGCTCCCCTTGCGCGTCGTGTACGCGATGGGCATCCCCTCGCGGTTGATGAGGTATGACCGGCCGATGGCGCTGCCGCGGTAGGTCGGCATGAAGTTGGTGATCCACCCCGGCTCGGCGCGGGCGTAGCGGCTGCAGGCGATGAAGACGCTGTAGTCCTGCGCCCGGCCCTGGCTGGGGTAGTCCTGCAGCCACTCGTCCTCCATCGGCTCGCGCTCCTGGCTCCAAAAGACCATCCGCGCGCCCTTGGCCGCGTACACGTGGTCAACGTCCGCGAAGTGCCGGTCGCTGCCGATGCGCATGGCGATGGGGCCGAAGTCGGTGGGGAACACCGGCAGCTCATCGCCGAGGGTCATCGTCTCATCGGGCAGCTTGTGCGACTTGCGGTACTTGCCCACGATCTCCCCCTGGCGGTTGCACAGGAACGACGTGACGTACGTCTTGCCCCCGTCGGTCTCCCGCACGTTCCCAATGACAACCATGTGGCGCATCTTGGCCCGGCCGGCGATGGCCTCACTGATGGGCCCGGGGATCGGCTCGCCGTCGGTCTTGACGCACTCCATCGGCAGGCAGACGACATCCGAGCCGGCGGCGGCGGCCTCGTCAAGGCGGTCGAGCACGAAGGGCAGCGAGCGGCCCTCGTCCGAGTGCGGCAGCGTCACGACACTGGCGCGCACGCGGGCGAAGCGCCGCCGCTGCGCCTCGGCTTCCAGGCGCTGCCGCGCCCCGGCCGCGCCGGTGATCGTCACGTCATCCACGAAGATGTCGGCGGTGACGTTGGGGCTGGTGCCGACGGCCACGATCAGCCCCGGAATGAAGCCCTCGTCCGCGTCGCGCTTGCCGCCCTCGCACCACTTCTTCATCTCGGCGTACAAGCTCTTGACGGTCACCCGCTGCCACTCGGCGGAGGGCCCGACGCCCGGCCCGTGGACGATGAACCCGAAGGGGCTGATCGGCACCTTGAGGCTGACCGGCACGTTGGTCTTGACCCACAGCGAGGCCTCCTGCAGCTCGCTGAGGATCGGCACGGGCGCGGGGAAGGTGACGGTGTAGTAGGTGAGCTTCGCCTGGGTTTCGGGGCCGTACTGGAGCTTGAGGTGGAAGCCGGCGCCCGCGCGGCCGCAGTCCGGCGCGGCGGCGTTGACGAGCACCTGCGGCTCGTCGCCATAGATCTTGGGCAGCGGGTTGGCCCAGCCGGTGAAGTCCACGCGGGCGAGGTCCTCGGCGGCCAGGGCCGTCGGCAGGGCGAAAAGACAGATGATGAGGGTGACACGGCGCATCGTGAGGCGCCTCCCGAACAGAGTCGTTACCCCCATGCGAACGGCTGAAGTTTCGGAATGCGCCTGGCGAATACCTGTGTCCAAAATGCGGCGAATAAGAAATTGTGTTCAAAGATGCACCAAACAGGCGATTGCTGTACCTGCGTATATAGAGGGGCGCATCACGCGGCGTAGTGTGTCGTGTGCCGCTACCCCTGTCTTTGCGGCGCAAGGAGGCCGGCATGGCGGCGAGCCTGATTGAGCAAATCAAAGAGGAGGTTGCGCGAGATGTCCGAGGCTGCTACACCAAACTGTGGGGCGAGCCCGTCAAGGAAAGCTGGGGCAAGCTGCACTACGTGTGCCCCTATCACAACGACACCGACCCCTCGATGTTCGTCACCCGGCAAGGACCCCACGCCGGGAAGTTCCGGTGCTTCGGGTGCGGAAAGCACGGGGACTTCATTGACGCCGTCGGAGACCTCGACCGCGCTGCTGCCTTGGTCGGGATACGACGGGAGAGTGCTGACCGTGGATCTGTGGGTGGCGGTGCGGTGGGACGCCCTGACGCCGGAGGAGCAGAAGGCGGTGCCGGCGCTGATCAAGCTGGTGGATGCCCTGGGGGGGACGGCAAGCCTGGGGCACTGCCGGGTGCGGGCGGTGCCGAGACCCGATGGGACATCCGAGACAGTGTTGGAAAAGTCGTTGCCACCCACGTCCGGGTAGACCTGCCGGACGGGAAGAAGAAGTTCCGCTGGGAGCGCAACGGGGCGAACGGTCTGCAAGGCAAGCCGTCCGCCGACCTGCCCCTCTACAACACGCACCTGCTGATGGCGGTGCCCGAGGAGTACACCCCCATCGTCTTGTGCGAAGGCGAGAAGGCCGCCGACGCCCTGACTGCCGCCGGGCATCTCGCCCTCGCCACCGTGACCGGGGCGAACGCACTCCCGTCGCCCGCGGTGCTCGGCGTGCTCGCGGGGCGGCAGGTGGTGCTGTGGCCCGACAACGACGAAGTCGGCTGCATCCACATGAAGCTCGTGGCCGAAGCCCTGTGCAAGCTGAATGTGTGTGTCGCGTGGGTGGACCCCCAATTCTGCGCCCTCCCCGAGCACGGCGATGCGGCGGACGTGGCCGACGAGGCCGACCTCACGGCGGCGATCAACGCCGCGACCCCGTACACGCCGGACTTGCACGGGCTGGTCGCGACCCTGGCGGACGTGGCGGAGAAGCTCCCGGACACGACCTGGCTGTGGGAGGGGTGGGTGCCGAAGGGCTACCTGACCGTCCTCGCGGGAACGCCGGGGGCGGGGAAGAGCGGGCTGGCCCTCGCTCTCGCCCGCTGCTATCTGAACGGCGGCGACTGGCCCGACGGCGCCCCACAGACCGACCCGGCGGCGGCCCACCGCGTCCTGTGGCTGGAGACCGAGGACAGCCACGGCATCCTGCGCGACCGCTGCGCCGAATGGAACGTGCCCATGGACCGCATCTACCTGTGGGGTGCGGACGGCCTCGGACGCCCCGAACTGGAAAGCCCCGCGACCGCCCTCGCCCTCACCAAGATCGTCAGTGAGCGCAACGTGGGCCTCGTCGTCCTCGACACCCTCGCCGGCGCTCACTACCAGGAGGAGAACAGTGCGAACATCAAACGGATCATGCAAACGCTCACCGGCCTCGCGCAGTCGCAGAACATCGCCGTCCTCGCCCTCCACCACCTGCGCAAGCGACAACAGCAGGAGGCCGAAGGCGTCACCCTCGACCGCGTGCGCGGCAGCAGCGCCATCGCCGCCGCCGCCCGCGTCGTCCTCGCCGCCTGGCGGAAGCCCAATCATGATGCCGACTGCGTCTTCCTGTCGGTCATCAAGTCCAACCTCACCCGTCCCCCCGACGGGCTGCTCGTCAGCACCCTGCGCGAGGGAGGACCCGTCTTCTCGCGCTGCGAGGCCTCTCGGCCTCCCTCCGTTGAGCGCCCCACTCAGGTGGAGCGCGACGTTGCCCTGATCCGGGAGTGCTGCGGACCCGACTGGATCAGGGGCGTTGCCCTCCGGGCGGAGTTCTGCGCCCGCGGCGGCAGCGACGGACGCTTCTGGAAAGCCATCACCCTCACCGGTCTCGAGCGGAAAGGCAAGCAAGCCACCGGACACTACTACCGACGAGTTGACGACGCCGGAGCCGGAAGCCGAGCCGACGAAGAGACCGCCACCGCGCGACACACACACCTATAGAACACTATAAGTAAGGGACCGCGCGCGACATGGGCGAGACTGCGGCCGCCTCGCCGAGCCGCGTCGTGTGTGTCGCGCCCGGCTCCCGCCCGATCACTCTCCAACAGGAGGCAGAGACATGAGCACGACGGAAGACGACATGCTGGCAGTGCGCGTGGCCAACCGCGAGGCGTACATGTGGGACTTGGAGGACGGCGCGGCTTGCATCGAGGAGGGCTGCGCCGACGGGTGGGTTTCGCTGGAGCGGCTGAAGGGGCTCTATGTCGCGAGCGGGTTCCCGGAGCAAAACTTCCCCTTCTCGATGGCGCGGGCCCGGCTCGACAAGCGGCGCGGGCTGCGGCCCGCGAACACCTTCGAGTACCGGTCCGTTTCGTTCGCAAAGCCCCAGGGCTGACACACCACACACAACGGGAGACATGAGGGAGGCAGAGGCATGTTGTCATTTGCGGAAGTCGTACGCCGCACCGAAGTTGAGTTGCGGACCATCGGCGGGCGGTTGGGCGAGTACAAGCTGGACCTGTGGCACTATGACCCGGTGGACGGCCAGGTGAACGACCCGACGCTGTTCGCGGTGTGCCTCAGCCGGATCAACGAGATACGGCCGCAGTTCGTGGACGCGGTGGCGGCGGTGGCGTCCGAACTGCCGAAGCAGACGCAGCGGGCCAAGGGCTCGGGCGAGCTACTGCATTACATCACGCGGTGGCGGGAGCAGGTCGCGACCGCGGAGCAGCACATGGCGCGGGTCCGCACCCTCCTCCTCACCATCCAGAGAGCCGCCGCCGCCCCCCACGCCGCCACACACGAGGGCCGCGTTGACCTCCGCGCGATCGCGCACGAGGGCTACCAAGCGTACGAGAAGGCGCAGGCGGCCATCGCCGGCCTGCAGGTGCTGTGCGATGAGTTGGCCGAGGGGAGGCATCGGCAGTGAGCACGGACGGCATTGTGAACCGACCGACAGTCTACATGGACCCCGAAAACGTGGGGTTCGTGACGATCAACGGCGCCGAGAGGAAGGTGCGGGCGGCAATTTGGCTGGTCCTCTTCCGGCTCGGCTTGGCGCGTGGCCGCGTGGTGCGCCACGCGATGCTTGAGAAGTGGCTGGAGGCGGCAGGCTACGACGACTACTGTCACCGTCTGATTTCCGAGGTGCGCGGCTGCCTCGCCGAGTGGCGCCTGCCGCGTGAGGCGGTGGAGAACGTGCGGGGCGTCGGCTACCGCAGTCGCTACGTGGTTGTGCTCCGGTGGGGCGAGGGCGATGATGCGTACGCGTGGTTGCGCAACGAGGGACCGCATTGCGGGGATGTCTGAATAGGGGGTAGTGCCGCACCACACACGACACGCCACGTTTTAGCCGAGGGCCGATGTCCCGTTCCTCCCGGCCCCCGGCGCGGCCGCCCCGTCCCAAACCCGGACCCCCTCCCCATCTCTCAGGGGTCCGACGGGGCGGCCTTTTTCTAACTCGCCTTCCCTCGCGCCTGCGGGCGGTCATGGCGTGATCCGTTCCATGCCCCGACGGGCTATCTCGTCGGCACGCAGGAGCCGTACGGGCACTGGCAGCCCGAGATGCAGTTCGGCACGCTCGTGGATGACGCCGGGCGCGGGCTCTACTGGGCGGCCTACGACGGCGAGATCATCCCCAAGCGCTTCGTCATGGACAACCCCCAGGGCACCGAGGCCATCGCGCTCAAGATCGGGCAGGTGCCGGTGAACGCCCCGCAGCCGGGGGTGGACTACGCCTCGCCCTACCCCGTGGTCCTCGGCGCCACCACGGGCGACTGGTGGGACGCGGCCCGGATGTACCGCGCCTGGGCGCTGAAGCAGAAGTGGTGTCGCCGCGGGCCGCTGGAGCAGCGGACGGACGTTCCGCAAGTCGTCAAGGAGACGGACATCTGGATGCGGGGGCACGGGAAGTACGGCCGAGAGGCGCACGTCGCCTTCGCCCGGCAGGTCAGGGAAGTCCTCGGCGGCTCGCTGGGATACCAGTTCTACAGTTGGAGCCCGAACGACAACGGGTCGGACCCGTTGCGCTGGCCGCCGGAGGAGTGGTTCATCCCCCTCGTCAAGCAACTCGCGGCCGAAGGCGTCCTCGTGACCCCATACCTCAACAGCCTGCAGTGGGATACGCAGTGTCCGAGTTGGCCGGCGGGCATGGAGAAGTGGACGCTGACGGGCTTCTCCGGTCAGCCGATCCCCGACGTTGCCACCGGTGCCGGCAAGCCCCTGATGATCTGTGCTGCCTCACCGACCTTCCGGGAAGCATTGGTGAAGGCGAGCGTGCGGCTCGTCAAAGAGGCAGGCGTGGCGGGCATCTACCTCGACCAACTCGGTGGGCAGTGCGGTTCGCCGTGCTACAGCGCCGAGCACGGGCATCCGGTCGGGGCAGGAGGCTTCGGGGCCGACGGCGTGCGGGAGTTCTGCCAGGCCATCCGCGATGCCATCCGCCAGGTCAACCCGCAGGCCTTCGTCTCGGGTGAAACGCCGCCCGAGAGCCTGCTCGACGTCATTGACTTGCGGCTGAACGCCTACAACGTGTGGCCGGGATGGGTGAACCTGTGGGCGGCGGTGTACGGCGACCAGGTGCCCAGCTACGGCCGGACCATCGCCTGGCGCGGGCCGCAGGGCGACGGCGACAATTTCTACGCCGGCTGCGGCAACACGTTCGTGTCCGGGGTGCAGTTCGCGCGGCTGTGGCCGACCGGCAATCCGGCCAACGTGCTGACGGCGCCGGACCTGGGAGACGTGCGGGCGTACTTCCAGCAGGTGGTGGGGCTGCGGCGGGCGGCGCGGAAGTTCCTGACTTACGGCTGGCTGCAGCGCCCGGTGCGCTTCCTGAGCGAAGTGCCAGAGCTGACCGTGACCGACCCCAAGAACCGCCCGATGAAGATCGCGGCGGTGCTGGCCACGGCCTGGGCTGCCTATGACGGCACGCTGGGCTTCGTGTTCACCAACATCAGCGCCCAGCCGCAGACGGTGCAGTGGCGGGCTGACCTAAGCCACCATGAGATCAAGCCCGGGCAGCGCTACGCCCTCACCTTCCTCCGGGCCGACTCAAGGCGCGAAGCCGCTGGCGAGGTGACCGGCCAGCTCCTGCAGCGCACGGAACGGATGCCGGCCCACTCGGCGTTTGTACTGGAAGTGCGGGCGCAGTAGCCGGCATCAGCCGCCCGTTTGCGTCCCTGCCCGCTGTGCCGCACACCCCTTCCGGGGTGGTTCGCCGACTGTGCTCCCCCGCGCATTGACTCCATCGGGGCAAACCGCTACAATCTGAGCCCTGCTGTCTGTGACTTGCCACCTTCCCCAAGGAGCCGCCATGTCAGACTCGCAACCTGCCAAGATCATCATCTTCCTGGGCGACGGCCTGGGCGACCGGCCGGTGCCGGCGCTGGAGGGGCGCACGCCGCTGGAAGCGCTCGCTACGCCACACCTGGACCGCCTCGCCGCCGAGGGTCTGTGCGGGATGCTCAACCCCGTGTCTCCGGGCCGGATCATCGGTTCGGACACCGCCCACATGGCCATCCTGGGCTACGACCCGTTCAAGTACTACAAGGGCCGCGGGCCCTTTGAGGCCAAGGGCGTGGGCCTGGAAGTGCTGCCCGGCGATGTGGCGTTCCGGTGCAACTTCGCCACCGTGGACGGGCGCAAGCTCGTGGACCGCCGGGCCGGGCGCATCAAGGAGGGAACCGACCAACTCGCCGCCGCCGTCAACGAGAAGGCGGGGCTCATTGACGGCGTGCAGTGCCTCTTCAAGGAGTCGGTCGAGCATCGCGCGGCGCTGGTGTTACGCTCAGACTGCTCGCAGTCTGCCGCAGGTCTCGACCATCGCATCACTGAAGTGGACCCGCATCACGAGGGCGTGGATTACCCCGACTGCGCACCGCTGCCCGAAGCCGCCAGCGACCCGGCGGCGCAGCGGACGGCCCGCATCGTGAACGAATGGGTGCGGCTGGCGCACGAGGCGCTGGCGGCCCACCCGATCAATGCCGAGCGCGTGGCCGAGAGCTTGCCGCCGGCCAATGCGGCGCTGCCGCGCGGCGTGGGCACGGCGGTTGACTTGGAGCCCTTCGCCCACAAGTACGGCCTGCATGGCGCGATGATCGTGGAGGTGGACCTGGTGCGCGGGCTCGGTGAATACCTCGCCATGGATGTCATTGACGTCCCCGGCGCGACCGGCGGGAAGGACACCGACGAGATCGCCATCGCCGCCGCGGTCGTCAAGGCGCTCGATGATCACGACTTCGTGCTCGCCAACATCAAGGCCCCGGACCTGGGCGGCCACGACGGCGATGTCGAGCAGAAGATGGCGGCCATCGCGAAGGTCGAGAACGCGGTCGGTTACCTGCTCGAACACCTCGACTTCACGCAGACCGTCATCATGGTGACGGGCGACCACTGCACCCCGATCACGTTCGGGGACCACACCGGGGACGCCGTCCCGGCGGTGTTCCATGGCGCCGGGGTGCGGCCCGATGACGTGCAGTCCTTCGGCGAGCGGCCGTGCATGCATGGCGGCCTGGGGAACTTCACCGGCGAGGACATCATGAACCTGCTCACCAACTTCGCGGGGACGCAGCTGAAGTTCGGGGCGTGACGGCGGCGGCAGGAAGGGAAGCGATGGCCATGCGGCGCGGATGCGCGCGGGCCCTGATCGTCGCGGCGCTGCTGGCCGGCGGTCTGGCCGACGCTCAGGGCCGTGAGAGCCTGCGCTTGCGGATCACCAACGCCGCGGGCGGGGCCATCGAGGCCAGCACCGACGGCGGCGCGACGTGGCAGCGCCTCGGCAGCGTCGTCGCTCCCGCCGACCGCGTCAACCCGGCGAGCTACACCGCCGCGGGCTGGGCGCACGACAGCGCCATCGCGGCCACGGCCGTCAACGCCATCCACATCAAGGTCGCGGTCCACCCCCAGACGGGCCGGCCGATGACACTGTCGCTCGTGCCGGGCGGGGAGATGGTCGGCGCGGCCACCCGCCAACGCTCGTCGGCCATCGTCACGGACATCCCCGGCGGGAGCAGCATCTTCGGCGGCGGGATGGGGCCGTACGTGAACTCGCCGGTCTGCATCGTAGCGGCGCGATTCATCGCGCCCTCGACGGCAGGCGCGATGAATCGCGCCGCTACGCCCCTCCCTCCCGACTACCAGCCTCACGAGGGCGATATCCTGCTTGTCAGTCGCATCGAGCCTCCCCGTCTGCCCCTGTATGCTGTCTTCGAGAACCGGCCGGGTGGGGCGATCACGCTGGACTACGGCGAGGGACCGGTGCCCGCCGGGGTCGTGGACCGGCCCGTCACCGGCATCGGGCGCTTCGAGGGCGGGCTGTACTGCTGGCCGGGGCGCGTGCGGGCTAACCACCCCGGCGTGATTGATGTCTCGACCGCGCCGCATGGCATGATCGGCGGCTTCCAGATCATCCCCCGCAAGCACGCCCGCAGCCCCGAGATGACATATGCGTTGAGCGGGCACCAGTGGCTGATCATCGGGCCGGCCGATGACGCGCCGGACTTCTCCGGCCAGCCGCCCTTCTTCTCCGGCACGATCCTGCCCAGCTACCGCCCCGATGACATCCTGGGCGACTACGCCGATTGGGTGCAGCGCGTGTGGTCGCGAACGATGGTGGAGGTGCGCTTCAACGGCGGGCCGTGGGAGCTGATGCCGCGCATCGCGATCTCGGACGCCGTGGGCGAGAGCAATGACGCCGCTACCGACCGGGGCCGGCGGGGCCTGTGGCTCATCCCCGGCAAGCCCCGCGGCCGCAAGGCCATGGAAGAGCAGACGCGGGAGTTGGCCAACCACGCCCTGGACGGGGTGACGCATCTGCGCGTGGTGTTCCCGTTGACGACGTTCCCACCGCCGCCAGAGTGAGGACCTCAGGAGGAGCCGATGCCGCCGACCAGCCGCACCCTTGAGTTGCTGCAACGCCCCGGGCCGCCGGCGCTGCTGGTAAGTCTGCCGGCGAATGATCCGGACCTGGCCCGCGCGGCCGTGGACGGCGGGGCCGAGGGCCTCAAGGTGCATATCAACATCGAGCACGCCGCCGCGGGCGTGAAGTTCGGGTCGCTGCCGGAAGAGGCCGGGGTGCTGGCCGAGATCGTGGCGCTGGGGTTGCCGGTGGGCATTGTGCCCGGCGACTTCGCGGCGATGGCCTCGGCCGAGGATGTGTGCCGGTTGGCCGCGTTGGGGCTCGATTTCATGGACGCCTACATCGGGGCGATGCCGGCGTGGATGCTGGCGCAGGATGACCTGCCGGTGATGGCGGCGGTGGGGCATGGCGACATGGGGCGGCTGGCCGCGCTGGCGGGGCTGTCGGGGGTGCGGATGGTGGAGGCCTCGATCATCGCCCACGAGGGTTACGGCAAGGCCTTGTCAGTCAGTGACCTGTGCGATTATACTGAGGTGGTGCGGGCGATGGCGCCGGCCGGCAAGCCGGTCATCGTCCCGACCCAACGACACATCCGACCCGAGGATGTCGCCGCGCTCACGGACACCGGGGTGCGGGGCCTGCTCATCGGCGCGATTGTCACCGGCGCCGAGGCACGGGGCTTGCAAGCGGCTACCCGCCGCTACCGTGAGGCGCTGGCTTAGCTGCTCGAGGTGAGAGCATTGACGCTCCGGCACCGTCCCCACAAGGTGATCTATGTCCCGCTCGACGACCGGCCGTATGCGGTCAAGCATGTGCGCATGCTCGCCGAGATGGTGGACTACGAGCTGCTCATGCCGCCGCTGGAACTGCTCGGGCGTTTCACCAAGCCCGGGCAGCCCGAGGAAATCGCCGACTGGCTGCTGACCGAAGCGCAGGGCGGGGCGGATGCCGCGATCCTGTCGCTGGACATGCTTGCCTACGGTGGACTCGTCGCGTCGCGCACGCCGCTGGTGCGGACGCAACTGGCCCTCGAACGGCTCGACACGGTCACGACGTTGCGGCAGCGCGCACCGGAGATGCAGGTGCTGGCCGCCAACGTCGTCATGCGCCTGTCCATCACCGCCGCGAGCGACAACAGTGCGCTGTACTGGCAACTGCTGCGGCGCTATTCCGAGCTGGTGGGCCTCGTGGCGGATTGCGGCAAAGAGGCGCACCGGAGGGAGTTGGAGCAGGTCAAGCGGCGCCTCCCCCCGGACCTGCTCGGGCAGTACCTGGCCTGCCGCGAACGCAACCACCTCGTGAACCTGAAGGCTGTGGACCTGGTGGCGGAGGGGGCGCTGGACTTCCTGGCGCTGACGCAGGAGGACGCCGCGGCCCACGGGTTGCACAAGTCCGAGCATGCCGACCTGGCGCAGCGCATCGCCGCGAAGCGCCTTGGCGCGAAGGTCATGCTGTACCCCGGGGCCGACGAGGTGGGGCAGACGCTGTTCGCGCGCTTCGTGCATCTGCACATGTCGAAGGTGCCGCGGGTGTACGTGGTGCCGTCGAACGCGGCGCACATGAAGAATACCGCGGCCTTCGAAGATCGCGCCTTCAACGAGACCCTGGCGGCCAACGTCAAGGTCATCGGGGGCGAGATGGCGAGCGCGCCGGAGAAGGCGGACCTGGTGCTGGCGGTCAACGCGCCGATGCGGCGGCCGCGGGATCACTACGCGAGCGAGGCGGAGCGGCCGGCGCGGCGGGCCAAGCTGGCGCAGTTCGCCCGGCGGCTGGCTGATCTCGACCACCACGGCCTGGCGGTGTGCGATGCCGCCTTCGCCAACGGGGCCGAGGATGACTTCGTCACGGCGCTGCTGGCGGCGGGCATCGAGCCGCTCAAGCTGCTGAGCTTCGGCGGGTGGAACACCGCGGGGAACTCCGTGGGGTCGGCGCTGGCGCAAGGCACGCTGCGGCTGATCGCCCTGCAGGACAAGGGCGCCTTCGACCTGGCCAACGTCGTCGTGAGCCTCACCCCGATGCGGTACCTGCGGCTGCTCAACTCGCTCATCGCGAGCGAGCGCGCACACGTGGGCCTGCTCTTCTACCACCTCGTGGATGACTATCTTTACATGTCCCGCGTGCGCCCCGGCGTGACCCGCACCGTCATGGACCTGCTGCAAGCCTCGGTGTTCGACCTTTCCCACAGCCACCAGCAGGCCGAAGCCATCGTGCGCGAGGAGCTGACCCACGCCGCCGCCGACCTGTGGATCGAGCACTTCCTGGGGCGGCAGTCCGTGTCCATCGGCTCGGGCGACACCCGCTCGGGCCTGGTGCTCGCCGAGCTGGACGAGACTCGCGTACGCCTGCCCTGGCGTCGCCTGTTCGAAGTGGACCTCGACCTGGAGTTCGGCGTGCAGATGGTCGCCGAGCAATAGGGGGGACGGCGGACGGCTACGGCAACGAGATCGTCACTGCCGGCATGATCCCCCACAGCGCTGCTAACGGCTCGCGATAGCCCAGCCGCACCACGTCCTCCTCACACGCCACCACTTCCGCCCCCTCGCGCACCGGGTGCCCCTGCAACGTCGGCGTCCCCCAACCGTACCGCGGCAAGTCGCCCAGCCTTACCGTCACATGCAGGTGCGGCCCGCCTTCGCGGTCCGGCCACGGCCCGATCTCACACAGTTGCTGCCCCGCTCGTACTGCGTCCCCACCCTTCACCGTGTGCTTCTGCGTGTGCCCGTACACGATCAGGAACGAGACCCCCGCCGGGTCGTCGGGCGTGGGGGGGAGGGTCGTGCGCACGATCATCACCTGCCCCATGGTCCACCCCGGCCCGTAGCCGGAATGCGGCGTGTCCGAGCGCGGGTCCACGACGCCGTCCATGATGGCGCAGACGGCCTCGCCGAGAGTGGCGCGCAAGTCCACCCCGGCGTGGACGTGGCTGCCGTTGTAGCGCGGGCACCCCGGCAGCCCGGCGCACCACCCGCACATCAGCCGCGCGAGCAGCTCCTCGGTGTTGTGGATGGCGGCGAAGGGATAGCCGATGGAGGGCCGGTCCAGGATGTCCCGGCCCACGCGA